>JABDCA010000003.1 GCA_013288345.1 Bacteroidota bacterium | reverse complement strand
GAAGGAATATCAGGTATCGAATGGCAAAGGGTTAACCAAAATAGACCAAAACCCATCTACCCTATCGTTGTACCTTGGCGTACTGGGCATGACAGGCATTACAGCCTATTTGGGCCTTACCGATATTGGTGTGCCTAAAGCAGGCGAAACCATTGTGGTATCAGGCGCGGCAGGAGCTGTAGGCAGCACAGTGGGGCAAATAGGTAAAATTTTGGGATGCACAGTTGTAGGCATTACCGGATCAGATGAAAAGGTAAAACTGCTTAAATCGAAATTTAAGTTTGATGATGCCATTAACTACAAAACCGTTAATAATTTAAAAGAAACCCTTAAAAGCGCCTGCCCTAAAGGAGTAGATGTTTATTATGATAATGTAGGCGGTGAAATATCAGACGCTGTATTAGGTAACCTGAATAAATATGCACGCATACCATTGTGTGGAGCTATATCATTATACAACGAAACAACGGTACCTATGGGCCCGCGCATTCAGCCCATAATAGTTACTAAAAGCGCTACCATGCGCGGCTTTATTGTATCAGATTTTTACGAAAAGTTCCCTGCTGCCATAAAACAACTGGCCACCTGGCTGAAGGAAGGCAAGCTAACCTATACCGAAACTGTGGTAGACGGTTTTGACAATGCCCCGCAAGCATTCCTCGACCTGTTTGAAGGAAAGAACGAAGGCAAAATGATTGTTAAAGTTTAATACCATGACTGATAATTTCCGTCAACTTACACTAAGGCAAGCCATTGCGGTGCAAATATTCTATTCATCGCCCGACGATGAAAACCTGCGCGGCAAAACCCTTACAGGCAAAAGCTGGGTAGAAAACACCGGAATAATTACAGCCATAACTTTCAGAGAGATAAATAAACCAAAAGACAAAACACTTGAGAAGCTTATAGTATCCCGTTCGTATGAGGAAATACTAAAGCGATATGATAAGCCCGGCGCTGCATTTGAAATGATAGTGATATACAGCGACGATAAAGATGAGTTTAAGGAAATAGGGTTATCTAACGCTATAAAACTTGCTCTGTCGCCGGAGGAGCTACCCAAACAGATAATGGATTTTTTGCTGGAACAGAATGAATATACCTTTCTTAAAAACTGATAAATCCCATTGAAATAACATTTCTTAATCTAGGTTAATCTTTAAAAACCAATTATACATCAACTTTGCATTATAATTTAAAACTAACCCTAATGAAAAAGATCATTTTCCCCATGGCAGTAGCAGCAACCCTGTTCTTCTCTGCCTTTACAGTTATTACATCTACAAACTGGAAGATAGCTGATGGCTACTCGATAAAGTTTACCAGCAAGGACCCTTCAGGTGTTTTTAAAACACTTAAGGGCGATATAGCTTTTGACGAAAAAAACCTTGATGCATCGAAGTTTAACTTAACCATTGATGTGGCTTCTATTAATACAGGCAACGGCATGAAAAAACACCAAAGCCAAGAACGAAACCTGGTTCAATGCCGATAAGTATCCTACTATTACTTTCACATCGAGCAAAATTGCCAAAGCAGCTACCGGGTATACTGTAACCGGAACTATGCAGATACGCGATGTAAAGAAAGAAGTAACCATACCTTTTACATTTACCAATAACACCTTTATAGCAAGCTTCAGCGTTAACCGTATCGATTACCATGTAGGAGATGATAGCGGAATGAATGCACACGCAGAAAACAACCTTCTAATTGATGTTTCGGTTCCTGTAACCAAAATGTAATCAGCCATGAAAAAAAACATTTCTTCACGGAATTGTTTCGGGAATAATGGCAGCTGCGGCTGCCATTATTTACTCGAACATTTATCAAAATGCACTCGGCACCGATTTCCACAAGATCATTAATATTGGTTCGTTAACAGGCGCTTGTTTATTTGGCTGCATGTTAATGGCAATTGGTTATTACTTGCTGGAAAGGTTCAACAAAGAAAACCTGAAAGGGGTTCTGAACATTGTAATTGCTCTGCTATCGTTCGTTAGTATTATAAGCCCTATTAGCATGAGCCTGCCTTTAGATATTACAACCCCTGAACTATTCCCCGGTTTGGTAGTGCCTATGCACTTCTTCCCTATTGTGGCATTTTTGTGCATTGCACCTTTTTTTAAGAATAAGAAAGCTGCGTAACATTATAAGTGTTATTATTCCTTACCCCAATTAAGGGCACCCTTCTGTATTACATAGGCAAAGCCCAAAAGCATAACTGCCATGTACGATATCATTTCAATGAAGCCTGTAGTGCCTAAATGACGGAAGTCAACCGCCCATGGATACATAAATATTACCTCCACATCGAACAGCACGAATAAAATAGCTGCCAGAAAATATTTTATAGAAAAGGGCGAACGTGCATTGCCTTGCGACGGAATACCACACTCGAACACTTCGTACTTAAGTGCACTTTTGCGTTTAGGTATTACAAAGTGGCTTGCAACCATAGTTAATGTAACAAAGCCACCAGCCACAATTGCGGTTATTGCAATAGGCAAGTATTCCATAGTGTTGCTTGTTGTATCCATATAAGCAGGCTAATTAATTATTTTATGTGCCCCAAAGGTGCAATACCTTCATTGTATTGTTGTTATAGAAGTTTAAAAGAAACTTATATAAGTCACACTTTGCATTACACCTTAACTATAGGTGAATCTCACAAAGCGTGAATGATGTAACATAATAAACAGGTTATATAACTCCCTTATTTGCCTTATAGTCAATCTTTGCCCCTTGAATTTTAACCCGTACCAAAACAAACAAAATGAAAAAAATACTTTTAACATTTACAGCATTAACCTTTATAGCAGGCATGGCCCTGACAAGTTGCAGTAACTCTTCACAAACTGCTTCAACTACAAACACAACAAAAGATACTATTGTAAAGGGCGATGTAGACAGCCTGGTATACATAGCAGATATTGAAACCTACAGAAAGCAAACCGATGACAGCATTACCGCAAATCAAAAAAGCATAGACGAGTTTAATGCACGTATAGCTGACGAAAAACAAGAAGACAGAGCAGAATACAAAAGAAAGATAGAAGCTTTAGACCACAAGAATTCCGACATGAAAAGAAGGCTTGATGAATACAAAGCAGACGGAAAAGCTAAATGGGCTGAGTTTAAGATTGGCTTTAACAAGGATATGCATAACATAGGTGAGGCAATAACTGACCTTAAGAACAAGATAGTTAAGTAAGGTATCAATGAATGAACAAGGCCTGCTTACACTTATTACCTTCATTGTAATTACACTGCTGGTTTCGTTAAGGGTATCGCGTAAAAGAAAAAAACTGGAGGAAAAACTAAAAGAGGAAATTCCCGGTTTGTGGCGCGAAATACTTACACAAAAAATACTCTTCTATTCGAAATTAGAAGATGCCGACAAAACGCTTTTCGAGAAACGTATACAGCGCTTTTTGGCTACAAAAACCATTGATGGTATTGATACCGATATTGACGACACCATACGCATTATGGTTGCTGCAAGCGCCATCATTCCTACATTTGCCTTCGATAAGTTCAATTACCCGGGTGTACATACCATTTTAATTTATCCCAATAGTTTCGATGAGGAGTTTCAAACAGGGCGATACGAAGGGCACAAGGAAGTGATAATGGGAATGGTGGGCGACCGATATATGAATGGCGCTGTAATATTATCGAAGCCCGACCTGGTAAAAGCTTTTGATGGCCTGCCACATAAAGAAAACGTAGGTATACACGAATTTGTACACCTGCTCGATAAAGAAGATGGAATTATAGATGGTATACCACGAGCCCTTATCACACACAAATTTGCCGGCCCTTGGTTGCACGAAATAAAAAAAGAAATGGGCAGGATTGAAAAAGGTAATTCAGATATTAACCCTTATGCACTTAGCAGCAATGCTGAGTTTTTAGCCGTTGTAAGTGAATACTTTTTCGATAACCCTGATAAGTTCAAAAAAAGGCATGAGGAACTCTACGGATTTTTAGCCACTATCTATAACAGCCATAAAGGTGACCTGCACCCTGCTTATCGTAAACCTGAAGGAGAGCCTGCAGCTGCTTTAAGTAGCACAAACTAAAGTCCGTTTTACTTTTCTATAGTAAGCCAACTATCACCTATCTATTTTTTTCTCTCTAATAATCAGTAACTTACCACCCTACCCTGAAAACATTTTGCTTTAAACGTATATACGTAACTTTAAAGTTACGTATATTTGCGTAACTTTTAAATTACCTATTATGACAAAATCAATTAAACAAACATTTTTTTATTCTCACAAACCGGAAGCTGTTTGGGAATACTTAACCAAGCCTGAACTGATTGCACAATGGTTAATGGCTAACGATTTTAAACCAGTTGTAGGGCACGATTTTAAATTCACAGCAAGACCCATGCCCGCTTTCAATTTCGATGGTATAATATACTGTAAGGTGCTTGAACTTGTACCCAACAAAAAACTGGTCTACTCCTGGAAAGGCGGACCTAAGCCAGGCACAATAACGCTCGATTCAACCGTGGAGTGGACCTTAGTACCTAAGGATAATGGTACTGAGTTATTACTTGAACACCATGGCTTTGCAACCGATGACGCTATGCTACAGATATTTACTGTTATGGATGCAGGCTGGAAACAGAACATTGCTAAAGTTGCTGAACTTTTAAAAAACCGTTAATATGCGACAAGCACAATTAGACGCATTCCAGGTAATTGCCGATCCAAGCCGCAGGCACATGATGCACCTGCTTTCGAAAGACAGTATGACTATAAACGCCCTTGCTGAAAACTTTAACATGAGCCGGCCTGCTGTGTCAAAACACATAAAAATAATGTATAAGGCAGGCTTTATCTCAATACAGGATATTGGGCGCGAAAGGCACTGTGTGCTTAAGCAAGAAGGATTTAATGAAGTGCAGAACTGGATAAACTACTTTGATAAATTCTGGGAAACAAAACTTAAAAAACTGGAAAATTTATTAAACGAAAAAACAAAAAAATAAACGTACTGTATTTCACTAAAAATTGATTGCTATGCAAAATGAAATTAAACATACCTGGTTTTACAACCAATCGCCGAAAGTAGTTTGGGAATATCTTACTAAACCTGAACTAATAGAACAATGGCTTGGGAAAACAGAGTTTGAACCGATAGTGGGACACAAATTCCTAATTATGGGGAAGCAAGGCAGTGAAATTCATTGCGAAGTGCTGGAAGTAAAACAGTTTACCAGGCTCTCCTATTCATGGCAAAAGAATTCGTTGACCGACAATAAACCTTTTAATTCAAAAGTTGTGTGGACGCTTGTTCCGAAAGGAAATGGAACCGAGCTGCATTTAGTACATGATGGCTTTATTACGTTAAAAGATATTACCGAGCACAACAATGGATGGACACTACTAGGAACCCGATTAATTGAACTATTAAAAATAAAAACATGAAAAAACAAACCGATGAGACCCTTGTGGGGCAGGATTTTAGCTATAAGTTGACAGTAAAGGCTACGGCAAAGGAAGCCCTGAAAAGGATTGCACAGGTTAATTTATGGTGGGCAAAAAACTTTAAAGGCAAGGCCGGCAAACTACACGATGAATTCTCGGTGCATTTTGGAGATACTTATGTAAACTTCAGGGTATCTGAATTTATTCCCGGTAAGAAAGTTGTTTGGCTGGTAACCGATTGCAACCTTGGCTGGATAAAAGCTAAAAAGGAGTGGAAGAATACAGAAGTGATATATACCCTCACAGAAAAGGGCGAGAAAACCCAGATAGACTTTGTACATAAGGGCCTTACCCCTGAAAGCGAATGTTACGAGAGTTGTAAACCCGGATGGACAGGCCATCTTAAAGGTAGCCTCCAGAAACTTATTGACGAAGGTATGGGCTTTCCTGAATAGGTTATTACGCTTATAACAGGTTAAGGTGGTCAGCTTTTAAAGTGGCCACCTTTTTTGTTTCACATATCAGCTCTTATAAAATGTCGCTCAAAAAACAAATGTCGTTTCGGGCTATACTTTTTTAAAAAACCCTTATAATTTTAAAGCGTTTTCATAAAAAGCATTTTATAATTAAACATAAAACAAACCTCCCCATGAAAAGAGCATTACTTATTTTAACCACACTCTTAGGCATTAACTTACAGGCACAAACCCTGGCCGATTCAATGCAGGTGAGCACATTTGCCGGAAACGGAGTATATGGCAATACCGATGGGCCCGGAACTTCGGCAAGTTTTTCTAACCCCTATGGTGTATGTACAGATAAAGCAGGCAATGTATATGTTGTCGATCAGAATAATTTTTTAATCCGAAAAATAACACCAGCCGGTGTGGTAAGTACCTTAGCGGGTTCAGGTTCATCAGGATATATCAATGGCACAGGTAATAAGGCATCGTTTGGAAGTGTCTATGGAATTTGCTGCGATTCAACAGGCAATGTATATTTGCCGGATATTGGTACTGGAACCGCTACAATCCGAAAAATTACTACCGCCGGAATTGTTACAACGTTTGCATCTCTATCAATTTCAGGCTTTTACTTTGGCATATGTATAGATAAAACCGGTAGTTTATACACTACAGATGGCTATAGTGTAATTTATAAAATTAACACAACAGGTACTGTATCTGTTTTCGCTGGTTCGGGCGTAGTTGGTTACCAGGATGCAACAGGTACAAACGCTCAATTTAGCTATCCTAATGGAATATGTGTAGACCATTCAGGTAATTTATTTGTTGCTGATGGAGGAAACCAACGGATCAGGAAAATTACCCCGGCAGGTGTTGTAAGCACTGTTGCTGGTTCTGGAACGGAGGCAACTATTGATGGGCACGGAACATCGGCGAGTTTTGACTCTCCAACCGGAATTTGTATAGATGCCAAAGGCAACTTATATGTTACTGAGCCTACAAGTAATACTGTAAGAAAAATCAGCTCAGGTGGAGACGTTATAACTATTGCAGGTAATGGAGCTACAACTGGAGGGTTCCAGGATGATATTGGTAAGAAGGCTCAATTTGGTTTTACTGATGGATATGACTTATTTCCTATTCCTGGCATTGCCAGTAATAGCTCAGGTACCTTATTTGTTGGGGATATATTGAATGCCAGAATCCGTGAAATACAACAGATAATCCCTAAGCCGCCTGTAATTACCTATAACGGAATAAATGCGCATGTTTGCATGGGCAGTGCGCTAAACTACCAGCCGGCTATAACCGGTGGAACACTTGGTATGACATTACAAGTCGATTCGTTTTATACCGGACATCAAAAAGGTATATGCAAAAACTATAACACTATTTATGTACTAAGCACCGCCGATAGCATTATGCGTTTTGACTATAATGGAAATTATAAAGGAGCAATTAACACAGTTCCTAACTACCTGTATGTAACAAATATTACTGCCGATGATTCAGGCCGTATTTACCTGGCAGCACCCGATCAAACCAATAGCGTTTTATCTAACATTTATCGTCTTACTTCGGCCAGTAACAATGACTTCAGCTTTACTTCTCTGCCTTCCGGGTACATCAGTAATGTATCTGCTATGCGCCTTGGCCCTGACGGAAAACTATATTTAGCCGATACAAATACTGCTACGGGTGCCACATCGGGGTATATAACTGTAGTTGACACTTCAAGCGGTTCACCTTCACAAATTAGCGCCAGCACAAGTAACAGTTTCGATATAATAAACGGATTTACATTCGGTAAAAATAGCCAAATGTTCATTAGCGACAATGGGTATAAAAACATACTGGTTAGTAATAATCCTGCCAGTGGAAATTTTTATCAATACTTTTCAGGACTCGATACATTGAAATGGAAGTTCCATTCTATTGATATTGATACCAACGGAGTTGGAGCTGTTTACCTTGCCACAGCAAATTCTGTTTTTGCCTTGTATCGCACTTTTTCAGCTAAAGGCGATACAACAAACCAAATGTATGACTTCAAACAATTAGGTGTAAAGCTGCAAAAGCCTTGCGGTGTTGTTACCGTACCTAACCCAACAGGTATACCTGAAACATGGATAGCAGATACCAACAGTAACTATGTAAAACGTGTGGCGTTCTATGCTTATCAAATAACTCCTCCATTGCCCAAAGGTTTATCTTACGATTTCGTAAGTGGTAAAATTACAGGTACACCTGCTGTTGCAACCGCAACACAAACCTATACCATTACAGTAAACAGCCAGTATGGCGCTAAAACCTCAACCCTGACTTTCTCGGTTGATCCGCCAAGCCCGTTAAGCGGTACACCAGGCACATTGGGTTCAAAAATAGTTAACCAAACGGATGGGTTAACTGTAAACTATAATGACACCAATAACTGTTCGAAAATGCTCACTATTGCAGATAGTATTGCAGGTGGCAGCCCCGGTTTTACACAAATAAAGCAGACTGTATACCCTACCATTGCAACATTTGGTACAGGCCAGTTTGCACCAAGGGTAAACCAGGTTAATGCACAAAACCCTCATGCACCTGCAGGTTTAAGCATGTACTTTACCTACCAGGATATTGTAAACTTTAACACCAGCAATACCTCGGGGCAGCATTTATCGAATGATACCACAACCGGTACCATGCAAGTGGCCGTTTTACAATTGCATAAAGACAGCAACGGAAACATACGCGCTATACCACACAGCCCTATTGCTGCAAAATGGATAACTGCCGACAAGGATTGGGAAGTTGATTTCGCAGTAACTGAGTTCAGCACATTTTATATGGGCACCACTACTGCTGTCACTTCATTTACCTGCGCCAATAGCCATACCGATAGTATTACAACATCTAATGCTTACTATTTATGGCAAAACAAATATGATACACTTTCTATAGCCGGAACATATGTAGATACTTTAACCAACAGTACCGGTTGCGATAGTGTGTGCACATTACAACTTACCTTTACGCCTACCGGTATTAGTACACCCCTGCTTGCAGGTAGCACCAAGGTGTACCCTAACCCAAGCACAGGCTTTATTTTTGTAGATATAAATAACCCTAACATTGATGCAACAGATATGAAGATTACCGTTACCAATATTTTAGGTGAAGCCGTTTACAGCACAACACAAAGTGGCCATAACCTGAAACTTGATTTAGGCGGCCTGCAAAAAGGATGCTATATACTGAACATAGTATCTAAACAAGAAACACTGAATAAACGGATTGTTTTAGAATAATAAATTATTGCTTCCATAAAAATGGGCCGTTAAACTGGCGGTCCATTTTTTTTGTTACTTTACACCTTATCTAAATAAAAAAATCTCAGGTAAATGACAATTGCCGGACAGGTAAAAAAATGGCTTTCCAAATTCCAGAAGTATAAAGTTACTTACAAGGCCGGTTTTTTCCATCTGGCTAACCTGGCCAACTCGCCCTACACCATTATTGAAACATTCGACAGTGTACCCTTTTGCAAACATTCGCGCGAAAAGAAGCTAATAACCACAAGTACCATGTTCCTGCATGCACAGTTGTATTATACTGAATTGGAAGAAGGTTTGTGGATATTTGTTTCCGATCTGCTTTATAAAAAGAACCTGGAGATGACGAACATTTATGATAAGTCGTTACCAATGGATTTTAATTTTATAAACCTGCATTACCATGCCACTACAATTAAAAGCAAATCGATGCTGGTAAATGGCCAGGTGCTAACCGATAAAACATGGACCATTTTTAAACCCGGTAACGCCACAAGCGATGTTCATTTTAAAGACGCCCATGAAACGAATATAACCGTGTACTTTACCAATGAATGGATGAGCAAGCAAATAGCATCGAAAAACTATTTTGCAAACAGCAGTATTGATAAATTCTTCCAATCGGGTAACACTAATCTTATAATGGCCGATACCAGTACTGATAGTGATAAATTTTACAGCGATTTTCTGGCACTGGCAGAACAAAATATAAATGATAGTAAGAAAAAGGAAATAAGAGCCTTGCTTACCGGTTTCTTTAAACAATACCTTAACGTATATGATAAGGAAGCTATTGCAGATGATCAGTTTAAATTATCTGACGCCGACCGCAAGTACATTCAAAAAGCAGAACAATACCTTAGGGATAATATACTTCTCTCATTTCCGGGCATTGAAAACACCGCTAAAAAGGTTGGCATTTCGCCAACCAAATTAAAAAGCGATTTTAAGACAGTTCATAATAAAAGCTTATACCAGCATTACAGGCATCATCAAATGTCGTTGGCTAATAAACTGCTCACCGAAAAAGCCAGTACAGTAAAAGAAGTTGCCGGTTTGCTTGGATACGAAAATGCGAGCAAGTTTGCCGCAGTTTTCAAGGAACAATTTGGGGTATTACCTTCGGTTCTGTTGAAATAGCACAATAAACTTGCTTTGTGCCCATATACCATTCTCAACTAGTAGAGTTTAAAAATCGGCTATATTTGCTATTACTATGAGTACAACATTTAACACCGGCTCACGCATTGAGCATCCCGGCTTTGGCAAAGGGGTTATAGTTTCGGTAGAGGCTGAATACTATGTAATATGGTTTAAGGCCCAGCAAGGCACTAAGATTGTAAGCAAGAATGAAAACCTGGAGTTACTAGAGGGCGCTGAAAATGTGCCAATTGATACCACTACAACACTTAGTGATATTGAAGATGCCCTTGAACGAATATTGAACAGAAGATTAGACACATCAGATACTGTTCCGATGGCAGCAAAATGGAACAAAGGTACCTTGGTATTAAAACCAGCCGAAACCAGCGCTCAATCGAAAGAGATACCCATCGAAACCTTTTTCCATAAAATTGTAATGGTGCGCGATAAACTGCGGGTAATGGAGCAAAAAATAAATGCCCATAAAGTGCTTACTGATTCAGAAAAAGTGGAGCTACAACAATATTTAACAAGTATTTATGGCTCGCTTACTACGTTTAATGTACTATTTAAAGACACCGACCACCACTTTAAAGGCGCAATAGGGAAAGAATAATTCTACATTATTATTTGTAAGATTGGAAGAAGTCTAACCACTTACAAATGTGGCATGGGGTCTCGAACCGGTTGCCAGGGACCCCATTCCGATCCATCCCATACCTCATCTATATAGCTTTGCTGTTTATTACTATCATCAAATGTGTATGTCCATCTTTCCACATTTATCCATTGTTTACCATCCCAGCGTTGCGATAACTGACATAATACATTGCCCCGTGTATCGTAGGCATATGTTCGCCGGTCACTGTTTACCCATTGTTTGCCATCCCAATTTTGGTTTAATAGTTCTTCATGGCTGATTTTGCTTCGGGACTTATTAACCCACTGGTCATTGCTCCATTCCTGGATTATCTCACTGGTCTTTTCATTTTTACTACTATAGGTGTAAAAATGCCTTTCAGTATTAACATATACGCTATCGTATCTGTATTGCTTTGTAAAGCTTTTTAAATTATTAAGGCTATCGTAGGTAAAAAAGTTTTGCCAGACTTGAGAAATTGACCATGTTACTTTATTAGCGGCATTATACGTAGCCTTATCGGTTTCAATATCTATCCATTTATCATTCCAGATTTCCTGCTCTATGTCACTTAGCTTGTTATTCCGTGCATCGTAAGTGATAACATGACGATAGCCATTGTAGACCGGAGTTATTTCAGTATGTTCCTGTTGTGCAAGAACACTACCTCCAAGCAGAATTAAATAGCTTAGCAAGATTAGGTGTAGGCGTTTCATAGAATAAAAGTACGCAACAAATCTGAAGAATTGATGAAGGAAATTGATTGAGACCGGGTATTTAAAAAATCAAATTACGTCAAACCCAATTATCAGCACATCATCTGTTTGCTCATCGGCAGATTTCCGTACTTCGAAATAGTCACCCAATATCTTTTTTTGTGCTTGAACAGGCTCATCAGCAAGGCCAATTAACAGGTTCTTAAGCCCGATTGATTTTAGTTTTTTATGGTTCTCACCTCCAAATTGGTCGGCATAGCCATCGGTAAACATGTAATATCGGTCACCCTTTTCAATCTTTATTTCATCATTTTTATACGGATGTCTTTCATAATGCCCGCCACCTATAGGAAGCGGAGAGCCCTTAACTTCTATAAGTTCTTTGTTCCTGATAATATACAGCGGACGCTTAGCCCCTGAGAAGGTAAGAGTTGAATTCGCTTTATCAATAGAACAAACCGAAATATCCATACCGTCGTTAATTGCATCGGCATTGGTACCTATTCCAAAAATATCGCTAAACCCACTGTTAATTTCATTCAATATTCCGGCAGGGTCGGCTATATTCTTAAGGTGTACGGTATTCTTAAGCAGGTGATAGCCCATCATAGAAAGCAATGAACCCGGAACACCATGCCCTGTACAATCACATACTGCAATAATAAATTTACCGTTAAGTTCGGTGAACCAATAAAAATCTCCGCTTACAATATCCTTGGGCTTATATAAAATAAATGAGTGGGGAAAATACCGTTGTAATAGCCTTTCGCTTGGTAATATGGCATGCTGAATTCGTTGAGCGTAGTTAATACTATCGGTAATATCTTTATTTTTCTGGGCTATTACCTCATTGGCATTTTTTAGTTTTTCATTTAGGTTCTTTACTATAATATTTTCATTCTTCAGTTCTTTTTTACCTAAAGCATTCTCAATTATAGAGGGCAACTTCAACAAATTACTTTTCAATACATAATCCTCTGCCCCGCCTTTTATGCACTTTACGGCAAACTCTTCCGACACTGAGCCGGTAACCAGTATAAAAGGTATGTAAGGGTATTGCTCCTTCACAATTTCCAGCGCTGATAAGGAATCAAACTGGGGCAATGTATGATCGGATAGAATAATATCGGGGCCAAAAGAAGACAGGCTTGAAACAAACTCTTCTTTATTGCTTGCGTGCGAGCTATTAAAAACAAAATTAGACTTTCGCAGGGCCCTTTGTACGAGTGCTAAATCATCGTAATTATCTTCCAGGAATAATATTTTTAGTTCTTCTTTCATATCCTCCAAGTTTTAATTCGTCCTTTATTCTCTCCACAACCTCAATTTCGCGCAAAGACATTGTTACTTATTATTCTTTTCTGGGCAGTTCGTTCAACACCAGCCAGTAAAGGCCCAGTTCTGATATTTTATGTGTAAAATCGTCGAAGCCAAGAGGCTTTACTATGTAGCTGTTAGCCCCAAGTGAATAGCAGGTGTTAATATCAGGATCTTCTGCCGAAGAAGTTAAAACAACCACGGGTATATGCGCAGTCCGTTTATCTGATTTTATTTTTTCAAGCACTTCCATGCCATTTACCTTGGGCATTTTAAGGTCAAGAAAAATAACCTTAGGAGAGTTACTGATATTTCTGCCTTCGTAAGCTCCGGTTCCAAAAATAAACTGAATCGCCTCTTCACCATCCTTAAGATGTACAAGATTATTTGCAAGATTTTGCTTTTTAAGCGCTCTTATTGCAAGCGTTGCATCATCAATATTATCTTCTACAAGAATAATTTCTACCATGTCGTTTTTCATCATAGTTGGGTTTTAATTATTGTTTCATTGTTTGTAAAGCCACATAAAAAGTTGCGCCTTTTCCTATTTCTGCCTCAGCCCATACCCGGCCACCGTGGCGGGTTACAATACGCTTAACCAGTGCCAGGCCCACACCGGTGCCATCGAACTCGGCAACACTGTGCAAGCGCTGAAATACGCCAAATAACTTATCGTAGTATTTCATATCGAATCCTACTCCGTTATCTTTTACTGCATATATATATTCCCCATCTTTATTATAAGAGCTAACTTCCACAACAGGGTTCTCACTTTTACTTGAATATTTTATAGCATTCGAAATAAGGTTAGTAAATACATTAGCCATTAGTGCATTATCAGCTATTACAGGTAATAGTTCATTTATAGTAACTGTTGCCTTAACCTTGTTATTTTGAGCCATCTTTATTGTCTCCAGCGAATTTTTTGCAACTTCGGTCATATTAACCTTACCCAGGTTCATTTCCTTTTTTCCCATTTTCGAAAATGCCAGCAGATCATCTATTAGCTGGCTCATCCGCTCTGCATTTCCTGCAACCGAATACATCATTTTTTTTGCTTCTTCTTCAAGACTGGCAGAGTAATCTTCCTGCAAAATTTTAGTGTAGCCCCTTATTGCACGCAATGGTGCACGCAAATCATGCGATACAGAATAGCTGAATGATTCTAGTTCTTTATTGGCCAGCTCAAGCTGCATCTCTGTCTCTTTTTGTATTTTAAAAAGCATTTGCGATGCCTCGTTTTGCATTTCGGTAAACAGGTCTTCAAACTCCTGAACTACTGCCACTGTTTCGGTGGCTGAAGAAGTATAGTCGGGTAAAAAATGAAAAATGGCTTTTTTCTGCGCAGCATATATAAGAACCAGGTCTGAAGGAAGTATTTCATGTTTATTTATTCCGGGCAACTTATCTTCCTCCCACATTTTCAGGCTTACTTTAGAAACAGCAAGAGCCGTACCATCTTCGAGTGTTTTAAAATACTTTTCCTGGCTAACCATTGTCATGTTTATCGAGTTTTCTTCTGAAATATCCTTGATAAGCCCTTTTTCAATTACAAGCTTAATAATAGGAATATCCATCCCTTTCATCACTTCCAGGTAATAGATCACATACTCTTTCAAGCGGTTTTCTCTCAGGTATTTGGCAAAGTCTGCAAGGTTTTTCATGGTGGGAAGGGTATGTATGGGTTTACGCAGGAACGGTTTTAAAGATTTACAATTTCGATGAGTGCTATAAATCCATAGGTGAACAGTTTAAAGAGATAGTTAAAACTCCTTATCTGCACGCCGCTATATTTTATGGTTATTCCAATAAAGGAAAAGCCCCTTAATACGTTGTTTTTAATAATATAATTGACCAAGCTTGTTTGTATAGATTAATACCAAGCCTGTAGATTCATGGAATTAATTACTACAATTATATAAAATATTTTTGTGTCAGCAATGCGGAAACAGCTACTATTTAAGCTATAGCCCACAACTCAAACACCCCACCTGCATCAAGAAAAAACATAAAAAATATTGGTAATCAACAACATAGGCCGATTAACACTTTTGGCACTTATTGATAATAACCTTATTATTGCTGTACAATATTTATTCATGTACCCTACCCAACCTTTGGCCCCTTTCTTACGTATTGTAATACTAGGCCATATACTTTGCATCTATCGGTAAATGAATATCGAAACTATAGAACTTGACCTTATAACAGCTTGCATCAACCGCGAAAGAAGGGCTGAATACGAGCTGTATAAAAGAGCCTATAGTTATTTAATGATGATTTGCCGCCGGTATACCAATACAAAGGAAGAGGCCCGAGAAATACTTAACGTAGGCTTTTACAGAATTTTGAGCAACCTGGAAAAATATCATCCCGAAGTACCTTTTAAGCTATGGGTACGAAAGATCATGATAAACGTATTGATAGATGAATTCAGGAAGAACAAAAAGCACGATGAGCATATTGTGTATGTAGAAGAATATTTTGAAACCCAAAGTCATTCGGAATTAAACACAGCGCTTGCATCTATGAACGTGGACTCGATAAACAGCCTTATAGGTAAGCTACCACCACGTAGCCGCGAAGTGTTTAACATGTTTGTAATAGATGGGTTTAGCCATAAGGAGATAAGTGAAATGCTGGGCATGTCGGTAGGGACAACCAAATGGCACATCAATTTTTCGAAGACCTGGCTAAGGGATATGATACAAAAACATGGTTACGCTTATTAATACTGCAACATCATGACAGAAGAAGAAGAATTAAAAAACTTGCTCAACGCCAAACTCTCTCAAGGGGAAGTTCCTTTTGATGAAGAGAACTGGGAGCATGCCGAGAAACTGATAGACGATTCGCGTAAAAAGAAAAAGCGCAGAAGGTGGGCCATTATTTTCTTTATTGGCTTGGGGGCCGGCATTGCAGTAATGCTCCCTTTTGCGTTACATTCTTATAAAAACAGTTCAGACAATAGCGATACCAAACAAATTCAACCAATTAAACAAAGTACAGACACAAGCTTAAAAAAGAACAATAATCCGGCATCGGTAAAAGAAAACAACAATGCAGTAACAGCACAAAAAGCAGATTCAGTCCCGGTGCATGCGGCCCTGTCAGAAGCAACCAACAGCGCTGCGGCAGCATCTGACATAAAAGAAAGCAAAGGCAAAACTACTGCAACAGATATAGCTGCTATACCTGCAAAGCATAAGGCAACCAATACTACCCAAACAAACAATAACGAAAGCAGCATAGGTACCTCGCCCGCTGAGGCAAGTGTAAAAACTACGGCAACAAAAAATAAAACCGTAACTTTAGCTACGAATAGCAGCAGTAACAACGAACCGAAAGTAAAAATGAGTTCAACGGCTAAAACAGATAATTATCCAATAAACAGCAAGGATACCTCTGCTGCGTCGGCCTCGGTCAAGCCTAAAGAAACGCAAAAAGAAAAAACCGTAAAGAATAATACCATCGCCGATACTACTGCGGTAGTTACAACAAGCAAGCCTGCTGAGAAGCAAACACAGACTGATACTGTACCTGAAAAGAATGATGCAGCTATTGTAAGCAAAAAGCAAGAGCCTGTTTCACAAAACAATGCTCAGGCAAAAACCGATTCGCTACAAGTAGTTGCAACACAAAAGCAAGCACAGGCTAAAGCTGATTCAGTACAAAAAACAAATGAAACTGTTGCTACAACTAAAAAAGACACTGCAGCTAAAAAAACCGACACAGCAAAAACAATTACTCCGCAGCCCGATAAACCCAGAACATCTGAAAAAGATGTTCTATCGGTTGAAGCAGGAACAAACTTTGTTACTGGCTGGAGCTATGGCAACACTACCGAAGGCAGAGGCTTTAACCCTATTGTGGGTATAGGCTATACACATATTATTAACCCAACATGGTCGGTGCATACGGGCGTATTTTTTAACACCATTGGTTATTTAAGTTCGAGCACCTATACCGATAGCCATACCAATTACGACTTTGGCTACACCGCTAAAGATACTTCTATAACTACCAAGTGGCTTTATTACATAACCGTGCCATTGCAATTGCAATACAACCTCGATGAGAAGAATTATATAGGCATAGGTGGTACTTTATCTTATCTCATAAACAGTTCGGGCACCATTACTACATACAACCAAAACTCGTTTACGGTAACCAATAAACAGACCGTGGCGCAAACAGGTTATTACAATGGCTTTAATAGCTGGAACGCAACAGTAATGGCACTCTACGGAAGAAAACTCACCAGCAGGCTTTCAGCAAGCCTTACAGCTTACTTTGGCTTAATGGATATAAAGAGCAATTCGGTTTTTGCAGAACAGAAATTTGAACGTGAAACAGGATTACGCATATTGGTATCGTATAACATTTTTCAATAAAAAGGCATGAGAACAAAACACATAGTATGGCTATTAATGAGCATCACACTCATAATGGCTTCGTGCAAAAAAAAGGAGATAACACAATCTACCACTACAGGCAACCCGCCCTTTTATTTTAACGGCACCATTAATGGTGTGCAAACCAACATACAGGCAGGCGTAAACGATTACTATATGTTTACAGGCTATACTACCGATGCTAACAGTGTATATAACTATACAGGAGAATTCAGAGGCAGTACCTGCACATCGAACTGCCCTAATTCCTTGAAGATTTACATTAAAGATTACAGAACATCTACCGCTACACCAACTGCAATTGATAGTACCATTACCATAGGTTATTATTCATACGCAACGCCCGCTGGCATGGCATCTATGTATTCAGTTCAATATGTTGATTCATTATACAATGCCACTGCCTTAAGCTATAGCTGGAATTTTGGCGACAACACACTATCTACACAACATAAACCCACCCATACCTATTTACATCCCGGTACTTATTATGTATCGTTAAATACACAATCAACCGCTGCCTGCTCATCATCTGTAACCGATGAGGTAGTGTTTGGCGAGGTGGGCAATTTGGTACAATTATCGTTTGCACCAAGTGCAGTAGGCGATACTATATCGGTAGCATGTACTGTAGGCGGCGTTAACCCACTAACCTTTAACTGGAACTTTGGCGATGGTACTACCGCGTCAAGTGCTGCACCGGTTTATAAGCACGGTTATGCAGGGCCCGGTGTTTACCAGGTAACACTATCGCGTGCCGATGGCGCTGATTCAATAGAAACAAGCAGTAAAAACTTTCCTATAAAACCCATATCAACCTGCTATACCAACTTTACCCATAATACTATAACTCCGCTGGCCAACCCTATAAATCTTGCCGATGTTGTATTAGAGTGGCACGATGCAAGCGGAAACCTATATACCTCGTATAACAACAGTCAGCCCAACAAAAGCATGTTTAAAATAACCTCGGTAGCCGACTACCAAACCAACTCAAATGGCGAGCCCACCAAAATAATTCATGCCAAAGTTTACTGTACCCTTTATAATGGTG
Source organism: Bacteroidota bacterium (assembly GCA_013288345.1). Classification (GTDB taxonomy): domain Bacteria; phylum Bacteroidota; class Bacteroidia; order JABEUT01; family JABEUT01; genus JABEUT01. Next base: position 134,034 of record JABDCA010000003.1, on the reverse strand, counting down.
CAAACAGCATGGTACTTAGCGGAGATGTATCTTTCTCTGTGGCTTATCTTTAGCCTGTAAAAAATATTTTACTACCCTACCCAACCTTTAGGGGTTTTCATTCGTGTTGTAATTAATAGGAGGCAATTAACGCCATAATATTTATCCTATGAAAAATCAAAAGCTTTCCATCCTCTTAATCGGTTTATTACTTGTGTGGCTTGTACTACTCCGCTTAACCTGTCAATTTTAGTTAATTTAAACCCAAAAGCTGATACCATGAAAAACACAACTACCCAAAACATGTTAAAGCTGGCCATTATAGCTATACTGGCCATTACGGTAAACACAGGCAAAGCACAAGCCTGGATGAACAAGTTTGCCGACAGCGCTGCTCCAAGTTTTTTTGAGATCCAAAAATCGTTCAACACCTATTGGAATGCCAAAGGTCTCGATATGACAGACAGGGACCAAATGGACGATGATGAGGATGGCGCTTATGGCGAATATATTCAGTATAAGCGTTGGGAATGGTTTGCATCGAAAAGAGTAAGCCCAACAGGGCAGTCGCCTAACCCGATGATAGCTTATTTAGAAAGGAACAGAATTGAACAGCAAGACAAACAAAGAACGGATAAGAAAGCGCTACTAAGCGCATCATGGACATCTATAGGCCCTGCATCGATACCTACCAAAGGTGGAGAAGGCAGGCTGAATTGCGTCGCAGTAAATCCACTTGATACAAATACCATTTATGTAGGTTCACCATCGGGTGGTTTATGGAAAACCACAAACGGCGGCACAACATGGACACCCACATCAGACTATCTGGCTACATTAGGTGTAACTGATATTGCTATTGACCCTACAGATACAAGCATTATTTATATAGCCACCGGCGATGGCGATGTGATATATACCTACTCTACCGGCGTTATGAAATCGACCGATGGAGGAGTTACCTGGAAAACTACAGGCCTAAGCTGGCAAACCAATCAGGGCTTCTACATGAACAAAATTGTTATAAACCCAAACAACCATAACATGATAATGGTGGGCAATTATAACGGCGTAGCCAAATCGCTTAACGGTGGTACCACATGGACAAACTCAATGACGGGGCACCGCATTTACGATATACAGTTTAAACCAGGCAATTCGGCAGTTGTGTATGCTTGTAACTATCGCAGCGTTTACAAATCGACCGATTCGGGGAGTTCATTTACTGCTGTATATAATGCATCAGGTACAAACAGGCTTCAGCTTGCCGTTACACCCGCAAATGCAAATTACCTATATGCACTTGAGTCTGACTCCGCTAATTCCGGTTTTCATGCATTGGTAAGATCAACTGATGGTGGTGTAACATTTACACAAATGTCGAACAGCCCTAACGTGTTGGGTTCATCACCGCTTGGCTCAACTGCAGGCGGGCAAGGCTGGGGCGATCTTGCATTAGTAGCATCGCCAAAATTTGCCAACACCATTTTTATAGGTGGCATAAACATCTGGTCATCGGATAATGGCGGCACAACCTGGATAAACAAATCAAAAGGAACATCGCTTCATAACAACCCAAATTATGTACATTCTGATATTCATAAACTGGTATTTATGCCGGGTAGCTCTACTTCTATTTTAGCAGGCTGCGATGGCGGCTTATTCAAATCGGCTGATACAGGTACTGCATGGACCGACCTGAGTGCCGGCCTTACCATAATGGAAATGTACAACATCAGCAGCGCACAAACAAACACCACATTGGTATCGTGCGGCGTGCAGGATAATGGCAGCAATTTGCTTAACAGCGGTGCATGGTCTGAGGACCAACAGGGAGACGGAATGATGACCATTGTTGATTACACAAACGCCAGTACTATATATACAGCAACATACGGCGGAAAAATTTCGTTAACCACAAATGGAGGAACAAGCTTTACTGTAATTACACCCAATAGCGGAGTTGTAACGGGTGCATGGGTTACGCCTTATGTAATTGATAAAAACACAAACACCACGCTTTACGCCGGATACAACGACATTTGGAAAACCACCAATCAGGGCACTGCATGGACAAAGGTGAGCAATAACCTTACCGGAACAGCAACAGACCTTGTAATGGCTATGGCCATATCGCCATCGAACTCGAACTACTTATACGCGGCAATGGGTGTAAATACAGGCTACAACAATATTCCGGGTACCTTCCTTTTTAAAACTACTGATGGAGGTGCAACATGGGCCAATGTTACCGGCACATTGCCCATAGCATCTGCTTATATTTCTGCAATTGCTGTAAAAGCATCCGATCCGCTAACGGTATGGGTTACCTTTTCGAATTACACATCGGGCATTAAGGTTTACAAAACTACCGATGGCGGAACTACCTGGGCCAATACAAGCACAGGCTTACCAAATGTACCGGTAGATTGTGTTGTGTATGACGAAACATCGAACAACGACCGGGTATTTGTAGGAACCGATATAGGTGTTTTTTATACCGACAACACACAGGGCGGAAACTGGCTTAGCTTTAATACCGGGCTACCTAATGTTATGGTTTACTCGCTCGACATACAACAATCAGGTAACCTATTACGTGCAGGTACCTTTGGCAGAGGCTTGTGGGAAACACAACTAACTTCTCCGCTGGGCATTAACAATATCAGTAGCGAAAATGCCTCAATAAAAGTTTATCCCAACCCAAGCAACGGAAAATTCACAATTACAATTGAAAGTGGACAATGGACAATGGACAATGAGAGAACACAAATAACCGCGTATAATATATTAGGAGAAAAAATTCCTTTACAATTGTCCATTGTTAATCGTCAATTGTCCATTGATTTAAGTGACCAACCTAATGGTATTTACTTTTTGAATGCGGGCGGAACTTATGTTAAGATCATTAAAGAATAATCCCTATACCATTTAATCTCCCTTTAACTAAAAAGCCCAACTCAATATGAGTTGGGCTTTTGTCTTTTCGTTACCAAGCCTATTGGGGAGGCAAGGTGGGCTGTTAATCGTTCATGGTGACCAAAAACTCAGCATTCGATTTAGTACGAACCAATCTCTCACGTAAAAACTCCATAGCTTCTATCGGAGTCATATCGGTAAGGTGATTACGCAATACCCAAATACGTTGCAGGTTTTCTTTATCCAACAACAGATCATCGCGGCGTGTGCTCGATGATACAATATCAATAGACGGGAAGATACGTTTGTTCGACAGGCGACGATCGAGTTGTAACTCCATGTTACCTGTTCCTTTAAACTCTTCAAATATCACCTCATCCATCTTCGAACCAGTATCTATAAGGGCTGTAGCCAATATGGTAAGCGAACCACCATCTTCAATTTTACGTGCAGCACCAAAGAAACGTTTAGGTTTTTGCAGAGCGTTTGCTTCTACACCACCCGATAATACTTTACCCGATGCAGGCGATACCGTGTTGTAAGCACGTGCAAGGCGGGTAATAGAATCTAATAATATAACCACATCGTGACCGCATTCAACAAGGCGCTTAGCTTTTTCAAGTACTATGTTGGCAATCTTCACGTGGCGTTCAGCAGGTTCATCAAATGTAGATGCAATAACTTCAGCCTTTACACTACGGGCCATATCGGTAACCTCCTCAGGGCGTTCGTCAATAAGCAATATAATAAGGTATGCCTCCGGATGGTTATCGGCAATGGCGTTTGCAATTTCTTTAAGCAATACTGTTTTACCTGTTTTAGGCTGCGCTACAATAAGTCCGCGTTGGCCTTTACCTATAGGGGTAAACATATCTACAATACGGCTCGACAAGGTAGCCTTAGGATGGCTTGCCAGGTTAAACTTTTCGTGTGGGAACAAAGGAGTTAAAAAATCGAACGGTACCCTGTCGCGCACTACATCCGGCGATTTGCCATTGATAAGGTCTACACGGGTAAGCGGGAAAAACTTTTCGCCTTCGCGTGGCGGGCGTACATAGCCATTAACGGTGTCGCCGGTTTTTAATCCAAACAGCTTTATCTGCGATTGGGAAACATAAATATCATCGGGTGAATTGAGGTAGTTGTAATCGGCAGAACGCAGGAAGCCGTAACCATCGGGCATAATTTCCAATACGCCTTCAGCGCCTACAATATTATCGAAGTTATACTGTGGTTCTCTTTGTTGTTGGTTATTGTTGCCGTTGTTACCACCATTACCACCGCTATTGCCGGTGTTGCTATTACTACCGCTGTTATGCGCATTAGTATTTTCAGGAGGCGTAATAAAATCGGGCAGGCCTTGTGTTGCAGGCGCTGCGCTTTCAGCAACAACTTCTTTTACCGGTTCTTCGGCAACAGGCATTGCAGGTTCAGGTTCGTTATAAGCAGGCAATACAGGTGTGTCTTCGTGTTTCTTTTCTAAAGCCCTTGGGTGGTTAGCGCCCACTTTAGGTTTGTGTTCTGGCACATGATCGCCTTTGGTATCGCCAGATGAACCTAACTGGGTTTCGAGTATTTTAATAACAAGGTCTTGTTTTTTAAGGCCTTCTAGTTTGGTAATCCTAAGCGATTTTGCAATCTCTTTGAGTTGTACCAACGATTTGGTGTTTAAGTCAACGATGTCGTACATAATAAGTTATGTTGTTGGAGTTATGTCTTAGTAAGATGTGGGGAAAAAATGCGTGTCTGAATTCTATACTGTATACCCGGTAATTATCTGGCTTGTTTAATAAGTTGAGAGGGAAATGCGATGCAATATTAGTAATTATTTCGGAATAACAATAACACTGGGCTAAGTAAATGAAAATCCGCTATTTTTGGCAACCTATTTATTATCATATATAATGGAAGAGATTAAGCACTGGATAGATATGCTGCTGCATGCAGATAACGCCCTTAAAACCATAGTGGGCGAGTATAAAAGCTGGACATATCTTATTCTCTTTATGATTATTTTTTGCGAAACCGGGCTTGTTGTAACCCCTTTCCTTCCGGGCGATTCGTTGTTATTTGCAGCAGGCGCCATTGCAGGCAGTATGGGCGTACTTAATGCACCTACCCTTATTATACTCTTGTTTATTGCAGCCTTTACCGGTGATAACTCAAACTACTTTATTGGCAGGTATTTCGGGCCTAAAATATTCAGTATGAACCTGCGCTTTATCAATAAAAGCTATTTAGAACGTACCCACCAGTTTTACGAAAAGCACGGTGGCAAAACCATTATAGCGGCACGCTTTATGCCTATCATCCGCACCTTTGCACCCTTTGTTGCAGGCGTAGGTAGCATGACGTACAGCAGGTTTATATTGTTCAGCATAGTGGGTAACCTAATATGGATAAACCTGTTTATATGGGCCGGTTATGCACTTGGCGAAAACCCTTGGGTTAAAGCGCACTTCAGCCTTGTTACTTTAGCAATTATAGTGGTATCGCTTATACCTGCTGCTTATGGCGTATTACGCGGACTAATGGCAAAAAAGAAAGAGTGAACCCTGTTGCCATATTGCCTGTTGCTTATTTGCCTCCTCTGCCCCATTATGCAGCCATGCTTGCACATACCGAAATCCAATGGGATATACACGAGCATTTCCACAAGCAGTTCTATTACAACCGATGCGTCATTTATGGAGCCAACGGGCCGCTAAAGCTTATAGTCCCCTTAGAAAAGCGCCACGTAAAAACACCCTTGAAAGATGTTAAGATACGTTACGAAGCACAGTGGCAAACACTCCACTGGCGATCGTTAGAGGCTGCTTACCGCCGATCGCCTTACTTCGAATACTTTGAACATGAGCTTGCGCCCTTATACAAAGGCGACTATAAGCCCACTTTGCTTATTGACTGGAACCGCAAAGTATTTGATGCCATAAACAAACTAATGCAGGTCGAGATAAAACTAAGTTACACTGCCGAGTACTTAAAAACTTACGAACAGGCCGACGATCTCAGAAGCCTCTCAGCGCCAAACTATATAGAGCAGCATTGTGCAAAAAACATAAAGTACCAGCAGGTGTTCCAGGAAAAATTTGGTTTTATACCTAACCTGAGTATTATAGATTTGCTGTTTTGCGAAGGGCCTCATTCAAAACAATTACTGCTAAGCTAATATATGGTATTCCTCACCTTTAACGATGCCCCCGGCGGTATTTACCAAAGCCAGGTAATTGATACCTGCCGTTTTTGGGAAGACACCTTCCACGAAAAGGTACATTTGATTGCCTTTATATCGGGGCGTGGCTTTATGGCAAACCGCAGCAAAATAAAAGCAAGTTACCACAACTCTACAGTTTTACCAATGTACCCGGGCATTGCCAATTGGGAGAAGAACATGTTTCTGTTAAGTGTTGCTGTAATGCTATTAAAAAAAGAGAACGTTATTGCCCGAGGTGTATTTGCTACACTGCTTGCCCGCGACAGCGAGAAGTTCGGGAAGGTATGCTTTGATGCACGTGGCGCCTACACCGCAGAATGGACCGAATATTTAAAGAACGAAGCCCCTGCTATTGCTAACGAAATGACCAAGATGGAAAGCAGAGCCGTACTACAATCGAACTCACGTATTGCCGTTTCGCAAAAGCTGGTCGACTATTGGAAAACCTCATTCAAATACATGGCACTAAGCCATTCGGTTATACCATGTACCTTAGGCGCCCATGTAAGAACAACTTACGATGCTGCAAATGCTACATCCCTTCGTAAGCAACTTGGCATAGCAGATACTGATATACTGCTTGCCTATTCAGGTTCTTCAGCAGGTTGGCAATCGTTTAAAGTGCTAGATGAAACCATTACTAAGGCCTTTACTCAAAACCCTTCACTAAAGCTACTTATGCTCTGCAAACCCGGCGCTGAAAAGTCGCTGGCACAAAAGTTCCCCGGCAGGGTTATACAACAATGGCTTGCTGAAGACCAAGTGCAGAACTACCTGCAGGCTGCCGATTACGGACTGTTGCTCCGCGAGAACTCTGTTACCAACCAGGTAAGCTCGCCCGTTAAGTTTGCCGAATACCTTGCTGCAGGCCTGCCTGTACTTATATCGGAACATATTGGCGACTATAGTGCATTTGTACAACAACATAACTGTGGCTCGCTTGCAAACGCAGTTGACTTTACATCGTTAAAACGCCCATCGGCAGAGGCTAAACAACATAACCAATCCTTAGCTGAACAATACTTCCTGAAAAAGAACTATACTGAGCAATACAAGAAATTGTTTTAACATAAAGAAACCCCGCATTTGCAGGGCTTCTTACTATCTTATTTATTACAAACTACTGCGCCTTTACCAGCTTCTGGTACTGCACACCTTTACCGGTAGTTATTTTTAAACTATAAACACCTGCAGGCATATTACTTATATCAATAGATAGTTGAGAATGGCCAACTGACGATGACGAATACACAATCTCTCCAAGGATATTATACACTTCAACATTCGTAATTCCTAATTCGTAATTCGTAATTGCGACAGAAAATTTTCCGTCGGAAGGGTTTGGGTATACTAATACAGATGCTACCGCTGGGTTTAAGTCCTGCACACCAGTAACCAAATTATGCTGGGTATTGCTGCGGGTAGATGTTGCAGTAATGGCCTTATGTCCCATTACACTGGGTGTACATGGGCTGGGATTCACAGCTTCTACCATGTAACCGATTGTATCGTTTTTGGCATAGCAGGTTGGGTCGCTCCAGGCCACGTTTCCAAAGCTTACCGAATCTTTCACCTTCCAGCCGGTATTAGCGCTGTCGCGGTAAATAAGGTATTGGGTTATATTAAACCCTATATAATCGTTCCAGTTAAGATTATAGCCACAAGGCGAAGCAGGACTTATTGATACGTGTATGGTGCGATGAAAGGAGCTCAGTGCACTTTCATTACCGCAGGTATCTACAGCCGATATTTCGTATTGATATGATGTAATATTAGGATTTACTCCGTTGGTAGTATCGGTAAAAACGCTGAATGCCTTATAAGGTAAACTTGCAATATGTTTATATACCGACGCAACTTCCCTGTAAATCCTAAAGCTGTCTATAGAGCCCTGCGCAGGCTTATCCCACTCTATTAAATTTTTTGAAGATGTGCTGTCTACCGTTACCATACATATAGAAGGAGTAGCAGGTGCAATATCAGTGGCCACATTAAAACTTGCCGTATTGCCGCAACCATTTGCATCTTTAACGGTTACACTATAGGTATTGGGGTTTGTAACACTTATGCTATTTGCTGTACTGCCGTTACTCCAATTATAGTTAAACGGCAATGCACCCGAAGGAATAGCTGTGAGCACATCTGCACCTACGCATAAAAAACCGGAATTACCACTTATTATTACTGATGGTAAGGAGTTTACTTTCAGCGTAACCGAATCTTTATTGCTACCACATAAATTTGTACCTGTAACCGTATAGGTAATACTGCCTGCACCCGGAGATGCTGTTACACTTGTACCTGAAATGGTATTGAGGCCTGTTGAAGGGGCCCATGTATAACTAACTGCACCACTTGATGTAAGTATACTTGAATTTTTGTAACATAACGTATCGGATGATGCCACTACCTTTACTATAGGCACCACATCTACAGTAACAACATGTGTAGCAGTATTGCTGCATGAAGTAACTGTAGTTGTTCCGGTTACCGTGTATGTAGTTGTACTTGTCGGCGAAACCTTATAGCTTGCAGTAGCAGGCCCGCCTGTCCATACATACGTATTGGCGCCTGTACCTGTAAGCGTGGTATTAGAACCAACGCATATTGTACTTGTACCTGTAGTTATACCCACATTAGGTAATGCATTAACTACCAATGTTGCTGTTGCATTATTCCTGCAACCATTACCATCGGTAATTATTACAGAATATGTATTTGCCAGATAAACCAGATCTGTATCATTTGTCTGGCCTGTTGACCAGTTATAACTAAACGGACCGGTACCTGTGGCATTAGCTATAAGCGTATCAGCAGTACCTGCACATACTTTTAGTCCGCCTTTTACATTACTGCTAATAGTCAATGCAGGAGCTTGCACCGAGCGTACTGTTATGTAAGTTGTTTTTGTAAGACTATCGGAACCTGCAGCATTAGAAGTTACAAGTTTTACACTGTATGTACCAGGGGTATTATATACCACAGATGGGTTTTGTGCAGAAGATGATGCAGGTGTACCGCCTGTAAACGTCCAGTTCCAGCTTGAGGGGTTATTGGTAATTTTATTTGACGATTCATCTGTAAATTGAACTGTATTTCCATAACAAACTACCGAATCGGCAGTAGTAAAATTGGTCACAGGTTTATGCAGGGTATAAATTTCGCGCACACGATAATTTCCTGCATCACCCATGTAAATATTACCTGAAGCATCGCGCGCAATACCTGTTGGCCCGCCTATTAGTGCTGCAGTAGCCGGCCCGTTGTCTCCGCTGAATCCAAAACTGCCCTTGCCCGCAAAAATTGTTACAGTACCAAATTTGTCAGCTTTATAAATATAAGAAGCCAGGTAATCGGCAATGAACATATTACCGGCACTATCTACCGTCACGTCAAATGGTTGGTCAAACCCTTTTGCCACTGTGCTTATAATACCCAATGTATTTATTTTACGAATAACTTTATTACCCCAATCGGCAATATAAAGGCTACCTGAATCATCGAGGGTTATGCCGAATGGCTCTGTAAGTTCTGCTGCAGTTGCCGGCCCTCCGTCTCCTATGTAGCCGAATGCACTATTACCTGCAATGGTGGTTATAATGCCAAGTGTATCTACTTTACGTATGCTGTTATTTAACTGATCTGCAATTAGAACATTACCTGATGCATCTACAGCTATTCCGTATGGTGCGTTTAACGATGCCGCCGTTGCAGCCCCCCCATCTCCACCTGCACCACCACCGGCTATTGTGCTTATTATACCCAGTGTATTCACCTTGCGAACAAGGTTGCTACCCCTTTCAGATATATAAATATTGCCTGCCTTATCCACAGTTACAAACCTGGGCTCGTTTAAGCTTGCCGCAGTTGCAGGCCCTCCGTCTCCGCCTGTGCCGCCACCTGCTATTGTGCTTATAATACCGGCAGCATTAACCATCCGCACACGGTTATTAAAATAATCGGCTATATAAGTATTGCCAACTGCATCTTTTGCCACACCTAATGTTTCGCCTCCAAGGGTTGCAGCAGTAGCTGCTGCCCCATCTCCACTATAACCACTTGTGCCATTGCCGGCCATAGTATTTATATTCTGAGCATTTGCGGTATTACAACCCAATGCCAGTAATACAGATAAAACCGATAAATATTTTGCGTACTTTTTCATTATGGCTATTTTAATTTATTGAGGGATTGTGGTTATTATTTCAAATATACATTATTTACCTGATTGTTTATCATTAAAAAGCCCCGCATAACTGCAGGGCTTTTTGTCATCTGTTTCTTATCAATCACTGTGCTTTTATAAGCTTCTGGTATTGAACGCCTTTACCTGTAGTTATTTTTAAACTATAAACACCTGCAGGCATACTACTTAAATCAATGGTAAATGGTGAATGGTTAATTGTAAATTGCGAACATACCTGCTTGCCAAGTATATTGTATACCTCCACATTCGTAATTCCTAATTCGTAATTCGTAATTGCAACGGAAAATTTTCCGTCGCTCGGGTTCGGATAAACCTTTATACCCTCGGCAACTATAATAGGCATAATGCCTACAGTAATAGGTTGCGAGGCAAAGTGCAGGCTGTCTATTTTTAATACTGTTCCGTTATACGCAGCGTTTACATTACCGTTATTATCCTGCCTTGATGATTCAAAGCCTATTATAACGCTATCGGGTACAGAACCTACGTTAAATGGTACCGACATGCGTGTATATGTAGCTTCAGGGTTACTAATATATGTGCCGGTGTTATATATAACTTTAGCATTTTTATTGAACTGCAAGTTTACTTCTGCCGTATCACCGGGAGCGGCAGGGGCATACTTATAATAAAATATAAGTGAATCTATTTGTTTTGCATAAGGATAACCACCTGCAAGGGTATCGTGGTGATTGTTTATACGCAATTCTTTTCCGGTAGTGGCATAACCAGGTTGCACCTGGCCTCCATTATTTACCGATACGCCTGATCTGAGCTCAAGAGCATACTTGCCTGTGTACTTATCAGTAGTACGCGGGTTAGCTGTACTTATTACAATCCATCCGGCTGGGTTATATAATGAATCCTGTATCCAGTTTTCAAAATCGCCGTTTTGCATAGCAGGTTGGCTGGCAACGCCGGTGTAAGTTAAACTATCGAGTGTAAGCGAATTGCCCGGATAGCAACTTGTGCCTTGTAATGCGCCAATAGATGATATGGCTGCAATAATTACAGAATCGGGTGCTACCGACAAAGCAGGGCTGAATGTTTTACTGTAAAGCGTATAAGATGATACATTGCCAACTAATTTATACTCGTATACACCAATTACACTACCCGCTTTTTTAAACACAAACATTACTCCTGCTGTATCTTTATTTGCAATTGTACTGCACTTATAATAAAAGCGAACGCCGGTAGCCTTTTGGTTATATGGTATGCCGCCCTGCCCCTGCACCGGGTTACCGGTGGAATTGGTAAAATAAGCAAACGATGTATCAGGGCCTTGTTTTATGGTAGTTAACTGAATACCGTACTTACCATGGTAAGCAGCAGCTTGCACAACATTTGGCGGAGCGCCAATGGGTAAATTATTGCCCCCATTAGATGTGCTGTAAAAAGCCGGTTCCTGCCAAAAGGTAGAATCCCATGTTTCAAAATCGCCACCGGGTATTGCGGTTTGTGCAAATAAAGTACTGCCTGCAAATATTGCTAAACCAAGGGTTAGTATTTTTTTGATCATGATGTGTGTTATAGATTGGTTTTGTATAGCAAATATATATTAAATAATCGGGGAATAAAAAATGGCACACTTATGCACACGCTTCGTGTTTTCGTGTCCCCGTTTTTTGATTTCTAAAACCTCTGAACACGGTTGACACTTTTGAGGTTTTGTCAACCATCAACCTATTGGTTTTCAATAAAATGAGCTGTGAAAAAAATTGCATTTTGTCAACCGTGATTTGAGTTTTACTCATGTCGTTTTTTGTCGTTCCATGTCGTACTATATACTTTTTTTTACTCCGCTGTAATAACGTTTTTTTTACCGCAAAGAACGCAAAGTAAACAGCCACACAGAGTCCACAATGTTTTAAATTCATAGTTCATCGCTTATCGTTTATATCTATCAATACAAAAATAACCAATTAGTTTACTACATGTAATAAAATAGTGCATTACTTTTAAACAACCTGACATTCATTATAAAAAAAGCCCTGAAGCATATGCTTCAGGGCTTTTTTACAAAAGAACAAAACCGGTTTACTTAATGATAAGCTTACCACGGTCAATGGCTTCGCCTGCTGTATTATAAATTGTGTAAAAATAAATACCTGCTGGCCTGCTGCTTAAATCAATGGTGAATTGTGAGTGGTGAATTGTAAATGGTGAACAAACCTGTTCGCCAAGTATATTGTAAATCTCTACATTTTTCACTTTAAACTCTTCACTTTTCACTTCAATGGTGAAAACACCATTGCTTGGGTTCGGATAAACCACCACCTGTTGCAATTGATTTAAAGACTCAATACCCGTAACGCATGTTTTTACATACACTGCAGTATCTAAGGTATTCGAACAGTTAAGTGTAGTGGTAGCAACCACTGTATATTTTTGGTCGCCGGTTGGGTTGGCAGTAACCATTGCACCTGTTGTGGCGCTTAAACCAATATTAGGCGACCAGGTATACGTTGCACCCGCACCACCGCCTGCAGCGGTAATAACTACATTCGATCCATTACAGATAGTATCGTTATTGGGATTATAGGATGCAGACACAGTAGGTGTTGGATTAACTATTACTGCAACGGTTCCTAAAGTACTGGTACAACCTGCTGCCGATGATGTCGTAACCGAGTAAGTACCCGAAGCCACAACTTGTGCATTTGTCACAAACGGATTTTGCGAACCCGAACTAAACCCATTAGGGCCTGTCCAGGTATAACCGGTAGCACCCACCGAGTTAGAGTTAAGGTTAAGTGTTATACCACTGCAAATAGGGCCGTTACTACCTGCCGAAGGTGCAGCAGGTGTTTGATTAACAGTTACAGATTCTGTTGCTATTGGGCCGGTGCAACCTCCATTAGTTCCGGTAACAGTGTAAGTACCCGAAGCCAGAACCTGTGCACTACTTATAAACGGATTTTGCGAACCCGAACTAAAGCCATTAGGCCCTGTCCAGGTATAAGAAGTAGCATTTGCTGCGGTAGCATTAAAATTAAGTGTTGTGCCACTACATAAAGGGCTGTTGCTACCTGCCGAAGGAGCAGGAGGTGTTTGGGTAACTGTTACCGCCTGGCTATTGCTGGCAGAACATCCGCCAATGGCAGTAGCTGTAACCGAATAGGTTTTGGTTGATGCCGGAGATACATTAATGGTATCGTTGGTAGAACCGGTGCTCCACAAATAGGTATTGCCACCCGAAGCTGTAATAATAGTATTGGTACCCGAACATATAGCTGTATTACCTGTGAACTTTATAGTAGGCGCTGTAACTACAGTTACCGTACTTGTAATGCTATCGCTGCCTGCACTGTTGCTTACTACCAGTTTGGTAGTATATGGGCCCGCTACAGAATACAATACCGATTGGCTTGCTAAACCCGAAGTGCCCGGTGAACCGCCGCCAAAGGTCCAGCTTACTGTGCTTGGTGCGTTTAATGATGTGCTTGCATAGTTAATAGTAGAACCTACGCATACCACGGTGCCACCGGTAAAGGCAGCCACAGGCGGTACTGCCTGTGATAAGAAACGTACATTATCTACCTTTAAAACTGCTCCTGTGTAGGATGGCCCTGTTCTCCATTTTTTTGATGAGTTGAAGGTTACCGTAACACTATCGGGAGTACTATTGGATGAGAAGGGTACCCGCACACGTTTATATGAAGCTGATGCGGCTAACATAGTATCGCGATACAAAATAAATACGCCGCTATTTTTCAGCCCCACTTGCATAATGGCACTGTCGTTAGGGTTGGCAGGGGCATACTTATAATAAAACTCAATGGTATCTACTTTATGTGTAAATGGGTATCCGCCCTGCAAGCCGTTGTTTGACTCTATACCTGTTGTAGCCTCAGCCGTAAAGGTAGAATCGGCACCTTGGTAATTTTGAAGAACAGAACTTATTATAAGTGCATAGTTACCTGTATAGGCATCGGTAGTTTGGTTACTGAGCACACTGCTACTATTATTTTGTATATACCAGCCCTGCGGCGCTTTTAGTGTATCACCTACCCAGCTTTCTAAATCGCCGTTAAGCATGGCCGGTTGACTGGTAACGCCGGTAAACGTAACACTATCTATAATTAATGTACTGCCGGGTATTTGTTTATCGGTGTTTTGAATAGCGCCAATAGATGAAAGGCCGCCAAACATAATGCTATCGGGTGCTATAGGCAAGCTAAATGTGGTGTAGCTCAACTTATAATTTTTCGCTGTATCTAATTTTATTTCCTTCCCGCCTATGGTAGTACCCCCTAATTTAAATATGCAAAGCACCACGCCTGTGTCGGTAGCTGTGCGGGTATATTTATAGTAAAACCGCAAGCCTGTAGGTTTTTGGCTGTACGGAATACCACCCTGAAACCCGCTATTGGTAGGCTGGCCATCAAAAAAGTAACCGGCCGATGTATCACTGCCTGTGGCAACTGTTGTCATTTGTACGGCAATTTTTGCATGATACGAGCTGGACGATTGCGTTACATTTACCGGTAAGCCTTTTGTTATATTATTCACATTCGATGTGATATAATATTGCGGATCTAACCAACTGGTATAGTTCCATTTTTCAAAACCACTATTGGGTATTGATGTTTGAGCGGTTAATGAGCCTGCAATAATAATTGCAATAAAAAGATGTAATTTTTTGATCATGGTTAAGCGTTTAAATTTGAATTATAAATATAAATAAACTATATAATTGCCAAACAATTAATGCATAAAAATACGCTATACGACTAATGATTTTTGCACTATTGGCTTACTGCTAATTTATTTTAACATTGGTAAAGGAACCGTTGGTTATATATATGTTACCGCCAGTAGCTGAGTTGGCTCCGTTAAAATCGAAGGTACCCGAAATAGAAGTAGTTGCTGAATCGAAGGATGTAATGCGCAAAGTGCCTGTATCGGCACGATCGGTGTAATAGTAAAAATCGAACTTTATAGGATTTGAGCCCGTAGGATAAGCGCCATAAACGGCATCGGGCTTGGTACCCAGGTTATA
Organism: Bacteroidota bacterium; assembly: GCA_013288345.1. GTDB lineage: Bacteria > Bacteroidota > Bacteroidia > JABEUT01 > JABEUT01 > JABEUT01. The sequence continues at coordinate 118,710 of JABDCA010000003.1, read as the reverse complement.
TGTACCCACCAGGTATTTAAGCTTTACATATATTTTAATATGAAAAATATCTAACACATATGTTTTGCCAATGTTTGTGGGCCAGTTGCCTATAATATCCAGTATGGTATCGCCATGGTTAATAGCGCTTGCATTAAAGGTAAGCAGTTGGTTGTTGTTATAAGCGCTCATGTTATAAGATGACAGGCCCGTAGGTTGCTCTACCCCGCTCTTGGCACACGATGAGAATAGCATACCTATAGTTACTATTACTATGGCCGCACCAATCGGTATTTTATTTCGTTCCCCCAATATCATTTCGTGAAATAAGCCTTAAAAGTACGAAATTTTATACAATTTGGCTATTACTCATATCGGGTAATGAAATACAACCCAATACGGCTTATTTAAAGGCCCTTACTTTAAAAGCGTTTTCAGCTCTTCAATGGCTTTAGAATTGTCGGGCTGGTTCATAGAGCCCTTTACCTGTATCTTTTCTTTGTCGGTAAGATGCCAGCTAAGCGATATATCATCGGTACCAGTATTATCTATCTGAAAGCATACCACGTTCACCTTACCTTTATACCAGCGGCTCATGTATTCCATCAACCGGTCTTCCTTATAGTTTTCAACCGGGAACAGGTTGCTGTAAAAACGGTTTACAGGGAAGGTAAAGCTCTCTACCAGGTTGTGCGGCGAATTATCTTTAATAGCAGGTTGCTTATACTGATCGCGTATTTGTATAATAATAATGCGGTCGGCATTTTCGCTGAGCCACTTCCTGAAGGTATATGAATATTTTACGGTTTCCTCAAGCCCGAAGTTATCTATAAGGCCTGCATCCATAGCTTCTATAGCAGGTTCGCTGGGCAGGGCTGTTATAGGAGTAATGTAAGGGAATGTGGCGCTCATACGCAGGGCGCTGGTAAACCACAGGTTTTGTGCGTCCTGGTTTACAAACAGGCGGGTAAACTCCACCGACTGTGTCATAGGGCTGTACTTAAAGTTGCTGTCCACATCAAAGCTTGTCATAAACGAAACCCCTTGTGGCGATATAATAAGCTTGCGGCCATCGTTAACAATGGTCGGGGTAATGAACATCATGGGTATCATGGCCTGTTCCTCGGGCAAGCGATAATCGCGCAGGCGCTTGTTAAGCACGTTATCGGTATTCTCATCCAGCTTTTCTTCAAAGGCATAACCCCTATCCTTGGTATAGCTATATTTTCCGTCGTTAAACCGTTGTAAGCGAAAAGCCAAGTCGTTAGTGGCAATGGTAAATGCAATAGGGTTGAGTATATCCTCTCCTATCTTTTCGAGATACTTGGGGTTGTTCAGGTCAATCGGCTGGTTCTTCTGCCTTTCTAAATAAAGTTCACGATAGTACGCTGCACCTACCATACCACCCGATGAGCCTGTAATAAGTTCGGCACGGTTAAAGAATTTGCCATTGAATACGCTGTCTAAATAACGCAGGGTATAAAAGGTCCACATGGCCGAACGCAAACCGCCACCGCTGGTATTTATAAATACAATGGGTGGTTTATACCCGTTGGCCTTTTCCGAATTCTTCAGTTTCCACAGATCCAATATTCCAATCATGTGGCTCTTATCGTGCTGCACCAGTTGGTGATCTTCGCCAAGCAGTTTAAATGTTTCGAATGAATACGGAGCCGGAGCAGTTTTATAATTCATGCCATAGGCCTTAGCTGCAAACCACTGCCAGTGGGTAGAAGAAAAGTAATTGATCAATACAAGCAGCCCTATTACGCCCATAGTTGTCCAGCCACGCAACCAATTGTGTATGGCGCTAACAAGCATGGTAAAAATGGTAAACAACAGAAACACACTGGCTGCAGCAGGTACCATAAGCAAAGGGTTATCGCGAAACACACCCAACACCAACAGGCTTAAAATAGCCACAACTTCAAAAATTGCGCCCGTTTGGTGGTTACGCCTGAAAATGCGTTCGAGCATTTTATGATCGTAGTGCTCGTAGCCACGTGCCAGCCTTATGCTCATATTGCCACCCAGGTAGGTTTCAATATGCCAGGTGCGGTCGGCATATACATCGGCATGGTGCGATGCGGTTTCCCACTGCATGCCAAAACCGAGCCTTACCTTTTCTTTTTTCAGCGATACCCTCGACACCTTTTTAGGGCCTATGCCAAATACTTTAAATATGTTTTTATCGAACAGGTAGAAATAGGCAATAGTGATTAGCAAGAAGCATGTAACGCCCAGCAAAAAGCCAAACATGTGGTGGGGCAAGCTTTGCGAAAGGGCCGCATCGTAAGCGCGGTTATGCACTTCGCAGCAAATAAAGGTTATTATAAAGGCAAGCGGAATAAGGCAGTTATTCAGTATAAATGTAAAGAACGGTCTTTCTAATGTTGCCAAAAACGGAAAGCGCCAGCTATTGATAATATAACTGGATACATTATATGACATGATGAAACCGCCACAGGAAAAGCCGACCAAAAAGTAAGAGCTGAAGCCCACTCTATTAAAATATTCGGGATATAAAAAAAGATAAGGTACACCATACTTGCCTGCTACCGATTGTGTAATAAACCCGAAGAACAGCATCCATACGAATATAAAGACGAGGTTTTCCTTAATTGTCATAAAGAACAATTGCAAAGGAAAAAAGTAAAAGGCGCGTCTGAGTCGTTGGTGCTTTTTAAAAATCATATCTATCTGAAATAATGAATATCGAACAAGGAATATCGAATACTGAAGTTAAATACCTGCGACTTATTTTTTTACGTCATTATTATTTCTTGCTGTTTCAACACTTTTGTTAAAAATCGCAATTAATTCATTACACTCAACAATGCCCTTATCTATTATTTCCATTTTATTTGCCAACGGAACCCTTTTAATAATTTTTAGGCCAACTAAGGTTTCTCTCAATTCTTTCAATAACACTTTTAGTTTATGAACGAAATCGGCCCTCGATTCTGCACTTTGAGCCTCGCCATAATGCAATGCCGGTGATGTGCCCGATCTGACAATTTGGCCCGAAATATGCTTTCCGGCAGGAGAACCATGTAAACCTTCGGAAATTTCTATAATAAGAACAGAAAAATCAATTAATCTTTCTTCCAAATCAAACTTACGTTTGCTTAGGTTATTTATTTCGGCATTCGACATTCCTTGTTCAATATTCGATATTGTTATTCTGTCCTCCCTTCGATATTCGACATTCCTTGTTCGATATTCAATATTCTAGTTTAAGTTTTCTACAATCTTGTCCTTAGGGTATTTTACGGAATAAGAGAAAGTAAGTTTCCTTGTTTCGCCCGGATTCAATGAAATTTTCCAGGTAAGCTTGCCGGTATCGGGGTTTTGTGTTGCTCCGCCTTTATCCTGCACTTCAATTACAATATCCTTATCGGTAGTTACAGGAACCTGGTCGAACACCTCTATCTTCAATGAATCGGGATGGGTGTTGTGCATGGTTATTGAATAGGTAAAGGTTTGTGTTTTGTTGGTACCTATCCATTTAGTCGAGCACAGTTCTTTTACACGCTCCCGTTTTACTATTATCTTTTTATCAATACCCAGCGAAAAGCTTATGGTATCGGTAGTGCTTTGGGTGTTGATGTATGACTTACCCACATACGCACCGGCATAGTAAATATTTACCTCGGCAGGCATCAGGTCAAGGTCTTGCGAGTGTATTACATCAGCCATAAGGTAGGCATCTTGCTTAAGCTTAGGTGTGGTTTGGTTGCGGTATAAAGCAGGAATATCCAGTTTTTTAATATCAACCATGTGGGCCTTGCCATCGGTAGGCAACGTATAAGGCACATCAATATGAAACTCAACAGCCAGTTGGCTTTCGTTAGTGGTGGTACCAACTGAGTTAGAACTAAATCCTCCATTACCATTTGAAGCAATTTCTAACTTCTCCTCATCTCCTTTCATCTCATTCATTACCATAGCCCTTTGTGCCGTTGGCGCAGGAGATCCTCCATACGATGATTTGTAATTATATGAAGTCTGGAAACTTAAATAGTTTGGATTAAGAAAAGGCGCTGTTTGGCTTACCTCAGGGTTCGATGTAGAAAGGGTAAGGTCGATATTGTTCCAATCATCACCAGTATGCTGGTATACATTTGCTTTGTAAGTAAGCTGGCAGGTATGCTTAATATCTTTAGCACGCAGGTCGTACTCAGGAGCCCAGCCTGCTTCGTAGGTAAGGTACGACAAACGGAATTCGAGATTTTGTGAGCGGCCTGATGTTACAATAGCTTCTACATCACTGGCAAGGGTATCGGTCTGGGTCTTCCACTCATACATTTCGCTGTGTATCTTGTTTAGTTTGTTTTGTATATACCTTTCTTTTTTATTCAGCCTCATCAGCGAATCTTGAATATGGGTAACCTCGTGCACATAATAATCGTACATAGCCTTTACGGTTGCGGCAGTTGTGCCTGTATTTGCACCCGATGTAATGCGGTTATTATCTAACAGGGTTTTGCCGGCCTGAATTATTGACTCCTCGTTCTTTATCTTTTCCATTTCGTCGTTCAGCACGTTCAGTGAATCGGTCCATTTTTTATTTTTTGCACTCTTCCTGCTCTCGCTCAGGTAATCTTCGTACGAAGTAACCGACAGTATGGTAATATCTCCGGTAGATGCTAATTGTATGGTACCCTTATCGATGTTCGATGGCAGGCCATGGAACACAACTGTTGATTTACCTTCGGGCAATGTTGCCTGTACCTCGTGGGTGGCAACTGCACCTTTTAAATAAACCGTTACTGCCTTTACAGGCGGAGTAAGGTCGATGGTAGTTTGCGCATTAACAGATGCAGCAGTGATAACTGATGCTAACAAGATTACTTTTTTCATGGAGAGAGATTATATGGGGTAAATATACATGAATAAGTAATTACGAATTAAAAATTACGAATTACGAATTATAATATTCTCAATAAAAAACCAAGAGGCCTCACAGAATCTAAACAATAAACAAATTGTACTTAGACTGTATCAAAAAAACACGCTGTATGGCATTCGTAATTCGTAATTTTTAATTCGTAATTAAGTATTACTATCTTTACCATTATAAATTCGTTTTTTACATGGAAGAAGTCCACGCTATAGCCCCTGAGGCGCAGCATTCATACGCTACTATATGGAGAAGGTTAGCGGCATACATTATTGACAATTCCATTATTTCAATATTACTATTGCCTTTGTTTGCCCTGTACTTAAAAAAGTCGGGCTTTTGGGACCTTATGCAGGTAGCCAAAACAGCACATGATGCAGGCTTTCAAATGGGCGACAGTTCTATGGGGCTTACTATTTTGTTTGGCCACTTTTTTCAGGACATCATAATAATGGCTGCTGCCAATTTTGTGTTCTACACACTCTATTACAGCATCTGGGAATCGTCGAAGTTTCAGGCTACACCTGGTAAAATGTCGGCCAACCTTAAGGTGGTTGACGAGAACGGCAACCGCATGACTTTTTTACGCGCACTATCGCGCAACCTGCTTAAGATCGTATCGACCGCAGTAATTTACATTGGTTATTTAATGGCACTGGTAACCGAAAAGCACCAGACCCTGCACGATAAAATAACCAACAGCTATGTACTTAAAACCAGTTACGAAATTCCGCATATACAAGGTGTAGAATATGCAGGTTTCTGGCGCAGGCTTGCAGCTTTCGTCCTCGATTGGCTGATGTTGCAAATGCTGCTTACCCCACTCAGCATTTTTGTACTTGTTGATGGTAAAAATCCGGTAAACGAATTCATGAAGCAGTATGTCAATCACCAGCCACTTATTATTCCGCCGGTAGATGCTGTAATACGTTTTATACTTGTAATTATTGCAAGTTCACTAATCACCTTCTTTTACTACGCTTCATTCGAATCATCGCGCTTTCAGGCCACTCCCGGTAAAATAGCTATTGGTATCCGCGTATCGGATATGCTCGGGCAAAGGCTCAGCTTTTGGAGAGCAGCAGGCAGGTATGCAGGCAAACTGGTATCGAACCTTACATTTTTCATTGGTTATATTATGGCAGGCTTTACACCTAAGGCACAGGCCCTGCACGATGAACTGGCAGACACATTGGTTGTGAAGAGCCAGGTTCCTAAAATGTAATTTTGAATTTGAAATAGTAAATGGTAAATGCTTAGGCTTACCATTATTATTCTATTGCTTCATTTTGTATTTTAGTTGTATAATACTCAATAGCGCATTAAACTTATGCAGGTTTAAAGAATCAAACATAAAAGAAATAACACCACTTTGAAAAAATTACTATTTGTTTTATTTCTTATTTCTGTTCCATTGCTTTCTCAGGCATACGAGTTTGCGGGCTACATAAGCATACAACATATAAGCGGTAACACTTACCAGGTTACAGCAACTGATTATTCCTTTGGCGATCCTGAAAATTCGGGCAGGTGCGATAAGTTTGACAGTGATACATTGCGGATATATTATGGAGACAATACTTCAGGAATTCTTTACCGTTCTAATGGGAATATATACCCTCCTAATACTTATCCTGGTGGCGATTCGCTATGCCCATGCCTGAAAGCAAATATTTACATAGGCCAGCACACTTTTTCGGGGCCAGGTGCATATACTATATGGTTTTTTGGCGGTGGTTATATAAACGGTATAGTTAACATGATTAATTCCGGAGCAATGGCTATGATCATATCTAACACACTGTATGTAAATCCGGCAGCAGGTAACTTTTCAATGCCTGTAATTACTAATCCACCTGTTTGTACTTACGGCTGTTTAGGCCAATGCTATAGCTTTAATCTTGGCGCAACTGCATCCACCGGAGATAGTGTTGCTTATGCACTAGGGTTCGATTCTTTACCCGGATACTTTATACCCCACGGTGTTACTGTCGATTCCATTACGGGTGAATTAAACTGGTGCAGCCCATCGCGTGTAGGGCTATATAATTTCTCCATAGTATTCACAACATACGTTGGTACAACACATAAAATTTTAGTTGACAAAGAGGAAGTACAATTGAATGTAACGATAGATAGCAGTTGCACTATGGGCATTAATGAACTAACTGCTACCGGTGGATATATGATGTATCCTAATCCGGCTGAAAGCATTATATATATTAACGGTACAAGTGAAAACGATAAACAAATAACTGTATATAATATGGTTGGGCAACTGATGTTCTCGGCAGAAGAAAACCAAAAACAGTTTACACTTAACACATCGAGCCTGAATGATGGGATTTATTTTGTAACTATTAAAGAAATTGAAACAGGAAGTGCTTACACACTGAAATTAGTTAAGAATTAATCAGTATTGATTTATATCATTTTTCTATTTCAAATATTCACATATTTTTACCCTCATTAATACAAATGTATTTATGAGGCACCATTTACTCGTTTTATTTATTTTTCTGTCAGCAATTACTTATGTAAAAGCACAATCGCAAGTCGATTCGGCTAGTGTGCCATTGGTAGTGCGGAAAGGATTTAACAGCGAGCATGCAGAGTTTTCGAAAAAGAACGAGTGGTATGTTGTTAAGCATCCGCACGATGAAGCAGAATACATTGCTTTTTTTAATGAAGGCGCCGGTTGGACAGGCCGTGTATTTGTAGATGCACATGGTAACCTTAGCGACCTGCAGGCAAGACATATTGATTCGGTACCCAAAGTAGTGCAAGCCAAATTTACCAAACAACACTATGGCGCAAAAATTGTACAGTGGAGCGATGAGTATTACAGCCGCCCTTATAAATACACCGTAAGCTTTTACAATAATATGTACGAGTATATTGTTACGTACGATTCGCTGGCAACACGTATAAATACTATGATCCTTCTCCCTTACGATTCCCTGCCTGTTCCATCGAAAGTATATTTAAAAGCCAGGTTCGGTAACTTCCTGGCTAAAGAGAGCTGGCCATTGCGCAGTAATATTGATTCGGCGAATGTAAAAACATACCAGGTAGGCATTCGCAAGGACAAACTAAACATTTACAAAATTGTGTTCAACTCGGGTGGTGAGTTTATTAGTTCGGATATTAAAAAGCTAAAGGAAGTAGAGTAGCCTATATTATTAGCGTCGTGTTGAGTTTGTCGAAACATCTTCCAATAAAAAAAACAGACCTACTCCATCAGCCCCCAACCCCCTATAGGGGGCCAAAGAACGTTTGTGTATTAAAGCCCCTTTAGGGGTTGGGGCAAGCACAAAACAACCAGCCGCTCCACTTGAGCTTATTCCCTAATTATTATATTTGAGTTATGAAAACACTTGCATTTATATTGCTATCGGCAACACTTATCTTCTCTTGCAAAAATGCAAACACCCCTGCCGAAACATCAACAGAAACTTCGAAGCCTAAAACTGATTCAGTAGCAAAACCGCCACCTGTTGTGCAGTACGATACAGTTGAAGCGAAAGATATATGGGTACAAAACAAACCTATTATAAATACACCAGTGCGCGATTTGCAACATTTGTTAAAAACTGCTGATTCTGTTACGCACGGAACAATAACTGAATTTGGCTACAACTATACCGAATACAACCTGAAGGGAACCGTTATACGTTACCATGATAGTGTGTTCGCGAATTTAATTATGCGCGACAACATCCTTACATTTAGTATTGCCGGGCATGGCATAAAAGTAGGCGACGATCAGAGCCTGCTAAAAGCAATGTTCCCAAAGCCATTCGCAGAAAGAGATTCTTCTACTGTCGCAAAACAACATAACAGCATTGTATATGTATTGGTAAGGCATGCCAATATCGAACTGCATTTTCTGCTGAACCCACAAGGCACTATTATTGGTATAGAAATTATGACCGTGCTTGATGCCTAAACTACAGAACCTTTATAACCCCAGCGAGGTGAAATGTTTATAGCAAAACGGTCACCCACCATACCTACCCCGCCGAGCACCAATTAACTATACGCAATCAAGGTAGTCGGCGGGCATTGTTCCGCAATGTTTGTAATATCTACAAACATTTCACCCCTCTGGGGTTTAATCTCTAATGATTATCTTTGAATTATGAAACCCACAGCACTAACAATTTTATTTGCTCTCCTACTCTTCTCCTGCCGGAATAGTGAAACACCTGCTGGATCAACTACTAAAAGCGATACAACCAAATCGGCACTTACTAAGCTGATAAAAAGCACAAGCCAGCAAACAGATTCACTTGCAACAATGCAGTATGATTCGGTAAAAGATGATAACATATTGGTTGCCGGTTACCCTATTGTAGTTACTACCAAACAAAGAATGGAGAAGTTTTTAAAACAGGCCGATTCTGTTTTTGCTTACCACAGCGATGAAGATAATTGCATTGATACCGATTACCATTTAAAGGCTTCCCTCTTTATTTATTGCAATAACAGCTTCCAATATTTCAGCATAAAAGATAATAGCGTTCGTTTTTCGGTAAATGGCAAGAGCATTAAGATCGGCGACAATGTAAATGTGTTGAAATCTGTTTTGCCCCAATCATATGTGGCCCAACACAAAATAGGTGGCGATACAAGTGATTCCACCCTTATAGAAGCATACCTGAAAGATTCCTACCGCACATTAGACTTTACCATTAATGGCAAAAACAAAATTATAGCCATAGAAGTAAGTAGTGGCGAGGAGGACTAACCCGCTCAATCCCGAGAGTTCAATTGCCGTCTGCTTTAGCTGACGGTTATGTAATACAAAGTAAGTTGGGCTTTAGCACAAAACCAAATCAACCAAACAAAAACAGTTTTAGGCTAAAGCCACATCGTGGATACATTTTTTTCCGTCAGCTAAAGCAGACGGCAATTAAAAAAACAAGGACGCATTAATACAGCCCCCAGCCCCATAGAGGGGGCCAAAGAACGCCAATGCATTAAAGCCCCTTTAGGGGTTGGGGTAAACACTAAACTAAAAAGGGTAATAAAAAAGCAGGCCTGTAAGCCGGATTCTGTCATCCCTTGCGGGAGTTCCTATCATTTATCTAGGCAGGGCATTGCTACCCATGCTCGTGCAGCCTACCCACCGTGTTGGGCGAGCCGCCCTCAAGCCACGGCATATTTGGCTTTGCAACACCCGGGGTTTATCAATTTTGCTGTTGCCAGCAAAAATCGTGAGCTCTTACCTCGCGTTTTCACCCTTACCTTTTGCGGTAAACGCTAAGGCGGTTTGTTTTCTGCGACACTATCCATCACCGGTATTTACTACCGGCGTCCCTCGTATTCTGGGGGCGGGTTGCTCTATGTTGTCCGGACTTTCCTTCCCGTCCCGCACTGCTGCGGGACGCGACGATAGAACGGCCTGCTTTGGGGCAAAGATACAAAATAGTCGTAAGTCGATAGTCATAAGTCGACAGCCATAGGAAATGCAGCAGTACTAAATGTATTTACTTATGACTAATGACTATCGACTTACGACTATACTTTTATTGTCCATTTCTCGTTAATAACTCATGGTTGGGGCACAAAAAATCACATAGCCTTTACCTATCTTTGCAGCTTATTAAAATAGAACACAGATAACACAGTTACAACGGATTAAATCAGTGAAAATCTGCTCAATCAGCGTCATCAGTGTTCCATTGTATTTAAAGATCATAAAAAAATGAAGTTACAGCTTATTAAAAACAAGATTTACGAAATAAGAGGGCATAAAGTGATGCTCGACTTTGATTTGGCTGAACTATACAACACTGAAACCCGTATATTAAAACAGTCGGTTAAACGTAACATAAAACGCTTCCCTGACGACTTTATGTTTGAGCTTACAAAAATAGAATTCGATGCTTTGAGGTCACAAATTGTGATCTCAAACCGAGGGGGACTTAGATATATGCCCTATGCCTTTACAGAACAAGGCGTTGCCATGTTAAGCGGTATTCTAAATTCAGATAAAGCTATAGAAATCAATATTACCATTATGCGTGCGTTTGTCTTCATACGGAACTATGCGCTTACACATAAAGACCTGACAGAAAAGCTAAAAAAGATGGAGCGAAAATACAATCAGAAGTTTTCGGATATTGATGCCGCTATAACTTACTTACTTCAAAAAGATCAGGAAGAAGTTAGTCAGAAGAAGCGTAAACGAATTGGTTTTAAAATAAAGGGACAATAAAGTATGAAGTTACGAGTAGGCATAGTTTTTGGAGGGTATTCGAGAGAGCGCGAGGTGTCGTTTGCTGGTGGCAGAACCGTTTACGATAACCTGAACAAGGCCCTGTTCGAGCCCGTACCCATATTCGTTGACAGCTTCGGCAATTTCGTTATCCTCGACTGGAAGTATATATACAAAGGCAGCATACGCGATTTTTATCCGCCTGTAGAATATTTGCCACCTACCCCACACCATTACCAGGTTTATGCCGAATCGTTGAAAGACACTGACGGAAAACTGGCGTATAAAATGCTTGAAAAACTGGGCAAGCCTGTAAAAGCAGAAGAACTTAAAAACCACATCGACTTTGCCTTTTTGTGCCTGCATGGCGCCGGCGGAGAAGATGGCAGCATACAGGGCCTGTTAGATTATGTTAAGATACCCTACTCGGGTTCGGGCATATTTTCATCGGCCCTGGGTATGAACAAGGCCATACAGCGCAAGTGGATGTATGAAGCAGGCCTTGCAGTACCCGCATTTATTATTGTAAACCGCGAACAGGGCTTTGAACCATCTACCTTAAAGAAACTATACGAAGAAGTTAAACAGACCGTCGGCTTGCCTTGTGTTATTAAGCCTGCCAACCAGGGTTCATCGATTGGTGCAACAGTGTTAATGCAAACAGATTATGCTTCGTTTGAAAACGCCATATTAAAAGCTTTCTTCCTGACCAAGCTTACACACAGCACATGGACCAACATGAGCAAGGAACAGCAAGTGGATTATGTGCGCCATATTGGCGATATACGCGAGGGCATTGGCTTTCCGCTGTCGTTAAAGCATGGTAAGCAAAACAGTATTGTTATTCACCCCGAAGAATTACTGAAAAAACTAAAGGCACAGTTCAGCAAATCGAAGGAGGATGCGATACTGGAAGCCTTTGATGGAGAAAGCGAAGTGATGATAGAAACCTTTTTGCGTGGCAAGGAGTTTTCGTGCATTGTAATACAAGATGAGCATGGCAAACCTATAGCGCTCCCACCTACCGAAATACGCAAAGGACAAGAGCTGTTCGATTACCGTTCGAAGTATTTACCGGGCCTGTCGAGGAAAATTACCCCAATTGACCTGCCTGAAGAACGCATAAAACAAATTGCCGATGCCTGTTGCGAACTGTTCGGTAGTATGCACTTTAACGTATATGCCCGTATTGATGGCTTTATAACTGCCGAGAACCAGATATTTTTAAACGACCCGAACACTACTTCGGGTATGTTGCCATCGTCGTTCTTTTTCCACCAGGCTGCAGAGATTGGCCTGAACCCTTCACGGTTCCTTACTTATATTATTCGTGCATCATTGCAAGAGCGTGTTGTTGCCAGTATGAACAATCCGCGTTACAATGAATTGCTGCACCGTGTAGATACATTAATTAGCGAAGACAAGAACAAGGGCGCACATAAAAAGAAGATTGCCGTAATACTCGGTGGCTATTCATCCGAAAGACATATATCAGTTGAGAGTGGCCGGAACATTTACGAGAAGCTGGCATCATCGAGCCAGTATGAGCCCATACCCGTGTTCCTTGCCGGCAATGCACAAAATTATTCGCTGTACCAGATACCTATTAACATACTGCTAAAGGATAATGCCGACGATATAAAGGAGAAGATAGAAAATTACAAGATACACCCTTACATAAAAAAGATACAGCAGAACTGCGAGAGCATTACCGAAAAATATTCGACCGGCAACAGCCTTACTCCGCCAAGCAAACTTACCTATACACAGTTAGCCAAGGAAGTAGACGGTGTGTTTATTGCGCTGCATGGCCGCCCCGGTGAAGACGGACAGGTACAGATAGAACTGGGCAAGGTAGGACTACCATTCAATGGCTCATCGGCAGTTACGTCTGCTATTACCATAAACAAGTACGAGACCAACAACATCCTCCGCCACAACGGCCTGCTTGTACCCGATGATATTGTAATTACCCACGAGGAGTGCAAAAAAGATACCAAGGCACTATTTAAGAAACTGGAGAACAAACTGGGCGTACCTTTTATTGCTAAACCTATTGACGATGGCTGCAGTTCGGCAGTGCGTAAGATAGATACCCTGCAAGAGTTCGAAGCTTTTGTAAAGCTGATATTCCGTAGTGAAGAAAAGAAAGATGTAAAGGCAGCAGAGATATTAAAAAATAAAAGCCAACGAGGAGTTTCCGCAGAAGAATGCTTTTTTGGCTGAGGAGATGATAAGCAAAAAAGGCGCGCAGCACTTGTTAGAAATAACCGGCGGCTTGCTTACCCACCACAAAGGCAATAAAAAAGAATACGAAATATTTGAAGCCTCGGAAGCCTTATCAGAAGGTGCTGTGTTATCATTAGAAGAAAAGTTTTTAGCCGGAGAAGGCCAGAACATTACCCCCGCACGTTATGCGGTTAACCCAAAGCAAAGGCAAGCCATATCAGATAAAGTAAAAGCAGAGTTAAAGAAGGCTGCCTTACTCCTGAACATTGAAGGCTATGCCCGTATAGATGCTTTTGTGCGTGTTTATAAGAACGGAAAGGTAGAAGTAGTATTTATAGAAGTGAATTCGTTACCGGGCATGACTCCGGCCACCTGCATCTTTCACCAGACGGCAATTAACGGGTATACGCCTTTTGGTTTTATTGATGCCATTTTAAAATATAGTTTTAATTTAGTCGATAGTCGTAAGTCATTAGTCAACAGAAAAAAATAGTCATGTTGAGCTTGTCGAAACATAGTCCGAGTAAAAAAGCCTTCGACAGGCTCAGGCTGACGAACAAAAAGTCAACAGGTAAATAAAATATTGAAATTAAATTTGCCACCAAGTCACAAAAACACCAAGAAACTGCACACAAATAATTTGGTGGGATTTTGTGCTTTAGTGCTTTTGTGGCAAAAGACTATTTTTGAGAGATATTGTTAATTATGGGAGAATTCAAGGAATTCATAAAAAGCAGAGTATTCTTTATAAACCTGGCTATAGCATTGGTGGTACTGGGGCTTTTATTTGGCGGCGCAGGTAAATTTTTATCGTGGTACACCAACCATGGCGAGTTTATTGTATTGCCCGACCTGAGCAAAAAATCGCTGACCGATGTAGAAGGCCTGCTTCAGGAAAAAGGCCTGAAATATGTCATCATTGACTCATCATACGACGAAAAACTACCACCCCGCACCGTTATTAACCAGATACCTTATGTTGGGGCTCACGTAAAAAGCGGTAGGAATATATACCTCTACATTACATCAACAGTACCGCCACTTGTAGAAATACCGTTGAGTGTAATTGATGCATCGTTTGCAAGCGCAAAGATTGTATTAGAACGCCAGGGCTTTAAAATTGGCGGAATTAGCAAGAAGACTGATATATGCGTAGACTGCGTTCTGGAAGTCCGTTTCAAAGGTAAGCTAATGGCCCCGGGCGATAAACTACCTGTAGGCTCCCGCCTCGACCTGGTTATTGGCAAGAGCGTGAACGAACAGGAATAACATGCTCAGCTTACACGAAGCAGTTACAATTATTGGAGGCATCCTGAACATTATTGGAGGTATTATCATTTATATATTCGGGCTATCACCAAAGCTCAAAAAGGGATATATGGCCCAAATGAGTGAAGAAAAATACAAACGAAATAAAAGGCTTACCAATTTTGGACTTGCTCTTGTCGGTGTTGGCTTAGTGCTTCAGTTTTGGTTTGATATTGTTGGCTGCTTCCACTGGTAGATGGCAATGTCCGTTTTTACCGCAGCAAAAACCGTATAGGTAAATTATAGGCAACCCGTACCGCCTTACCGCCCTGCATACCGGGTGTCCATTTGGGCATTGACAAAATAACGCGCACCGCCTCGTCTTCTAATCCATCGCCTCCTTCTATACCTTTAAGCACCCGAACATGGTCAACCTGGCCATCTTTTTCTATAATAAAGGTAACATACACTGTGCCAGATATTTGATGCTGCCTCTCTGTTTCGGGGTATTGTATATGTTCACCAATCCATGCATCTACATCGCCACTGAACGTTGGCATTTGCTCCACAATAGTATATACCTCGTCGTTTTGGGTTGCCGTAATATCTAAGTTCAATTTAACGTAAGGCTGCAACTCTACCCCATTCGAATCGTAAATAGTGCCTTGCTTAAATTCGCCTTTCTCGTACTTATCATTTCGCTTTACCTGCATATTGCCCCAATACATAATAAAGTTGCCATTCAGTTTACCTTTAGTATAATCGACAGCAGCCGATAGCTTACCCTGATCGGTATAGGTTTTAACAGTGCCCTCAATTTTATAATTCACATAAGGTATCTCCTTCATTAACTTCCCATTATTATAATAGTTCCTGGTGGTTCCTGTAAGCGAATCGTCCACATAGGTGGCTTCGTTCCTTGGCAAGCCATTGTCGAAATAATCTTTCTGGGTTCCGTTAAGTTTATCGTGCAGGTATGGTGTTAGTGTTCTTGGGGTGCCATCAACATAATAGCCTTTAGCCATACCACTTTTCTCCCCGTTTACATAAGGTATCTCACCCAGTATCTGTCCGTTTTCGAAATAATATACATCAGAGCCTATTATTTTATTATTGGCAAATTTTGCTTCTTCCTGCACGAGGCCATCATAGTAATACCATTTGGCCTGGCCTTCGCGCTTACCATTGACAAATGGTATTGATGATTTTACATTACCACCATCATAATACACTTTGTCGGACCCATTAATAGAATCATTTACAAAAGTGGCTTCTTCTTTCAACTCGCCATCTTCGTAATACCATTTCGATGTGCCGTTCCGCTTGCCATTTGCATAAGCTATCTCAGCTTTACGGGTTCCATCAGGGAAAGTATATTTTTCAATTCCGTGTCGCTTGCCGTTTTTATACGATGCCTTAAACCACAACTCCCCGGTTTCGTACCAACCCATCGATGATAAGTTGTTCCCCATATTATCGTTTACGGTAAGCGCACTTTTTTTGCCAGACTTATAATAGTTCTCATTGCATTTTATAAACTTCGATCTGCTGTCATCAACCGAATCAATAATAAGCGCTCCGTCTATTTTCGCTTGCAATTCTCCTGTAATATAATAGTCCTTTACTTCGCCTTCAGGCTTACCATTATTATCGAATGTAGCTACCCGGTAATAGGCAGCGCTATCCTTTATTTTGGTAACCCTCCAGTTTTTATCGTAAAATATTTTTTTAGCCGTTTGGGCATAAACAGCAGGAGTGCTTGTAAATATGGCAATAACAAAAAGTATACGTAACCTCATAAGGCCAAATTGAAGGATGCAATTTAAGCTATTGTAAGCATTTTCAAAATAGACTATATGAGTGTAAACCTAATTGGTATATTAAACGATACCCTTACGGCCTGTCCATTCTGCATACCGGGTGCCCACTTAGGCAAAGATGAAACAACACGAAAAGCTTCCATATCCAAGCCTTGACCACCGGGTACGCCTTTCAATATTTTTACGTTGCTAACACTGCCATCTTTCTCTATTACAAAGTTTACGTAAACAGTACCCGTAACATTATTCTTCTGTTCTTTTTTAGGATATTTTATATGCTGGCTTAAATATTCATTAAGGTTACCGGGGAAGGTTGGCATTTTCTGCACAACGGTATATACTTGGTCAGATGGAGATTCTAAAAAATATTCGTCGTGCTTAACCTCTTTACCATTCATATCGTAACAGTTACCGCTTACAAACTTATTTTTCTCGTACTTATCTTTCCTCTCTAAGTTTTTATTCTCGCAGTATAGTGTTACATAGCCATCTACAAGCCCATTAACATAATCGTAGCTTAACCTAAGTTCTCCGCTTTCATAGTATGCTTTATAAAGGCCATTTATCTTACCATGGCTATGCGGAAGTTCTGACTGTAGCTTACCATTTTTATAGTAATACTTAGTTGTTCCCGTAATGGTATCATTCACGTAAGCCGATTCATTATTTAGCTCGCCTGTTTCAAAATAGTTTTTTGCCGGGCCATTTTTTTTACCATCAGCGTATGTTACTTCAGAATAAGGCTTGCCATTTTCGAAATAGGATATCGAAACGCCTGTTTCTTTATCGTTGGTATAATGCTTAACTGATAATACGGCTCCGGTCTCATAAACCCATTTGCCATCTCCTTCTCTCTTCCCTGCAACATACGGAATTACATATCGTGGCTTACCATCTTCATACCAGCCCTCTGATGTTAAGCAAACGCTCTTACTATCTCTTACATCCAATGCTTTCCTTTTACCTGATTTATAATAGCCCCTTGAAGACCCAGTGAATTTTGAGCTATCATTATTTACAGTATCAAGATAAAGGGCTCCGTCGGTTTTGCATTTAAGCTCGCCAGTCATGTAATAGTCGCGGATGGTATCGAGTGCCTTATTTTTAGCATCGAGCTTTACCATGCGGTAAAAAGTGGCGCTGTCTTTATTATAGACAACCTTTTCGTCGCTGTTGTAATAAATTTTTCGTTCGGTTTGGGCATTTGCAAAAAGGCAGGCAAATAAAGCTATAATCAGTAGAGTTTTATTATTCATATTTTGAGTGTCTAATACATTAACCCTATTTGTATTCCAAGTTTAAAATCGAATGCAGAAGTCGAAGTACTCGAATATAGGTGAGGTGTATCGGGCATATAATTCGAGCCACTACTAAAAGTGCCAAATTCTTCATTATTTATTGTGTTAGCTCTAACACCTATACCTACAAACCATTCCAAAAAAAAGATGAAGTTTACCCTCATTGGGGTTACTTATAATCTGGTTACCAAAAAGAATATCAAAGGCCGTTGTAGTTACCGAGTTGTTATTTACCGTAAATGCAGCAGAGGCAGATTCATCAGATGATATAGAATTACCAAATTTGTTTGTTGCATAATCTGTTGTAACATTAAAGTCAACATACTCAAAAACGGTTGTAGGTTGCCAGGTACGGTAAAACATCTGTGCAGAAAGAAACTTCCTGCCTCCAAAGAAGTAATAAATTCCGGCTCGTATAGTATTTCCATTTGAAGAATTCAATGCAAAACCAGGCGGGTAACGCCATATGGGGGGATTATTAACAGGTGTAGTAGTATTGTAACCATACCCAACAAAAGCACCAAATCTTTTACCAATATTAAGCTCCAGGCTTGCACCAAGCTCACCTATATCACCGCTGGTAGCTGCAAGAGTTGGGTTAGTTTTCAGAATAAAATGAATTTTCGAAACACTGCTATCAGTTTGTGCACGCACAAACAAGCTCAGCACCAAGCTCGCCATTAAAAGTATTTTGTATTTCATATGTAGTGGTTAAAATGTTCTGCTATTTAGCTTTATAGTCGCTTGCATCCAGTATCCATGCCGGGCTTTGGTTGGTCCATTGCTCGGGAGTAAGGGCAGGGTTGTTCTTTAAAGCCGATTGCACAATTTCATAACCTACGTTATAGCCTGTCCATGCCGGGTAATTATCTGAGCCAAACATAATGCCCTGTATCTGGTAATATTCTTCGCTGCGCATTTCCATTTTTATGCGGCTCCACTGGTATTGTGTTTCTTCTGCTGAGAGGGCAGTATCCCATGGGCATTTTACATCGGGGTAAAGCAAATGAGCAAAAGCATCGGCTTTGCCTTCGGCCACAACACGGTCGAGCAGGTTCATGGCCAGCAGGGCACCCAGGTTCATTTTATCCCAACAAAAGGTATGGCTATAATCGTGGGCTATATTATACTGCAACATTTCGCTCCAGGTGCTAATGCGAGGATCGATCATGATAATAATATTCTTTTTACTTATGGCCCAACTGCTAACTCCACCTAAGCCTTTTAATATTTTCTTCATATCCTGGCTCGATGGGCTTATGTAAAAGGTAAGGCTATCGTTCTTCAAATATCCCCTGCAGTCGGCTAACTCAGAAGTGATCAACCTTTCTATTTGTGCTTTATTGGTTTCTATGCCCGCAATAATATCATCCAGGCCGGTGGTATCGTGTATGGTAAACGAAGTATTGGGGTTCCTATCGACCGAGTTACCACTTTTTAAAAAATAGCGCTTGTGTATAGGGGCAAATGCTCTTGCATCGAGCAGGCTATCGTTCTTTTTAAAATTCAGGCGTACAGCTTTCAGGTAGCCGGTATAATAGTCATCCAGAAAAATGATTTTATCACCCGCCGGGGTTACGTACGGAGCAGGGTTAGGTATAGTACTATCTACCTGTCTGGTATGGGGTGCACCACAACCGAACAACAATAAAATTAAAACGAATGGTAGTGATAGTTTCAGTCTATATGATTTAGATAGCCCAAATTTAGTAAATACATTTGTAATGCGCGACAATTAAAAATAAGGCATGAAAAAACAGGTATAAGCATGGCCTATACCTGTTCTTTAATATGAAAAGTCTTCGACAAGCTCAGACTGACATATAGTAGTCGTGTTGAGCTTGTCGAAACATATTCCGTTTACTCTTTCTCCATACGTTTCGATTCCTTCCACAGGTGTTCGCTGGCCCAGCTTAATCCGCCCGGGTGTTCCATTAAAGCACGTGCAGCATCAGAATAGTCGCGGCACCATTTCAAAAAGTCTTCCATTGCCGGTTTGTGGTGTCTTTCTATTTCATCCAGTTCAGGCCAGTCCTTATGCTGACGGTGAAACTTACCTAAATGCTCTGATTTGTTAGCTACCGCCCAGTTAACCAGTTCCTGCGAACGCTCAGGATGATCGGCATCCCACTGAAATATATATTTAGCAGCTTCTTTATGGCCTCTAACCCATTCACCCAGCGCTTTCGAAGCATCGGGGTTATTATGTTCCCATTGTTCAAGCGGATCGCCACCCATTGCATAGCTACCACCTATAGCATGGCTTGTAAACAGCCCGAATGCTACTAAAAGAATTAATGTTTTTACTGTTTTCATGTTACCCGATATTTAATAATTGGATTATAAAAATAGGTTTTTTAGGGAATTGGTGAAAACAGTAGGGGCTTTGTTTTTATTCTCTTCACAAAATAATACGCCATTTTTTCCGTTATCTTCGCAGCATACATATAGTATATGTACAAAACAGCATACGTAGCATTTTTTCTTTTTGCATCATTGGGCCTTGCAGCGCAAGACCACCACGACCATATTGTGCCCCTGCACCGTAACCCTATTGTAGCTAATGCCGCAGCCTTGCAACAGCAAAACAAAAGCAATAAGCGTGCCCAGGCCTTTAGTATGGATACCATACCCTTTTTAGATGGCTTTTCGAAACCCGGCCCATACCCCGATACAAGCCTGTGGATAGATAATAACGTATTTGTAAACTTCGATATGCCCGTTTGCCCGCGTACGTTGGGCGTAGCTACCTTCGATGGGCTTAACTCTTTGGGTATGCCTTACCACCCGGGTATATCGCCTTATAAGTCCGATACAGGCGATTTTTTAACCTCGAAACCAATAACCTGGAGGAGAGGATTTATAGGCCAACACTATGGCTTAGGCGATTCTATTTACCTGAGTTTTTATTACCAGGCAGGCACTTATTTTGGTACCGATGCCAAAGGCAGGAGCGTATTGAACTATACTCCGATAAGTTCGGACACCTTAAAATTGCAGTTTCATGCCAACGGAGATACAGCATGGCACACCGTATGGTGGCGACTGGGTTACCAGCCTGTTGCCGATACCGACACCGTGTTCCATTTGGTAATGATACCTTTTAACAGCCTTGCCGATACCAGCTTTATGCGCGATGGTTTCCAGTTCAGGTTCATGGCTTATGCATCGTGTGCCGGCGCCGACCACTGGAGTATTGATGAAGTTTACCTAGCAGCAGGCCGCAACTACCAGGATACAGTGCAGGGCGAAATATCGTTTGTTTACAATGCACCGCAAATACTTACCAATTACCAGGCAGAGCCCTGGGAGCAATACAAACAAAGCGATTTGCGAAGTACAGGTATGCCCATATTTATAAGGAACAATAATTCGAGCGCTATTAATCCGCCTAACTCATCTAATATTATTAACGTAACCTACAACTATAACATCAACGGAACTTTCGCCTATTCAAGCGGTGCCGTTAACGTTGACCCATACGTTGATATAGGTTATGATAATAGCCCTTTGCAAGCGGACCCGGCACTGGCAACCGGTAGTTTTCCGGCAACGCTAAGCGCCCCTGCTACCTATAACATTACTCATATACTGCAACGTACAGCCGATTTCGACTTTTGGAACGACACCTTGCGTTACGATGCGATATTCAATAACTACTATGCCTACGATAACGGTATACCTGAATACGCATACTATGTTAATCCAATTCCGAATGTGCCTTCGTTTACTGCATACCAATTTGACTTAAACAATGCCGATACCATTTTTGGTATGCAAATATATTTCGACTATGTTTTTATAAATGCACACAGCTATACCTTTAAGCTGATACTATGGAACGATAAGGGTGGCGCACCGGGCGACACCATATATGTAGATGATTCGTTACGCAACCCTATTTATGCCAACGATGGCAACAACCTATTATTTACTACCTACAAGTTTAAGAAACCGCAAGCCATAGGCGCAGGAAAAATATATGTAGGCTGGGAACTTATACAAGGCGATTCGATGAACGTGGGCTTTGAGTTTAACGACAACCACCAAAAGCAAATATTTTATAGTGTAGACCTTTTGCGCACCTGGAGCACAAGCACCTATCCGGGTAGTATGATGGTACGCCCGCTGCTGGGTTCGCCTACCGGGCCGGCATCTGTAAATAACATGGAGGAGCCAAAGACAGATATTACTTTGTATCCTAACCCTGCCAAGAACGAGGTTTATTTTTCTGCCGAATTACACAACGCTACCATTCGCATAATTGGTGAAGATGGCCGTGTGCTTTATGAAGATGCTCACTTCTCGGGTAACAGCATCAATACTTCTTCTCTCTCTACCGGTTTCTACTTTGTGCAAATCACCTCCGATAAGGGTGAGAGCATTTTCAAGAAATTACTCATCTCGAAGTAATCCTTTAACCATTTAATACAGTATTCCGTTCATTTGGCACATCGGCGTAGCCAGCATGAGTTCAATAGCAAATAAACGAGTTATGAATAATCCTGTGCATCTATGTGTTCATTCCTATGGTGCATCTTTCCACCTCACGTTTTGGAGACATTATCTCCATTTTTAATTCCTAATTTGTAATTCCTAATTTGTAATTGGTTCTCGCGTTAGGGATTGCAGCGGAGAATGCCTATTCGGAAACAATACGCAATAAGTTTTCTTGTCGATTCGTTCCTGAGCCTTTACAGTTCTGCATTGCAGCCATATTAACCGACCTATTATCACTTTTTCTTATTTCTATCTTTTTACAGGTTTTTGCTTATTCTTGCGACTAACTCTTGACACCACTCTATAGCAACGACCTTTGTATTATCAAATATTTATTAACAATATTTCATATGAAAAATAAGATAGTAAACTCAGAAATATACCGCCATAAAAATGAATTTGGCAGTATTGCGCTTAAAAGCCGAAAAAATGGAAATAATCCTGAATCATTGTATATTGAAGCCTATGAAAAATCAACGCAAAAACGGCACCTTGAATTTTTGAACCTCTTTTTAACGGGCAATGAGGCTTTAGATATTCTAACTAAAACACATGCGCTTGGTAAATGTACGGGGTATATATTCCATGCCCCTAAAACAAGTGCCCTAAGCTTTACGGACTTTTTTAAAGAGCAAATTAGTAGGATAGATAATGTGAGAAGCCGCCGAAACCCTAATGTGGCATTAAGTAAGCTTCACGAGTTTGCAGGTTGTAATGACTTATCGTTTAACAAGATAAGTGAAGCCTTCTTGATTTCGTTTAGAGAGTGGTTACTAAATAAGGCTCCTAACCATAATAGCAAGAAAGTCAGTAAGACTATAGGAAAGACCACAGCCAACCTGCATATGAGTTGTGTAATGAGGTATGCTAACAGGGCACAAAGGAAAGGCCTAATATCTAGCCTGGCATATTCGTTTTATGAAATACCACCAATCGGTAGGTCAGTTAAAGCCCCGATTACTTTTACTGAGGAAGAGATAAAGAGGCTACAAGGGACTCCATATCCTAATGCTCCTGAAACCTGCAAAGCTTTAATGTTACAGTTTGCTTGCGGGCAACGTTGGGGCGATATAAGAGATATGACTTGGGAACAAATAGTATTAGAAGGTGAAGTATATAAGATAGTATTACAGCAAGAAAAGACAGATAAAGTATTACCTTCATTCATAACTAAAGGGTTAATCGATTGGATAGGTAATGGTAAAGAGCGTAAAGGAAAGATTTTCACCTCAATAGGAAATGATGATACTGTAAGAAGTCATTTGAATAAATGGTGTAAAATAGCAGGGATTGAAAAGCATGTTGGTACTCATACCATGAGGCGGAGTTGTGCAACTATACTTTACAACAAAGAGGTACCTCTTTATACTATTAGTAAGATATTGGGGCATACAAGCACAGATATTACCTTACGTTATATTGGAATAGATGAAAAGGATATAAAAAAGGGGTTAAACGCCATGAGAGTTATTACGGACAGTTTTTTATATTCGATAGCATCGTAACGTTACCCTTAGTAATGATTTAAGGGCCTGTAAGCATTAGCTTACAGGCCTTTTATTTAAAGCAGCTACTGTACCCACTACTCGTTCAATTAAACGCAATAACAAATTACGAATTTTGAAGAATTATTTAACCAATACCTTTTCAAATGGAAAACAGACTAATTGTTACACTTTATGTAGATGAACTAAAGCAACTTATAGAGGAATGTATTACAAATGCTTTATCTAAAGCCCCAAAGCCAAAACAAGAAGATGATACTTTGCTAAAACGTAAAGATATAGCAAAGCTTTTTTCGATTTCAATGGTAACGGTTACCCAATGGATGAAGCTGGGTAAGTTGCCATATCATAGGATTAATAGTCGAGTTTTCTTTAAAAGGGGCGAGGTATTTCAAGCAATGGAAATAAACCCTAAATACAAAAACTTAAATGTTACACGACCCCGTTTATAGTCCTATTCCATGAATTTCTTTGGCTTTCTTCCAGTACTTATGAAGTATCGGCTTGTTTACGCTATTTTCTCCGTTTGATGGTTCACCGGAAAAATGGCAAAATTTCTCAGGATAGTCTTTATCAGCATGTTTATTCCAAGATTTGAATGCCTCATAACTCATTGGCTTTTCAATATTGAATGGAATTTCTACTCCGGTTCTTATACAATAGCCTGTTTGCTTGCCATTTTTAGATTCAACTTTTACTGCCTGTTTAGTTATGTTGGTTTTATTGTCTTTAACTGGTGCTTTTTCAACAGAAACAATTATTTCATCACTAATTCTAATTAACCTGTGTGCTTCATTATAAATGTCTTGATATAATACAGGGTCATTACTTTTTTCAATGTAAATACCCATCTCATTATTATGTACTTGTGAAAACTCATACAAATTCATAGAAGTGATAATGGCTTCATTTTCATTCAGGTAACATTTGGCGTGTAAATCCTTACAAAAACTTGAACGAATACTTGTCATTGATTTTAGCCAATTATTTTCTTCGGGCTGCAGTTCATTTTTTCCGTAAACAACCCTGATGTCAATTTTCAACCTGTTTTTGTCTTCAAGAGATTGCTTTATATGCTCATTTATTTTTAAGTATGGGCTTATTAAAACTAATTTTTCATTTGCTTTATTAATAAGTTGCTGAAGATGGTAAGAAATACCTGTTGTTTCTAAAAATTTAGCCATGATGTATTTTGATGTTATTTCCAAAATATCCCGAAGTGGAGTTAATATAAAAAAACAGCGTGGGACATTTACCCTACCGTAACCGAGGTACTTGGACGCACCTACAGACAAATAAGATAACGCCCACGCTTTGCGTGAACGTTATGCTTATCACTGTCTGTATTGAAAATGTCCAAGTTTTCGATTACAAGAGAAGCTAACGCTGATATGTTGATATTTCTACTTTATCCTAAATGCTTTCATATATTGGTTATAAAATCAAAAATAGCCATATATTTCAAATTTTCTTATTTTTAGTTTTGCAAGTGAGGCTATTATCTATGGAAGTAAAGGTTAATGATATTAAGGTAAGCACCAAGACGTTAGTTCCTACATTGGAAGTGACCATTCGCATTCAACATTATGCATGGTTTGAAATGCCAATTTCTATTTCAGGTAAAATAAATACTGCTGATGGAAAAACCTGTGCCTACATGAGTGAATACGAGGTAGGCTATAACCACACGTTTACGATTAAACCCCAGGAGCCGCTTAATGAAGGAAATAATTTTAAAGGAGAATATGATGTAAAATTAACGAGCATTCTTACTCCTTTAGCTATTGACCATATTAATACATTGAGAGAGAAAGATCATCAAAAAGCTGTTCGTTTTCTATTTGATTTCATAGTAAAACATCAATATCTTCCTTCAGATAAGACAATTCAAACAATCATAAGAAGAGAAAGTGAGCGTATCGTTATAAACCAAGAAGTTTGGTTAAGGGATTATGCACCTGCATTGGGTATTGGAAATTTTCTTTTACTGGAGGTACAAATTCCGAATAAGCATAATGTTAAACCTGCCTGGGTAAAATTATATGACAGATTGTACATGAGATTGACTGAAATGGAAGATGCAATAAGAGAAGGTGAATGGGATGATGTAATGCTTGCAGCAAGACAATTTTATGAGGGCCTAAAAATTGGAGACGGGAAAGCAGGGCATAAAACATTTGAAGCAGGATTAAGAAAAGCATTTAAAAAAGACAAACACAATGACGAAGGAATCAATGATTTTCTTTCTGCAATTCAAAAACTCTTTAATTTTTTCTCTAAGTATATACATGAGAAAGACAGAAATAATAAACTTAAGCCTTTACCTGAGGCACAGAAGGAGGATGCACAAGTAGCTTTTGCACTTGCTGTAAGCCTGTTAAATTTAATCGGCAAGAAAATAAGTAGGGAATAGAAAGTTTACTGTAAGTATAAAAGCCCCGTATTTCTACGAGGCCTTTTCTAACTAGGCTTTAATGAAATTTAAAGCGGCGGCACGTTTTGCCAGCTTAGTAAGTTTAGTTAGGTTCTCATATTTCATTTCAAGATTGTTCAATGAGCCAAAGGTCTGAACTAAATTGGTAATTCTTTCAGGATTTGCTATGCAATTCTTGCTTGCATTCTTTATTACCTCAGTGGTGTCCATTATAGTTATAAAAGGAATAACAGAGCCTTTATGGTACGGATAGAAAAGCCTACCCTGCCAGGCTGCAAAGGTTATCCAGTAGAAAATATCTCTTTCTACTTCATTATCTGCAATGAAGGTGAAACTATTGCAGAATGGCTTAGGATGTGGTTGACCACTATTTAGCCCTTTATTAAGGATGTAAAAGCAGTTTTGCTCATTTGCAGTCGAGCTACTGTAGGTTTTTAACGTGAACTGTTTCATAGGTTTTTGGTTTATGCAAACTGCGTGTATGCAGTACTACGGTTATCCGCAAACAACAAAGGCAGGGCGGTTCTGTCACCGGATTTCATGGCTGTTATCCGGGAAACCGGATTGTGGAATAACTTATGGCGAGAAAATCCATTGTTACCCCTGCCTTTTGGGCGGATTTAAAATATTCTATGAAATGAAGAGAGGACTGGTACTGAAAGATCCAGTATATGATGAATGAGTAGTATATTTTAAATACGTTCCGGCGCTGAAGTATTTCCGAATCAGGCAAATGTTGCTATTGAAAAGCAGTCAATTTTTGCCTGTTCCGGTTCAGCAAAGGAATAACAAGGGAGGAATTGCAATAATTTATGCCGCAAAAGCCGGTTGACAGGTTCGGCTGTTTGCCCTGACTTTAACTTTGTGGATAATCGGAGTAATGTTAGATGTGGGTATAGGTCTGTATAAGTTTGATTAACTTTGTTTTATGACACTAAAAAAAATAGTAGAACTATCACCACTTATTACAGCATTTCTAATCTTTAATGGATTACTCAAATTATCCATTTATTATGGATATTGGGGAATTCATATTATTGATTATTTGAATTTCTCTGAAATTCTTTTGTCATTTTTTAATGACCTAAATATAATTATATTATGTTGTCTTATTTTTGTATGCCATCAAGTTGTTTTTGCAATAGTTTTTGCATTACTAGAAAAGAACCAAAGAAAAAAGATTTCCAGTCCTTCCGCTCCACATCAGGCTATACCGACAGCCAATGAAGTTAAAGCAACCGAACCAGTCTTGGAATCCATATCAGATGCTGTAGGACATACATTTACTCACCAAAAAGGCTGGCTACTATTGGGTAGTTTTTTTGTAGTGGCTATTTTTTCAATATTATTTATCTTTTTCAATAAAATGTGGTTGTTATATTTTGCAATTTTCGCAATAACACAGTTTTTATTTTTATGTATAGTACTTTATATGAAGGGGTCTGAAAAAAACACAATGCCAATACTCCCTATTTTAATGTTTGTATTATTTACAGTTAGTTTATCTTGGTATGAAATAAGATACACAAAGGAAAATTCCGCTAAATCGCTAACTACGATTTATTTGGAAAACGATGTAATAACAACATCACCTAAAATTTATTTCTTAGGCAAGTCGCAAAGCTTTGTCTACCTTTTCAATACTGAATTACAGCAAACACAAATTATCCCTGTCGATAAAATCAGTAGCATAAAGACCCAAAAAATTTAGTTTTAAAGGAAGATGTGATATTGGGGTAATTGAATTAAACCTTTACTATTAATAGTTCATTCCACCTTGTTGTATAGCATGGAGAAAGCTTTTCTTGTCTTAATTTCCATTTACGGTCAAATCCCTGGGCTGCTACTCGTACTTTATCCTTACCCATTAATTTGTTTATTCTATCCATTGCAGCCATTACCTTATTTTGCTTTGGATGGTCAGTATTATCAAATAAGGCACTTTGTACTTCGTTTTGAGGAATTATACCCATTACTTGATAAATCCTTGAATTGTTTAAAATTTTTTGCCACTTAATCCAGTTGAATAATTCCCTGTTTGTACTTCATGAAAATTTACAAATAATCTGAGGAATGATTATTAGAATTGGCGACTAGCTTGTTGAAACATGTTAAGTCTTGCCCTTAGTATCTACTTTGGACACGAGACTAAAGTAGTCTAGTTAAGTTTATCAAATATACCTCTAAGATAAGTTGCTTTCCAAATAATACTATATATGTCATATTCTTTTTGAGTGTTATTGCCATTTGTATTAACTTGCTGGACTGCGGAAAATACACCAACAAAAATAGAAGCTGTTAAATAGCCACGTTTTTTAGAGTCCCAGTATGTGCCATTTGAAATAAAATAAGCTGGCGAACCGGACATTCCTGGAAATGTAGTGGCATTAACCCAAATATTTAAATCATCCGGTAAATTGGGTTCTGATGAAATTATACCCGACTCCCATATAGGTAACCCATGAGAAGTCAAGTGAAGATTTAATGAAAATGGATATCCAATAATAAAAAGTATGTCAGTTGGTTGTAGTATTACATACTTATTGACATCAATGTGGTAGTTTATAGGATTAATAGAAGCCCTGCTCGTATCATTCAGCGGCAATTCAACGACATCGATTAGTTTATTTTTACCATCCACCAACACAGAATCCTGAATCCAAAGTTGCTTGAATTTTTTATCATACAAAGATTCATACTTAATAATAGAATCTCCTGGCGTAGTATTTGATAAATAGTGGATTTTTATTTTGTTGGGAAGTATTTTGCTGGATCCTATCTCCCAAAAACCATCAATTGTCTTTCCACCAGTTATAACATGATAATTAGTAACTAGATAATACCTTGTTTTAGATTTTATAACAAATCCACTTCCTGACCCTAAATATGTGTCGATACCAGAATGATTAAAGTATAATTCTAGTTCTAAACTTTGTAAAGATTCGTTTCTGATTGTTACAGTATCTTGACTATAGGTGCTTCCAAAGACAAATAACAAGATGAATGGTAGTATATTTTTCACCTAACAAATATAACTATTTCAAGCACCGAACTTATTTAGTAACTTGCTTGTTTGTAATATAATGGCTTGACGAATATCAACTAAATCATTCCCCTGTCTAAATTTGTGCATATATAGTGAAGGGCATCAAGGATATTTTTCACTTCTTTATCATTAGGGTTCTGTAAAGCAGTATTCAAATATTTGTCTCTCACCTCTTTCGTACCTTTATCCAGAGAATTTGTTCCGTGATGGCGTTCATAGGCATGTTCAAGTTCCTTTTGCAAACGAGGCACTTTACTAAACCCATCTATTATTACTTGTCTTGGATCATTTGGCATATATTTTCCCATATAGTTTTTTATTTTAAATTACTGGTCTTGGGTCTGGTTTTGGTTTAATTACTGGCCTTGACGGCTCAGTTATAACCGGAGGTCTTGGCGGTGTATTTGGAATTGTGGGTCTTGTTGGCTCAGGCATTGGTTTCTTTTCCATAGTGTTTTGTTTTTTATAAAATTAGAAATTTATGATTTTCCTTTTTTTAAATCTTCAATTTCCTTTTCTAACTTTTTGTACTCCTGATTACATTTTAAAAGTCTCCCATTACAATTTGATAGGCTGTCAGAACCATTTGCAATAGTCCTGTCTCTGCTATTAACCTGACCTTGTAAAATTTCAATTTGACGTTTTAACCAATCAATTTGTTCTGCCAGAGTCATTCTATTAAATTCAGGTGTTTCCCATATTTGAGCCATAATTTTTTAAGTTTTTAATTAGTTATAAAAGTAAAGCTACAAATTAAACTTGGCTCAACCAAATGTTTTCTTACGGTTAAACTTTGGGTCGTACATTTCTACCATATAGGTTGAATTAGGTAATGCATAGCTAAATCTCAAGATAAAAAAAGGCCGGTTTTAAGTGGTTTTTTTAGGGTCAAAATAACATATTCAAAAAACACATTAGCTAATTTTCTGCGCATCTAAATATCACTATTGCGCATTTGGCTGTTGAATCACTTCGAATCATCAGGATGCCCTTAAAATAGCTTTTAAGGGCATTTTTTCTGGGAGGCAAGAGGCATGAATACATTTTTTTTGTGCAAATTCAGGAAAAAAATCAATTATTTTTCAAGGGATGGAGATTTGGTATTAACAATCTCCATCCTGTTGCAACCTGCAACACTTTCTATTGAGTCAAAGCAAGGTGTTACAGAAAGAAAATCAGCAATTTACGGGCAAATTCCTTTACGAAATAAAAAAACATTCAGTTTTTACCCTGACACACGTTTGCTCATAATAGCTAGTAATACTTGGTAATCATTAGTTTGAATAATGATTTTTATGGTTTTTGTGGTTTTTAGAAAAATACCTAAAAAATAGCGTTACATAAAACTCCTTGAATTCGGATGTAATTTTGTATCATCAAATATGATGCAAATGGCTATTCAAATTACTACAATCGGGGTTCAGGAATTGTTGGAAATAATTAATTCCGAAAGAGAGAATGCATTTTGTTCCGGCTATGTAAAAGCTAAAAAGGAATTAGATGCAATAAAAACCGAACCCAAGTTTACGGAACTCCTAAAAGGCGTTAAGGAGCTTAAAAGCTATCTTGAATATAAGGGGTATTGGAAAGGTTCTATCAATACATTGAATAAAATAGCTCCCCAGCTTCTTGAAGATGGGGATAAAAAAGGCCATACGCTCTTATTCAGGTGCGGATGCATTGATCATACTTTTAGAAATGGGTTTCATTTTGAGCCTTGGAAAAAGAAAGACCGTATCCACTAAGTTTAATTCAAGCTATTATGAAAAAGGAATTTATTAGCCCTAAGGCAAAATATCAGCCCATTATTACGGCCTTGCGTAAAGAGATTTATCGATTAAAAAAGAAAAACAGGTGTTTAACAACAGACCTTGAAGACTCCAAAAGAAGAATAGAGACGTATCGGCTTATGACCCCTATTCTAAGTGATTGTGAATAACTCGAAACTTGTGCGCACATATATTTTCTATACCTTTATTGTATGGAGCGCACTGTTATTCTTATGCATTACTTTATTTACAGGCTTTTGGGGGTTGAATTGTATTCTTTCCCTAAGCACAGTTTGAGACTAATTTTTGCGACTAACTCTTTCCGTTATCAATATTCATGGTGCTTTCAGAGGTATGCGGTTATTACAGCGGATAGCCCGCAGCAGAGCGAGGACTTGAAGCGGAAAGCCCGACCCGAGGCACGAGGGGAACGCCCAAAACTTAATTATGAATATAAAAAGAAAAGCTTGCCCGTTTATAAAACAGACAAGCTTAGATAGGTGGAATGGCAAACTACACCAAAGAAGCTTCCATAGAAATATTGGTATTCAAAGCCTTGGATATAGGGCAATTGGCTTTTGCATTTTCGGCACAGGCTATAAAAGCATCGGCAGTAATACCCGGCACAGTAGCCTTAACTACTAAGTGCGAACCGGCAATAGCTCCGTTCTCCAGATTCACGGTACAAGTAGTTTCGATAGATGTCGGGGTAAACTTCGATTCGCCTAATACAGCACTCAATTTCATGGTAAAGCAACCTGCATGTGCTGCTGCTATAAGTTCTTCGGGGTTAGTGCCCACGCCCGATTCGAACCGGCTGCTGAAAGAATATTGGGTGTTATTTAATGTGGTGCTTTGTGTGGTAATGGTTCCTTTACCTTCTTTAACTGAGCCATTCCATTTTGCTGTTGCGTTACGTTTCATATTGGGGATTTATTTTAGGGTTAAATTTTCTTTTGTCAAAGGTATAATTTTTAATAAAGGCTTAACATAACAGCCTTCGCCGTCATTCATTTGCATTAATGTATCGCCTATGCTGTAGTTGGCGTTTCCGCCCCACTCTACCCTGTGCCTTATTTCCTCAGAGAACACTTTGCCATTTTCGGTATACTTAATACTTACGTTACATGTATCGGGATTATATATCCATATTGTTTTGGTGGCACCGGGTTTTAGCTCACTTATGTCTCGTTGTTTTGTGCTTTTAATTTCGATAGCTGTAATGGTTGTTTTCTTTTCATTACTTATGGTTAGCCTTATGGTTTTATCCCACATATTCATTAATAGCATACACAACATTGCTGCAGGTATATTAATAAGTATTATACCTATTGTTTTAAGGGTACGCTTTCGTTGCTCTTTTACCTTAACTAACTGAAACACCAGTACTATAAGGAGAATAAGGTTTACAATGGCAGCTAATACTATAACCCAAATCTCAATGCCTATTACAGTAACGTTCTCGCCAATGGCAACATACAAAACCAACAAGGTACATATACCTATAAAAGTAATTAAGGAAGTTACGAGCGAAACTTTAAAATTCATGGTAATATTTAACTCAAATTTAAGATATAAAGTATCTTTACAAAGATTTAGTTTATGAAAAGAAACATACTACTCTTATTCCTTTTTGTTACTTCATTTGGTGCCTATGCACAAGATGGCGGCAGAAGCATGGCTTTTTACGGAGTTGACTACGATACCGTTCACCACAAACGCGATACTATATCGCATGTCGATTCGGCCCACTTAGCCATTATGGCATCGGTAGCGGCAGGGTTCAATACCGAAATGAGCGGTATGATAAAACAATATCGCTCGGATCGCATTTACACAGGCTACAGCGTTAAGCCTGGCACAGCATTTACGTTTGGCTTCGATTTTGTTTCGAAAGAATATAAAAGCAACCTGTTCTTTTCGCTCGGCTTTGAAGTAGGTAAGTTTGGCTGCACAGGTAATACATACCAAAAACCCGGCATCTACTGGCCCTCCGATACTGCCAGTTACTCTATACAAGAAGTAACCCTCGACATACCTTTCAGGCTATATTACCGCATTGTAAAAACACCCAAGTTCAGACTTAGTGCAGGGCTCGGTATTTCGTTTGGCACAATTGTCGGACAGTATGGTTCCTTTGTACTTGTAAACCCTGTGGTCGATCTGGGTTATGCCGGCATAAGGTTCGATTTATCTATCGGCCGCCATACATGGTTGGCTTTAGAGCCTTTTTACACCATACAGGCCTTCGAAATTACTACGCATATAGAAACGGCAGGGATTAAGATAGAGATATTGTAAAACAAGGTTGAGGTTAAGTAAAAGCTTTCAGGAATTATTGCACACTATTTTTTAAAGTTTCCATATAATTGGCATTTACAGCAAAACCAAGCTCCTGTGCTTTTTGGGCATCGGCCAAAGCCAAAGTATATTCTTTTTTAACATAATACATGGCTGACCTGTTGTTATAGGCTTCCTTAAGCTGAGGGTTTAAGGCTATTGCTTTGTTATACGCATCAATGGCTTCATCGTATTTCTCTAAAAAACTCAATGCATTGCCTTTGGTATAATAGGCAATATCGTAATCGGGCTTTAGCTGAATAGCTTTATCAGCCGATTCAACCGATGCTGTATAATCTTTCTTTTGGGTAAGGCACTCGCTTTGGGTATTATAGGCAAAGGCATTATCGGGCCATAAGCTTATCATCTTGTTGCAGTCATCTAATGCTTTATCAATAAGCCCTGTTTTTAAATACACAGAGCTCCGGTTAAGATACGCAGCCGCATAATCCCTTAATTCAATCGATCGGGTAAAATCATTTAGGGCATCATCGTTGTTGTTTGCATCCATATAATATTGGCCCCTGTTGCAATAGGCCACTGCCGATGG
Source organism: Bacteroidota bacterium (assembly GCA_013288345.1). Taxonomy (GTDB): domain Bacteria; phylum Bacteroidota; class Bacteroidia; order JABEUT01; family JABEUT01; genus JABEUT01. Next base: position 84,866 of record JABDCA010000003.1, on the reverse strand, counting down.
TGCATTTTTAATTGCACCCGACCATAAGGTAAGGCTATCCTTCCATACCTTACATTGCTGGTATGTAAACCAGCCAAAAACTAAAACTATAACTGCAAACGCAGGGAGCACAATGCGATTATTGCTTTTACTATCTACCATTGAAACTATCCACTTACCCAGCAAAAAGAACAAGCCTATATAAGGTATATACGTGTACCTATCCGCTACAATTGCTTTACCAACCGGAATCAATTGCAGTACTACCACAATTGTAAAGACAAAGAACAGCAAGGCAAATACAATGTCTTTATTCTTTCGGGCAGGTTTGTATACCAGGTAAGCCAATGCCACAATAATTAAAGGCGCCAGGTAAAAGACCGCAGGATAGTACCCATTGTGCTTAATTGGGTAATCGTAAAAGCATGACAGGCTGAAAGGGAATATAGATTTCCATAAATAAGTGAGCATTGCATAGCAGCCAAACAAAATTCTGTCGAAGTAAGAACCTGTAGTTGAAACCTCTATTGCCTGCGTGCTATGCTGGGCATATATGGCCACAATGCCAAACACAACCGACAGTATTAAAAAAGGAGTTTTCTCGAGAATAGCTTTGGCAAAGGGCTTTTTACCCCGGTAATAATCTATTGCCAGTAATACCAATGGCAATGTAACAGCCATACCTTTCGAGAGAAGTGATAACAGGAAAAAGACAAACACGGTGACGTATAACTTCACTTTAGGCGCTTCTGCATACTTTACATAAGTGCATAAAGCCAGTAAATAGAAAAAGGCATACAACACATCTTTTCGTTCCGATACCCATGCAACCGACTCTACATGCATAGGGTGAACAGCAAAAAGCAAGGCGGTTATAGCAGCAATTCGCATATCGCCCGATAGCCTTTTAATAAATACCATTACCAACAGGGTATTACATAGGTGCAACAGCAAGTTTGTAATGTGGTACCCTTCAGGGTTAAGGCCCGAGAACTTATAATTTATTGCAAGGCTTAGCATGGTAAGCGGATGGTAATTATCGGCTACATAACTCGTAAATAGCGCCTTTATCGATTGAAAGGATAGGCTTTTGATTAAACTATTGTTGGTAACGTAAAAAGGGTCATCCCAATTGGTAAATTGGTTAGTTATTGAAGGAAGAAAGCAGACTAGGGTTATAGCAACAATACCTATTGCATACCAAAACCAATGGGCATCTTTTTTCATAGTTCAAATATAAGGCAGCAGGCCATTCATTTTAATTTATCCGTGCTAATCTGCTCAATCCGTGTCATCATCGTTCAATCCTGTTTTACCCACAAATTCAGTTATTTGCTATATTTGTCAGCCTTTCAAAAAAACGTGCTTAAAACTCTCCATAAAAAAAACAAACTGTTAGCAGTGGCACTGCTTGCATGTGGCATTGTAAATGCCCAGAAAGATACCAATCTGGCTCTCGGCCAACCATGGCCCTTAGACTATTGCATCAGCTACGCATGGCAGCATAACCTTACTGTAAAACAGGCACAGGTAAGTAGCGAAATAGCCAAGAACAACGTTACCGGCAGCAAGGGCAATATATTGCCAACCATTAACGGTATGGCATCGAACACATGGAACTATGGCCGTACCATTGATCCGTTTACCAACACCTTTGCTACCAGCCAGGTTCTGTCGCAAGATTTTTACCTGAGCAGTTCGTTCACCCTTTTTGGAGGAGAGCAAAGCGTAAACCAGTTAAAGCAAAACCAGGCCAGTTACGAAGCCAGTAAATACGATGTAGAGGTAAACAAAAACAATATTGCACTCAATATAGCATCGGGCTACCTGCAGGTATTGCTCGACCAGGAACTATTAATCGAAGCTAAAAACCAGCACGAAGTAACCTTGCAACAGGTAGAACGTACCCAGCAACTGGTTACCGCCGGCAGCCTTTCGCGCAGTAACTTATTAGATGTGCAGGCACAGGAAGCCAACGACGATGTAAACCAGGTGAACGCACAAACCCAATTAGATTTAGCAATGTTGGGCCTTGCTCAGTTATTAGATATTGATTCACTGCAACTATTTAAAATAGCAGTACCCGAAATTACCATACCCGCAAACCCCGCTATTGATGGCCCTGAACAGGTATATTTTAAAGCTTTGGTTAGCATGCCCGATATACACAGCGCAGAATTAAAATGGAAAAGCGCAGAAGATGCCAAGCAGGCAGCAGCAGGTGCATTATACCCCAAGCTTACCTTTAACGCAACCGTTGGCACAGGTTATTCAGGGTCCGATAAAACTTCGAGCACAGCTTATAACCTTGATACATTAGGTTATGTAGGTGCCTCGCCATTAGTAGCTAAGGAGCCTACAATAACCGAGGGGCCTGCGGTAAAATGGGCCGATCAGTTGAACAATAACTTCAACAAATCGTTTGGTTTCAGGCTGAACATACCTATACTGAATGGCTTGCAGGCCAATGTGGCTTACCGTAATGCTAAACTGAATGCACTTAACAATTATTACAATTACGAAAACAGCGAACTAACACTTCGTAAAAACATACAGCAGGCCTATGCCGATGCACTGGGCGCATTAAGAAAGTACCACGCCACTGAGAAATCGGTTGCATCGCTCAGCGAAGCATACAACTACACCAAAACAAAATTCGATGTGGGCATGTCGACAGCACTCGATTACAATACTGCACAAACCAACCTGAACAAAGCCAAGTCGGACTTGTTACAGGCAAAATACAATTACATATTTAAAATTAAAGTCCTTGATTATTACGAAGGCAAACCTTTGAAACTATAACCATGAAAAAAATTGTATTGTACATAGTTACCGGTTGTGTTGCATTGTGCCTGGTGCTTATGCTTAAGTCATGCTCCAGCGGATCATCTATTAAGGTAACAACAGATAAAGTAACTTCGCGCAATATTACCGAGTCTGTTTCATCTGACGGAAACATACAGCCTACCACCATTGTTAAAATTAGCCCCGACGTATCGGGCGAAATAGTAGAACTACCTGTGCACGAAGGCCAGCGTGTAAAGAAGGGCGACCTGCTTGCAAAAATATTCCCCGATGTGTACCGTTCTGCTTTCGACCAGGCTGAAGCAGCATTTAACAGCAGTAAATCGGCTATTACCAATGCACAGGCTCAGCTAGCAAGCTCACAAGCACAGTTCGATAACCAGAACACTATTTACAACCGTAACAAAAAACTATTTGCACAAGGCGCTATTGCCCAAAGCGACCTCGATGCATCGAACGCTGCATACCAAACTGCTGAAGCCAACTTAAAAGCAGCACAGGATAATATTGATGCGGCACAGTTCAATTCGAAGAGTGCCGAAGCAACCATGAAAGAAGCGCAGGACAACCTTACCAAAACCATAATACTATCGCCTATTGATGGTGTAGTTGTTGGTTTGACTGTAAAGTTAGGTGAGCGCGTAGTAGGTACTGCAACCATGGCCGGTACAGTAATGATGAGCGTTGCCGATCTTTCGAACATGGAAGCGGATGTGAACGTAAACGAGAACGATATTGTAAACGTAAAAATTGGCGATACAGCGTATATATCGGTTGATGCATTCCTTAACCGTAAGTTCAAATCTATTGTTAGCGAAGTATCGAACTCAGCAAGTGTATCGGCAAACGGTACATCGTCGGTTGACCAGGTTACCAACTTCCTTGTTAAAATACATATACTACCAAGTTCTTACACCGACCTTATGCCTGCCGGTACCAACGACTCTCCGTTTAAACCGGGTATGAGCGCAACGGCCGATATAGAGGTAAAATTTGCCACCCATGTCCTGTCTGTTCCTATAGAAGCAGTTACTACACGCAACCCTAAGGACACTATAAAAATGATGATGGCAGACAAAAAAGACGATGGTAAGGATGCCAATAAAAAGGCAAGTAAGAAAGACGACAACGCCGATAAAAAAGACACTATTATAGAGTGTGTATTTATATACAATGCCGGAAAAGTAAAACAAGTAACTGTTACCACAGGCATACAAGATGCGAACAACATTGAAGTAAAGAGTGGCCTTAAAGAAGGCGATGAAATAGTTAACGCCCCCTACTCTGCTGTATCGAGCGCATTAAAAGACGGCATGATGGTTCAGAAAACCGACAAGCTGGATGTGTTTACTGCAGACAGTAAATAAGTGAAAAGTTAAAAGCGAAAAGTTAAAAGTTATAAAGGCAAATAGCTTTATGAACTTTACAGACTTTTTACTTGAAGAACTTTAAAAACTTGATGAACTTTATGAACTTAATATTAAATATAGAAACTGCAACTTCTGCTTGCTCTGTAGCACTTGCAAAAGATGGTGTGATTATTGCATCAAAAGAAGCTAACGACGGACAAGTACACGCCGAAAAAATTACTGTTTTCATAAAGGAGTTAATGGAGAAAGCTTCCGTCTCCTTATCAACATTAGATGCTATTGCTGTGGGTACAGGGCCCGGTTCTTATACAGGCTTGCGCATTGGAACAGCCACAGCAAAAGGATTATGCTACGCATTAAACAAGCCACTTATTGCAGTACCCACTTTAAAAGCCATGGCATACGGAGCAGCACAAAAGCTAAAACGCGAGGATGTACTCTATTGCCCAATGATTGATGCCCGGAGGTTGGAAGTCTACACTGCCTTATTTGATAATACAGGTAAAGAAATTATACCAGTGCATGCTGAGATATTAGATGCAACTTCTTTTTCAGAATACAAAAGCATAGCTTTTTTTGGAGATGGCATGCCGAAGATGAAAGAATTATTTGCCGGCGATACCACCAAGATCTGGCTCGACGATATTTATGCTTCGTCACTCAATATGTGCAAAATGGCTGAAGAAATGTTTGCAACTAAAACTTTTAGCGATGTTGCCTATTACGAGCCTTTCTACCTGAAAGACTTTGTGGCAGGGAAGAAGATAATTAGCTAAGTCAGCATAAAGCGCATAACAACGCAGTACATTACCTTCACCGGTTTTCCTTTATGCATGTGCGGCGGCACTTTCGGGATTACAGACAATACTCGTAACACTTCTTTACCTAAGCCAAGCCCACCTGCAACAGCATGAAGAATCTTAACGTTTGTTACTGAACCATCTTTCTCAACTATAAAAGAAGCATAGACATGACCTGTAATTTGAGCCTCTTTCTCTACCTCAGGGTAATTAATGTGTTCCTCTATATACTTTCTCAAAGACGCTTGAGTATCAGTAATTGTATCCACAGCCCAAACATGTACAGTATCAGTGCCATAAATCTTTGCCATTATTCTTAAATACCCATCTACAATTACTTTTGCTTGCCAAGGTGGAGATGAATCTTTAACATAATAAATACCACCATCACTAAATCCAACATTAGCATTAGCCATATCTAATTGAATTCTCTTATAGTATCGCTTTTGCTTTGCCTTATGATTTAAAGAATAATTAACACTTTGCAACAATGACTGCTTCTCATATAATTTATAATAATCGGAGGAATCATCCTTTTTATATAAAAGAATCCGTTTATTAACTGAATCTGCAAAGGGGCCTATCTTATTATAGTAAGTAAGTACAATCTCATTTTTCCTTACCCTCCAATAACCATAAAAATGTTTTCTCCCTAAATCGTTCGACCTATCATCCTGCTCAAACGTTGAATCTGCCTTCATGTCCAGCTGAATGGAATGATCCTGTTTTTTCGACTCATGCCAGTAAGTTTGCGCCAAGCTTATTTGCGCCTGTCCTACGCTATAGCATACAAAGCAGAGAACTATAAGAAGTGGTTTCAGCATTTATCAAATTTACAAAATAATTAACCACGCAACTCATACGCCTCCCTCAGCAACCCTATAGCCCTGTCCTTGTCTGCCAGCGTATTTATTTCAAAGCTGCTCCAGCCTGTATCTTTAAGGGTGTGGTGGTCTTCTACCCTGCCTTGTTCTATTAGCTGAAGTTTTAGTTTTCTATTGAAAGGTATGTCCATCATACCGTTGCCATGTATGTGGCCAATTTCATGGCCATGCTTGTTGAACTGTATTCCACCATATTTATGATTGGTAACTGTTATGCCTTCCCATTGGCATACTTCGTTTTCAATATCATCCATTACGGTAAGCACTTGCGGAGCCACAACCATTGTGCCCATCTTCAGCCAGCTTTCAAATACCTGTGGCAGCAGCGGAACATGTTTTAAAAAGCTTAAATATTTTACCGCAAAGCGAAACATGTTATTTGGCTTCGCTCAATTGCTTAATGTGTTGCATGGCCCTGATGTGCACATTGCTGGTAATGCTCTGCGCCCACAAATTATAATACCATGCAGGGGCCACATACAACCTGTACCAGCTATTACCGGTAAGCGTGGTGGTGCCGTCACCATTATCGTGCAGCAGAAACTGGCCACGCAAAATATCTATGTGCCCCATTATCTCCGGGTCGCGGGGTTGGTTGGTAATATCGAAGGTCAGGTTTTCACCGGGCTTAAAGGTGGTCATAGTTTCATCAAAAACATAACCATTACTAAAAATACATTTACGGTGTGCACCTTCGTAATAGCCATCTACTGTGCTTTGCATGGGGCTGGGCATACCCAGTTTAAACAAAAAGTAATGGTTCGGTTCGGTAATCGGGTCGAATGCGGCAACATGCTTCCATACCTCGGCAGGGCTGGCATGTATAAGCATTGTATCGGTTACCTGTTCATCATACGGCCGGCCAGTGAGTGTATCTACTGTATACAAAATCGCAATAAGCAATATTACGCTCACGTTAAGGGTGTTATTCTTTTTCCGGAACATGGCCTTGCCAATAAATACGCCGGTTACTATAAAACCAAACACCAATGGAGAAACAATGATGAGGCATATACTTCCTTCATTTAAAAATATATAGCTGAATATGATCGCTATAAAGCCTGTTAAAACAGAATTGCCTATATAAATAGCATTTTTCATTTCCAGGTCGCGCCAAAACCGTGAACATATAATACCCATAACTATAGGTATTAAAATAAAATTGGATAGGATCAAAAACTCATCTGCTCCAGGGCTTTTGTAGAAAATATAATTTACATCTATGTACTTATTTATGCCTATTACTAGCATCGCAAATAAGTTGGAAACTATTACTCCCTGGTATAGCTTTGGTATTTTAAGTTTATTCATTGGTGGTAAATTTATTGTTCGCCATTATCAAATCACTAAATTATCAAATCTTCAAATTAATTACTTGTTATCAAGTTCTAGCCTTCTTAATTTTTTAGCTTTTATTGCTGTAATTGCAACTACTATAAGGGTCATGCTACCGCCAAATATCACCGAAGGCACCAGGCGCATAAACCTGGCTGCAAGGCCCGATTCAAACTCCCCTATTTCGTTGGATGAGCCTATGAATATATTATTGACCGCCGATACACGCCCACGCATTTCATCGGGAGTCATAAGCTGAAGTATGGTACCACGCACCACTACACTTACACTATCGAAACCACCACTAAGCAGCAGCAATACAAATGCAAGCCAGAAGTTTACATAGCAAGCCAGCGGGAACAAAATCATGCACAGGCCAAACCCACCTACCGCAATAAGCAGGTTACGCCCTGCTTTGTTCAGCAAAGGGCGCCATATCATTATACCCAGCATAAGCACAGCCCCTACCGATGGCGCAGCACGCAATATGCTTAATCCTTCTACTCCCACATTCATAATATCAGCGAACATGGGTAACACTGATACAGCTCCGCCAAAGAACACTGCAAACAGGTCGAGTGAAAGTGCGCCCAAAATAATTTCATTGCGGAAAACAAAATATACTCCCTTCGACAGACTCTCGAACAAAGACTCCTTCTCTACCTTGGGTGGTAAGGGCCTGCCCGGTATTAAAAATATAGTTATAAGCGCAATTATGAGCAAGGCTGCATCTATAGCGTAGGTCATGGTAATACCCAATGGCTTATAAATAAATGCAATTAGCAGCGGGCCGCCAATGGCGCCTGCCTGCCATGCCGAACTGTTCCATGTAGAGGCATTTGGATAAATATCCCTGGGTACTATTTGCGAAACAAAAGCGAAGTTAGCCGGGCCAATAAAAGCTCGTAATACTCCGCCAATAAACACAACAACATAAACCGGCCAAATACCTATCGTACGTAACACATAACTATCGCGCAAGGTAAACGCGCACAATATGGCAGCACACATAGCAAGCAGTGTGCCGGTTATCATTATTATTTTTTTACGGGGAATTATATCGGCAACATGGCCTCCAATAAGCGCAATGCCTATTGCGGGTATGGCTTCTGTCAAGCCTATCATACCCAGCCAAAAAGGGTTTTTGGTAAACTGGTATATCTGCCAGCCCACTATAACGCTTTGCATTTGCAGGGCAAGGGTCATAAACAAGCGCCCGGTTATAAAAAGCCTGAAATCGGGTAAACGCAGTGAAGCTATTGGGTCTCTTGGCACAGAGTAATTTTGAATACAAAATTACTCAATTAGGAATCGGAGAATTAGGAATTAGGAATTATTCATTAACTGATTATCAACCGTTAAAAGGTCCGGTTGATTCCTAATTGTTAATTATTTTTCAACCGTCAGCTTACCGGTTGCAATGGCTGCACCTTTACTATCAATAATTCGATAAAGATATATACCGGCAGGTTGGTTACCCAAATCAATTGTCCATTGCCCACTATCTATTGCTAATTGAGAATACACTTTTTCGCCTAACATGTTATATACTTCTACATTATTTGCTTTCAGTTGTTCACCTTTCAATTGAAAGGTTATTAAACCATTCGAAGGATTAGGAAAACACTGACATTGCTATTATTATATAATTCATTAATACTACCACCCACCATAAATGTAAACTGTGCAATGTAATTTACCTGCCCTGCATTAGTCCAATAACCTGATGTTATAGAATCAAACAAGCCACCAACATAATTATTTGCCTGATTACTTGTTATAGCATATACAGGCTTTGTAAGCCCTGCAATAGTATTCCATCCGGGGTTATACTGACCGCCAGCGCCATTAGGAAAATAGAGTGCAATATATGGTGCTGACTTAATCCCTGCCATTGTAAAACTGCCTCCAACTACTAATGCTGTCTGGGCAAAATTTCCGGCATTTTGTTTTTCTATAACTCCATAAGTAAATCCCGAATTCACCATTGTTCTTACTGTATCATTAGTACCTGAGCCTAAAGAAAACCAACTACTACCTCCCCACTGTGCCACATAATTTGCACTTACACCTCCGGCATTTGTAAAAGCCCCGCCTGCATACAATGAATTTTGAAAAACAGTAAGAGTATAAACTGTATTATTCATTCCACCACCAACCGGCAACCATACCACTCCATTCCACTTGGCAATATAATTAACAGGGTTGCCGCCTGAAGAAGTAAAGGAACCACCGGCATAAAGTGTATCCTTATACATAGCAAGGCAATAGACAGTACCACTATCGAACCCTGCAATAGGCTGCCATCCATTTATAATCCATTCAGCAATTTTATTTACTGTTTTACCGCCAGCGTTAGTAAAGCTTCCTCCCACATACAAAACACTATCGTATGCAGCAAGCGCATATACTTGCCCGTTTAATCCACTACTTAACGAATCCCATGAATGGACAGTATCATAACTGGCAATATAATTGGCTCCAATTCCTCCCGCGGAATCAAATGCTCCTCCGGCAACCAATTTATGCTTATACATCGTTAAAGCTGTAACTTCTTTATTTACACCCTTTGCAATAGGCGACCATATTCCGTTATTATTACCACAGGTTTGACATCCACTACCTGTCCATTTTGCAATATTATTTGAAACCTTGCCCCCGGCAGTAAAAAACGAACCACCAGCATAAATTATACTTCCATTCGTATCATTTAGAGCCAATGCTTTTACACAATAACCATTCCCGTTAACTCCCTTGCCAACACTATCCCAAATGTCAGTTAATTGTGCATTGCTTTCAGCACCAAGTAAGATTGTTGTAATAAGTAGAAGTAATCTTTTTTTCATTCAATGTGGATTTTATAAGATCAAATATACAACACAAAACATAAAATTGCAAGCGCTTAGCCTTTGTAGCTGAAGGCTAACGACTTACATGCACCCTTTTATTTTTCATTGTTTCGTTCCTGCTCCACCTCTAAAGCTAAGGCGGCACGCGGTCGCAATGACGGAGTCACCCTGTTTTCAATCATCAAATTTTCAAATCACCAAATTATCAAATTAGTTACAATGCCATTAACGCCAGCAACTCCGCTTTCTTCTGCCTCGATACCTCTATGGTTGCGCCATCGGTCATAACCACAAAGCCACCATCGCCTTTAATGTATTTGGTTATTTCGGTTAGGTTTATGCAATGGGTTTTATGCACCCTGAAGAAGGGTTGCCCCATCAGCATCAGTTCATATTCTTTCAGGGTCTTTGATGAGGTAATTCTTTTGCCAACTTTCAGGTATATCATCGTATAGTTCGAATCGGCCTCGAAGCGAATGATGTTATCGATATCTATATAAAGTATCTCTTCCAGTGTAGGTACGGGTAGCTTTTGCAGTTTTTGCGCCTGTGCCAACGACGATATTAAATTCTCAACCTTTATGTAATCGACCTGGCCGCTTGCTTTTTTGGCCTCACACTTTTTTACCGCTGCAATAAGTTCATCTTTATCAATCGGTTTCAGCAGGTAATCGAGGGCATTGTGTTTAATGGCCCTAAGGGCGTATTCGTTGTAGGCAGTGGTAAACATCACATCAAAGCTTATCTTTTTAAATCGGCTCAACAATTGGAACCCATCGGCATGGGGCATCTCCACATCTAGAAAAATCACATCCGGCGATAATGTGTTTATCATCTTCTCGGCCTGGTCGGCAGAGTTGGCGACACCCACCACGTTTACTGTCGGACAATATTTGTTGAGTAATATGTTCAGCGAGCCCGCCCCTGATGCTTCGTCGTCTATTATTATGGCTTTCATTTTGTGGTTGGTTTTATTTGATGTTTATTTCGCTTTTCAATTAACAGTCGTGTTGCGCTTGTCGAAACATATTCCATTTCACCTGGCTTTGGCACAACGGCGAAGCCCTCATGAGTTCCATAATAAATGAGTACGTCACGAATAATTCTTTGCATCTATGTGTCAATTTTCTATCATTGTTTCTCTTCACCTCACGTGCCGCCACTCTACCTCTTACAAAGACACATACGTCACTGCGAGCTCCGGCTTTGCGGGCGTGGCAGTCTCAAAGCAAATACTGAGATTGCTTCGTTCCTCGCAATGACGAACATATAAGCATTTTTTGTAGTTAGCTTTCATTGTCCACTGTCCATTTTTAATTGTCAATTGGTTAATGTTATTTCTACAGTCGTTCCCGCAGCCGTTCCATCTGCATTTTCCTTATCAATAAAATTGACTGTCATATCTCCGGCATGCATACGTTCTTGTGTAATAGATAAACCCATAGAGCGGTGCATTTTGGCATTGCGTATTTCCATAGCACGTTTGCGGCCTATGCCGTTATCGTCGATGATGCACTTTAACTTATCACCTTGCTTTTGAATGGTAATGGTAAGCTTGCCAATTTTATTTTCAAGGTGCATTAGTCCGTGCCATATAGCGTTCTCAACAAAAGGTTGTATAATAAGGGGAGCAATAGATACACCATTTACATCTACATTTTTATCAATCACCAGTTCGTAGCTGAATTTCGATGAAAACCTGAGCTGTTCCAATTCTATATATAGCTCCAGCATCTGCAATTCCTCCGATAGCTTTATACTTTCGTATTTAGAGTTTTCTAACACACCGCGTATAAGCTTCGAAAACTTCGAGAGGTACTTCTGTGCATCCTCACTATTGTTCTGCAAGGTAAAATGCTGAATAGAGCTGATGGCATTAAAAATAAAGTGAGGATTCATCTGCGCCCGTAATGCCCTTAACTCCATCAGCGATTTTTGCTGCTCGGCCAGTTGTTTTTCTTTCTGCACATTTTTTAGCGAGCGGAATATCAATATAGCAATGAGCGACACAATAAGCGCCACTGCCGATATAAGCAACATCATTACCTGTTGCTTTTTGCTGTGCTCTTCAGCAATTGTGGCATCATTTACCTCGTTGGCTTTTTGCACAGCAAGCTTTTGTTCATACTCTGCCTTGGCTTCCAGGTGGCCTATCTCCTGGCTTTTATCCTGGCTGAACATACTATCTTTTATAGCATTGTATTTTGCCGATGCCTCGTATGCCTGTTGCCATTTACCTGTGGCCGAATACAGCTTGCTCAAATCCTGGTAATCTTCTTCGGAGCATGGTAAGTAGTTCAGGCTATCGGCCAATGCAACCGATTGTAAAAAGTATTTTTCAGCATCGGCATAGTTCTTTTGGTCTAAATACAAACCACCTATATTATCCTTTGTGGCTGCAATGCCCTGCTTGCTGCCCAGTTCGGAATATGCAGCCAATGCTTTAAATAAATAGGGCTTTGCCTTATCGTATTCCTTGCGGGCAGAATACATATTACCAATATTGCCTGTATTTATAGCAACACCCTCTTTGTTGTTTATTTCTTCGTCGATACTAAGGGCCTTAAGTGCATAAGCAAGCGACTTATCATTATCGCCCAATATGCCATATATGTTACCAATGTTGCCAATATTTACTGCAATGCTGTTTTTGTTATTCATCTCCGAATCTACCTTCAGCGCTTTGAAGTAATACTCCAACGCCGATTTGTAGTTCTTCTCATCTACATAAATATTACCAATATTGCCATTAACAACCGATACGCTGCTCTTGTCACCGTTATCAATATCCATTTGCAGGGCCTTAAAATTATATTCGAGCGCTTTTACATAATCACCCTGTAACTCGTAAGCATTGCCAATATCGCCGGTAACAAGGGCAATGGCTTTTTTGTTGCCCATATCCTGCACTGCCTTCAAGTCAACTAAATAATACTCAAGCGCTTTGGCAAAATCGCCTTTATCGGAATAAACAGTACCTATTTTGCCATTGAACTTGGCTATGTATGCTTTGTCGTTAACACGCTCTGCCACTTTTAAACCATTGGCGAAATTCTCAATAGCCTTATCGAAATTGCTCTGCACCTGGTACATATATCCCATCATGCTATAGGCTTTCATCTGGCCTTTGGTATAATCTATCTGCTGTGCAAGTACCTGCGCCTGCATAGCAAGTTTCATAACCGTATCGGGCCTGTTGGCATCGGCATAACAAACTGCCAACTCAACCCAATCGTTTACACGGTTGGTATCGAGCTTATCGGTTGCAAGGCGGGCTTTTAATGAATCAGCAACTTTTTGCTGCGCAGTGGCAGTGAAAAGCGAAAAGGTAAAAGTGAAAAGTAAAAAATACAGAAGTACTCTTTTCATAAAAAGTAACAATGTGTTGATGTAAATATACAATTATAAAGTTCTATAATAAACCATTCCAAAATATCTCTAGCCACAAAAACACCAAGTCACAAAAGCCCACAAAATAATTCGTGTGCAGTTCCTTTGTGTTTTTGTGCTTTAGTGGCATATTCATTTTTAATTTATTTCTGAATTATCATTTTACCACTGCTTACTTGTTCTCCGTTCTTATCGGTTATTCTATAAAAGTAAAGCCCGTTGGGTTCGTTACTAATATCAATTGACAATTGAGAATGGATAGTAGACAATTCAGAATGCACTGTCTCGCCAAGTATGTTATACACTTCAACATTCGTAATTCCTAATTCGTAATTTTTAATTCCAACAGTATATCTACCGTTGCTGCTTGGGTTGGGGTAAACAATTACTGCAGGTACATTTTGTTTTATTTCATTTAATGCCAGTAAGCCCGAATCGCAGCCATAAGTTTGTGTATTGTAAAAATTCTTTACATCGGTTATATTGTTGGCTAACAATGCAACGCTCTGCAAATTAGCCGTTGGGCCCGGCACCATGTTCTGAGCAAACACAAGCGCCACATCAATACTTTTACATCCACCGGGTGCAAATGTAAATGGCCCAACGCTGCTTAAGCCACGCATATCGCCCATTGGTTTTTTAGCGCTAACCTCTGACCAGCCTAGCCCTGTTACCGGATTGCCAGAGTATGCAAAATTTGTATTTACAGAAGTGGTATCGTAATATTTAGCATGTATTGAATCGGGCCAGATACTTTTTAAATAATCATAATAGTTCTGCGGGTAAAGAGGGTTACCATGCGTCGAAAAATTGTTGTAATAATATTGAAAGTGCTTCATGGTGTCGCACAGGTATAACAAAGCCTGCGCAGGCGGAAGAGAATCGTAGCCTGTTGAGCTTGCTGCATCAACAGCTTCACCGTTATATGTATACCAGTAGTTATTTACAGTATCGCAGCCCACATAATCATCTCCTCCGTTACCAATATCCATATCTATAAAATTGCCAACATAAACACTATCATAGGTATTTTGGGAACGATTATAAATATCGTAATGCAAAAAGGTAGCCTCATTTACTGCCGCATCTGTACTATTGAACTGGTATGCCATTAAATGCACCTCAATGCCAAACTTCAAACCTCTCGATTCTGTATGTTTTGAAATGCGTGCATCAGTGTAAATCATATAGGCGGCTTCATCTCCTCTAATTAAAGGGTAATCGCCATTAACAGGATTATAAAAGCCACTTTTAGAAATATCTACATAAGGTGCAAGTTGAGGCATTTCACCAAGTGATGTATCACCTCTACCGGGCCAGCCGAGTATCGATCTTGGAATATTGCTGCCAAACAAACCATTCTTAAAACTATCTATTGTCGATCTGTCAACCCTGTACACTCTGTCCCATATAGTATCCTGATGACCACAATAATTCAGGCTATCCATTATAGGCCCGGGCCAAAAATCGGTACCGTTTTGGTAATAGGTTTCGGCGGCGGTATGCAGTTGCTTACCAGCATCAATACCACCAATCCATAATGAGCCACAAAAAATGGAACATGCTGCACCTGTTTTAGGCACACGATATGCATCATTTCCGGCAGGTGTAAAATTTAATGTGCCATCCGGAGTAAATAATGCGCTTACATTATTTCCGCTCAGGGTATCGTAGTTTAACTTAAGGGTATATGCCGGCTGGCCCTTTACCACCACACTTATGCCCATAGCAATTATCAGCCATTGTAGTAATGCAATTTGTTTTTTCATATTGAATATGTTTTAATTGCGCTCATTTCCCTTATTTCCCCACAAATAGAGCCATAAAACACTATATATAAAGAGGGTATTTAGCCAATGGGGGAATTGGCTTAGCGAACGGCGGGAATTTGCGGACAAACGGCCCCTGCTAAATCCACTAAAAACAGAGCTTGTTTTATTATTGGGGTATATCGATAAAAAAGCCCCGTATTGCTACAGGGCTTTTTTATAAAAGATTTAGAAAACCTTATTTGCTCCTTACAAACCTAACCACTTGTGTTTGGCCTGCGGTATTAATTCGTACAAAGTAAATACCTTCTGCAAGGTTGGTTATATCTATCGGCATGGTTTTGCCATTGCTTATAGATATACTGTTAGTACTTAACACCTGCCCTGCTTCGGTTACTATGCTTAGGGTTGCATTTGTACTTACTTTATTGCTAAAGCTTAGGGTTACATAAGTATTAGCAGGGTTAGGATACAGGTTAACATCGCCACCATTGGTTATTACCTGCATACCTGTTAGTATTTCTATCTTCACAATAAAGGTTACAGTGCTTGTACAGCCATTGCTGGTACCCATAACAGTGTAGGTAGTATTCCCACCAGGTGTAACAATTAACGTATCCTTTGTACCTCCACCCGTCCAGCTATAAGTGGTTGCACCACTTGCCACCAACGTATCTTTTCCACCGGCAGGTATACTGTCTCTACCTGTAATATTAATGGTAGGGCTTGTGTTAATGGTTAAGTGCAGTGTAATAACACTATCACAACCTACTTTGTTTTTTACTGTATATGTAGGAGTGCCGGTATTGGTATACTGTGTGCCATACCAGGTTAATTTATCACAGGCAGTAGCGGTAGTATCTCCTGCGGTACTGTGGTTAATGGTAAGGTTAATGGTCATTAAGCTATCGCAACCTACTTTGTTCTTTATGGTATCCATAAAGGTGCCATTGGTACTCCAGGTATGGTGACCACTTGGTGATACATAGAAGTCACAGGCTGTTGTAGTGGTATTACTGCTACTAGGTGCACCCATAAAAATTGCATTTGTAGTAGTACCATAGCCCGAGAAAGAATTAACCATAGCATTATAACTACCGGCAGTTTTAACACTGTCGGTTAGTTTAATAATGTTGCTGAACTTTTTAACATAGCCATTACTATTGCTTGTAGCATAAAAATTACCGCTGGCGTCGGTAGTAAAATAATAACCACCAACTATACCCGGTAAATATATACTATCAATAGGATGAGTTGTTGCAGTTGAACCCGGAGGATATACATACATAAAAGAACTATCACTAGCACCACCGTTTCTAAAAGGAGCATCTACATATAAATAGCCGTTACCATCAACCCAAATAGCAACAAGGCCATCAGCATTGCTTAATCCATCTTGCGCTACAACAGAACCATCGGTAGAGCTATTAGAGCCCTTAGGGTATTCCAGTACCTCGTTCTGGTCATAGTCGCTTACAAACAGGTTGCCTGAATTATCAACATATATACCACCGGCCCCGCTCAATCCCGTTTGTGCAACTACAACACCATTACTGTCTCCCGCAGGGTAGTAACGTACAACGTCATCATTATCATCTGAAACATAAACATTATCGGCATTATCTACAAATAAAAAGTCCGGATAGCGGAAGCCCGAAGCCACTGTTATTGGAGCTGTTGTAGAGTCAGAACCAACAGGGTATTCCAATACCTTGTTTAAATATTGATCTTCAACAAAAAGATTACCGGCTATATCCACCTTAATATCTTCAATACCACTAATACCATTTTGAGCAACTGTAACACCCGGAGTAGCAGATGTAGCGCCTTTCGGATATTTTATAACTTCGTTAGTGTTTGACACATAGATGTTTCCGGCAGAATCTCGTGTAATAGCAAACACGTTATCAAGTCTGTCTTGTGCCACTATAGTGCCTGTATCCCACTTAGCGGTATCAACAGCAACAGTTATATTGTTTTTTTGCCATTGTACAAGAACAGGTAATGGGCTGGCACTTAAGGTTAAATTAGCCGGTATGCACGAACTGCTGGTGGTAACAGTGGGCGCAGCATAGAAGGTCAAGTACAAATTAACTGTGCTATCGCAACCTGCAGCACTGGTAGTATCAAAAGTATAATGGCCGCTGACAGTTTCGCTTGTGCCTTTAAACATATAACTGCTTGCATACGTGCCAATATTAATAGCGCTTTCGGTATGTGGATTAACAAAAAGGAATAAATTATTAATAATACTATCGCAACCCAGTAATTTACTCTTTATGGTATCGTAACTCCTACCGCTTTCAGTATACGTTCTTCCATACCATTTTAATTGACCGCATACCGTAGCAAATGTATCAACATAAGAGACAGGGCCAATAATGTTAAGGTTTATGTGTATAACACTATCGCAGGTTGCATGGTTAGGTATGGTATCAATATAGTTACCCGAAACAGTCCAGGTATAATTTCCGCTTGGCGAATTGTAGCTGACACATCCATTAGCTGAAATGAAAGATTCTGTTTGGCATGTGTTTGCATAAGCGCCCATATTTACCAAACCACTTTGTATAATTGCAGTTTTTCCTGTAATATCGGTAGTTATGCCTACAGGCACAGCGCTAACTTTACCTGCGCCAATAGCTGTAGAACCGGTTACTAAATGCAATCCGTCATCAGCAGTCATCCAGGTACTATCAGCACCTTTTACTGCTCCCGTAGAAGCATCATTTACAAATGGGTCCGAAGCGCCAATTATGTTACCGGTACCTGCAATGGAGGTTTGGGTATAGCAGTATGTTATAACAGCAGGAGCACCGACATGACTAGCATAATCAGGAAATCCGCTTCCATCTGTATTACCCCAAAATATAGCATTAGTTATAGTTGTTGCTATCGGAGAATCATTATATATCGCCCCACCAGTACCAGCATTGTTATTCGAAAAAGTTACATTGGTGATTGTGGAAGATGAGTGAGTATTAGAAATAGCTCCACCCGAACTTGATGCAGTATTATTACTAAATACTACATTGGTAAGGATTGGCGATGAGCTGTTGTTAAACATTCCACCACCATCGTCCGAAGTATTACCATAAAACAAAACATTGGTAAGTATAGGTGCTGAAGAGGTTCCGTTAGCCATCCCACTGCCGTAAGTAGAATTATTATTATTAGTAAATACTAAATTAGAAAGGATAGGAGAAGAACTAACGTTATCCATTCCACGAGTGCCGCTTGTAATAGTAAAACCATCCAATACAGCAGCATTAGTAAGGTTATTACTTGTGTTATCAATTACTGCAGCGCCGTTACCCTTTAGTACGGTTGCATAACCGCCGGGTAAATTACGTTGCGAAAGCCCGCTTTCGGTACCAACAAAACCGCCGTATATCTTTACACCGTCTTTCATAGTAAAAGATAGGCCACTGGCAGGTTGGTACGTGCCCTGCGCTACTAAAATAGTATCGCCTGCCATGCTTGAGTCCACCGCATCGGCAAAATTGGTGTAAGCTGAAGCCCAGCTCATACCATCAGGTGTACCTGTTGCGTTTAGGTTAACATACATGCGGTGTGTTAAGGTAAGGTTTACATATACAATTGTACCGCAGGCCATTGTATCTAAATGGTAACCATTAGTTGTCCACACATGTTTGCCACTTGGTGAATAATAACGGTCAATGGCAGTAACGGTAATATCGCATGAGTCAGATCCTCCTATCCAACTAACCGGGCCTGTTATAGTCGCATTTGCTGCAGGTCCGGCTCCGCCTGTGTTATTAAGAGTAGTACCGGAACCTTCGCTCATTGTATAATATACATCCAGGTTAGTTTCGCTACCTGTAAAGCAGGTGTACTGGTCGGCATTAACCTGTGCTGCTGACCTTGCTCCGCCTGACCATATCAATACCCTATCGAATCCGGCATTGGCATAGGTAGCTCCATCATCGCGATTTCCTATCAATATAGTGCCCTGGTTGCCTAAAGAAATGCCATTCATTGTCCCTTCCAGCACCCCATTAATATAAACGAAAGCTGAATCGGTATTGGCGTTATAGGAAATAGCTATATTGTACCATTGCCCTGATACAAAATTAGGTATACTTACGCTGCCCCAGGCACCCGGATTACCCAGTAATACGGACATGTTTCCGCTTTGGTCAACATATGTATCGAGAGGACTAGGAAGATAAGTATTTGTAGATGTAACTCCGGCGTTATAATTTACAATGTTATCTAAATACATTTCATACTCAACAGTAAAGCCATTGTTAATATCGAAGCTGTAATTGGCTGCAGCCTCATTGCCAGATGTTCCTGAAAAGTTAATAGAATTTTGTGCCTTGGTTGCAATGCTAAAAGACATCAATGCAAGAGCTACAGAAGTGATACTTTTTAGTAATTGTTTTTTCATCGGGTTGGGTTTGAGGTTTGCTTTATTATAATTGGAGTTAATAGGCTGATTGATTGATCTTTAACTTTCAAAACGGCGCGAAGGTAGCAATATCATTCTTAAAATAACAGCCCGAAAAGACATTTTCATTGCAATTTTACGTTATTTAATAAGGCCTTAAGCCCGTCACAGGTTTTCCAAGTGGTCTTTTGGCGGGGCTGCAATTAGCCATGTTGCACTTGTTATTAACAGATAAGCCAAAACCCAAAAAAGGTCGAGTATAAACGACAGGTATTTTTTATTCATGCTTGTCTGAAACATTTAATAGAACGAAAATACAAACTGAAAACAATTAAATTATGCTCCGAAAAGACATTTTTTATTTACAATTGAACTTTTACCACCTGGATGTAAACGACAGCGTGCATTCCGGAGGTCTGGCGAGGGGAAGGAATTTCGGGGCGAAGTCCAATAAAAAATATCAGCAACGAAGTTCTCGCGAATTTAATTGAATATTAATAATGGAATGAGCTATAACGAAGTAACAGTAGTTCGCGTTAGGGATAGTAGCGGAAAGCCCACAGCGTAGCGAGGACTTGCAGCGGATAGCCTGCCTGTCGGCAGACAGGCCCGACCCGATGATAGGAGGGGAACGCCCGGAATTGTATTAGATGGTAAGATTGCTTCGTGCCTCGCAATGACGGGCTGCGGTAATTTCTTACTTTTGTCTCGCTTATGTACGCGCTTCTAAAAAAAGAAATATCCGTTTTCCTTAGCTCCCTTATAGGATACATTGTAATAGGTGTGTTCCTTGTTAGTATTGGGCTTATAATGTGGGTGCTGCCATTAGATTTTATGGACTCCAACATTCTGGAAGGTGGCTATGCAGGCATTGACCCTCTGTTTGTGCTTGCTCCCTGGTTGTTTTTGTTTTTAATACCGGCAGTAACTATGCGTTCGTTTGCCGAAGAAAAACGCTCGGGCACTATGGAACTGCTCCTTACCCGCCCCATTACTGATATGCAGATTGTTGCAGCCAAATTCTTTGCCTGTGTGTTGTTGGTAGTGTTGGCATTATTACCTACTCTTGTTTACTACTATTCGGTTTATAAACTGGGCTACCCACCCGGTAACTTAGATGCAGGCCGAACATGGGGTTCATACCTCGGGCTATTGTTCCTGGCAGGTGGTTTTGTATCTATAGGTGTATTTGCATCGGCTATTACAGGCAATCAGGTTATATCGTTTATTGTAGCGGTTATACTTTGCTTTTTCTGTTATACAGGCTTTGGTTATTTAGGCAGTTCACTATCGTCGGGCATAGTTGGCAATTTCGTATCTCAACTGGGTATAAGTGCTCACTATTCATCTATGAGCCGTGGGGTGATAGATACCCGCGATGTAATCTATTTTGTTAGTGTATCAGTCGTGTTCTTACTTATGAGCAGGGTATCAATTGAAAGCAGAAAATGGTAGAGAAAGGCGCACATAGAAAGAACAAGCAGCGCGACTTAACCCGCCTGGCGCTTAGTATAGTGCTTATTATACTGTGCAACTATGTGGGCTCGTTCTTATTCAAACGTTTCGACCTTACCTCTGAAAAACGCTATACCCTTTCGCCTGAATCGAAGGCGATAGCCAAAAATATTAAAACGCTCGCCTTTTTCAAGGTCTATCTCAATGGCAAATTGCCCGCCGGCTTCGTGCGCCTGCGCGATGAGATGAAAGAGATGCTCGATGAGTTCAACGCTTATTCGGGTGGTAATGTGCAATACCAGTTTATAGATCCTACTACGCTCGGCGATAACAAAGATGTGTTCCACCAATTGTATGAAAACGGACTGGTACCTTTTAACCTTCAGGTAAAAGCAAGTTCGGGCACAGCAGAACAGATTATATGGCCGGGTGCTATGCTCAACTATGCCGGGCGCGATATGCCTATTAACATATTGCAAACACAAATGGATGCCGACCCCGAAACCCAATTGAACAATTCGATTGAGGCGCTGGAGTATAATATTGACAATGCATTCCATAAAATAGATTTGAAAATGCGCCCTATCGTTGCTTTTTTGCAGGGCCAGGGCGAACCCGATTCACTGCACCTTGCCGGTGCCATTAATGCTTTGTCGGAATATTACGATGTGCGCCTGCTACCTATTAACCATCAGCTAAACGGTTTGCAATTATGCAAAGCGCTTATCATTGCTAAGCCTATGCAGGCAATCGACGATAAGGATGCCTACATTATTGACCAGTTTATTATGCGTGGCGGAAAAGTACTTTGGCTTATAGACCCCATGTATGCACCTATGGACAGCCTTTCGCGCAACGGTGTTACAATAGCCTTTAAAACCGAACTGAACATCGACGATCAATTGTTCCGCTACGGTGTAAGGCTCAACAGCAATTTAGTGCTCGACCTGCAATCATCTGCAATACCGTTGAACAGTTCGTTACCCGGGCAGCAGGCACGCATAAAACTTTACCCATGGTTCTACGAGCCATTAGTTTCTGCCACCGGCAACAACCCTATTGTACGCAACCTTAATTTGGTTGAGTTTAAATATGCCAGCACATTAGATACTATACAACAACCGGGCATTAAAAAAACTATTTTACTTACCACATCAAAAGCAACCCGATTGCTCAATGCCCCTGCCCGCATTAGTTTCGATATTGTCCGCATGCAACCCGACGAAAAACAGTTCGACCAGGGCTTTCAGCCACTTGCTGTATTGCTCGAGGGTAAGTTTACATCAGCCTTTAAGGACCGCCTTAACATGAGCCCTGATACATTAAAATTATTGAAATACCAGGATGTAAGTGTAAACACATCTATGATAGTGGTGTCGGATGGCGATGTGGTAATAAATGAAGTAGAGCGTGGCAAAAATCAAGCTTACCCTTTAGGTTACGATGGCTATACCTATAAAGTAACCCAGCAAATTTACGGCAACAAAGATTTTATTGTAAACTGTATGAACTACCTCTGTGGCGACAGCGCACTGCTTAGCGTACGTACCAAACAACTCAAACTCCGCCTGCTCGACAGGGAAAAAGCAAGCAAGTATAAAACACAATGGGAACTCATAAACATGGGTGTACCTATTGGCATTATAACCCTGCTTGGTATTGTGCTTGCTTATATGCGCAAGAGAAAATACGCAAGCTGAGCCCTATCTTTTATCTTTCCCAAACCAGGAAAGACATTTCAATTACCTATTTTAACTATTAAGTGCATTCACCTATTCCATATCTATTTTTAAATAACATGAGAGAAAGGCAATTGATTGGCAAAAGCAATTTCATACCACATAGTAAACTGGACCGTCTCTCCTTATTGGGAGAGATAAGAGTGAGGGCATAAGTACGCGAGTTAAGCCTTCGGCAAATTCAATTTAATTTGGTGATTTGAAAATCATCAGGCTAGCTTTACTTTGGCACAGTACTTTACATCTATGTGTCCATTCCTATCCTCGTTACTTATCACCTCACGTGCCGTTACATTATCTGTATTTGTTTTCAATTCGTAATTCTTAATTACTAATTAATTATTGGAAAATGCATGAATGAGGACAACAAGATGGTATGATTCCTCTTTCCGCTTCACTTCAATCGGAATGACAGTATCGTTTTGTTTTTGTAGGGGGGGGGAGTGGCGTGGGCTTCGCCCGCGCCACTCCCCCCCCCTACCTATTATGCAATAAATTGGTTGTCATCCCGAGTGAAGCGAGGGATCATACCAACTTGTAAATATTCTTTATAGATAAAGCCACGGCACGTGAGGTAGAAAGTGAATAAACAGGCAATGACACATAGATGCATAGATCTGTGCCCAAGCCACGATAAACTATAATTCTCAAACCAATACCACCGCATACCCTAAATTACTTTAGTGCTTAAACAACAACTCTGCTACAAGTACCAAACCAAGTATACCAAGGGCAATCATCCAATAAAGGAACAGGTAATTACCAATAGTATGGTTCTCGCGGGTGTAGAACAGATACAACTCGTGCTCTAACTCTTGTATAAAACTGCGCTTATGTTCATGATGTGTGTCCATCGTATTATGCTTTAATGCTGAGTAAAGTTAGTTTGCAAATAAAAAAAGACAGAGCCATTTTCGATGAATGCAGGTTTTGTGAATGTGAATGCCGCCTGTTTTATTCTGTATAATAAACTGTAAACTATATAATAAATCGTAAAAAATATATAACATTCCTTTACAGCAATAAACCCAAATTTGCCTTGTCAATATGATGTTACATTTTCTTAACAAAACAAGCAACTAATAAAACCATATTATGGAAATCAACATACACGACAAGAGAAAGATTCACGAGATACAAAAAGATTTCTCAGAGATATTTCCAAACCTCAGGCTTGACTTTTTTACCCATTCAGCAGAGCCGCCTCACCTGTTGGTGCATCACACCAAGTCGATAGGCGAATGCAGGGCCATGCATTCAAAAGGCACACTATCTATTTTTCCGCATATGACCGTATCTGATTTGAAACAGGGCCTGAAGGACACCTTTGGTTTACATGCAGAGGTGTACCGCAAAGTTGGCAACGATTGGCTTGAAACCACATCGGACCAATGGCAGCTTGAAAAGCATAATGCCGTAACGCATGAACAAAATTCAGAGAACACATTAGAGAGAATATAGTACAGTATTATACTAATTAAGGCTTCCTTTCGTCTGAGCAACGGAAAGGTTAAGAGCCGGGTAACAAAAGATCCTTCTTTTTTCCCGGCTCGCTTTTTTGCCCCTCGTCTATTTTATTCATTAAAAGAATAGCAAAAACCACAAAAGTCACTTTTAGGAAAATAAAGGCTCACAACTAACACATTTTGTTTTTTTAGCTTTACATTGCGTGTATACAAGCGAATAGAGGCTCCCTGATTTAGAAACTATAATCCTGTTTTTCATGAACCAACCTTCATATAGTATAACTATGCTGTGCATAAAGAGGCCTTTACTGATCATTGCTTTATTGCTTTCGGTGGTAGTAAAAGCTCAGGAAGATCCCAACGATCATATTTACGAACCCGAAAGGCTTGTAACCCAAAAAGATACCATGACGGTTACAGGCACCATTGTATTTGTGCTGAATGAAATTGATGGCGACTACCACATCAGGCTGCGAATGGATTCGAACTATGTGAAGTTGAGCAAAAAGAATTATACCCGGCAGGATAGTTGTATTGTACTGGAACTGGTGTGCGCCCACCAGGCTATTTTCCCTATATCGTGCAAGTGCCAGGGCTATACCAACAAAGTAGCAATACCTGAAATAGGTACACATATGCAGGTAACAGGCAGGCTTGTATATGACAGGCGCCATAAATGGACCGAATTACATCCGGTATATAAAATGGATGAAACCAAACAAATTCCTACCGAGCTGGTACGGGTTAGAAACGGAACGAGCGGCACGCATTAATCTCATCTAATTAACTACCATCATAATGCCTTACCACTTACAGCTTTCGGAAATTACTTATATTTATTACATTTGTTTTAACTAAGCGTAAGCCATCCACTTGATGAAAAAGCTTTTATTTACTGCACTATTTTATTTACCTGTATCGTTTTTGGGAGCACAGATACATGATAGCCTTTCCTTAAATAATTCAATTTCTGTTCCCGTACCCGAACAAAAACAAACAAACAAAAAAGATGTCGGAACAATTACTGTCTCAACTGATCTATTACAGTACATTTTACTACAACCCAATATAAACATCGAATATTGCTGGAACAGAATGGCCATTGGTATTTATGGCGGAATTATACAACCTGATTTAGTTTTCCAGGTAAACCCGCTGGCAAATGGCCAATACACAATGCCGGGAACAGTTTACAGTGGTGAAGCCTTTAAAGCATATTTCAAATACTATGGCAAAAAAAGGGCTAATACTTATTGGTGTTTACAGCTTGAATGTAAACCGGAACGATATAACAATGTAAGCTTTATGGACATATTGAATAATGGTCAGGAGTATCCTTATCAGGCTATGTACGATAACTATACTATAAATGAAAAAACAACAGTTTGGGGTATTGATCTCCTACACGGGCATCAAATTGATCTACTGAATATAATAAGATTTGATTTATTTTATGGCTTTGGCGTTCATGACAGGGTTAGGAATTATAATGTAACATCCTCAACATTGACTTACTCTAATCAATGGGGTAGCGGCCCTTATAATTATTCGTATCCTGGTTATCTTATTCCCGGAACATATATTGGATACGTTTGCTATTTTACTCCGGTAGTTGGCATTAGGGTAGGCTTGTTCAATTCCATTAAAAAAACAATTGCGGAATAATTATTTTCAGGTAATCTTTCCTCAGTAAATCTTATAATGGAGACCAGGTAGTTCCATTCCATTGGGCAATATTATCATTGGTATTTACTCCATTAACAGAATTAAACCATCCGCCAATTACCAGTGTGCTATCATAAACACATAACGCCATGGCCTCTGCCTGCACTCCTCCATAATTTGGATTTTTAACGGTATCTTTAGTATTTAAACAAGTTCCTATAACACTATTTGCCCCGTTAGATGGGTTCCAGCCATTTACAACACTATCGCTAAAAAAATTAAAATTCCGGTAATAAATACCATTATACATAACTGAGGTGTACATTCCACCACTGCTTAATGCAGACCATGCAGTACCATTCCATTGGGCAATTCCCGAACACGGAACACCACCCGCGCTATCAAAACTGCCTTGTACTATAAGATTACCGTTGTAAATTAAAAGTGAATTAATATCTCCGTTACAGCCTCCGCCCACTGCTGTCCAAGAAGCACCATTCCATTGCGCCGGATGCTTTGCCGAACCATAACCATAATCTTCCCCTGCGGCTATAAGGTTACCTTTATAAACAACTAACGCATCAATTATTCCGGTTAAATTAGTGCCCATGGTAGCCCATGATGTACCATTCCATTGGGCAATTCCAAAACTACCTGAAGTAGAAAAATCTCCACCGGCAATAAGATTTCCGTTATAAACAACCAAAGCGTTCACACCATTACCGTATTGCCCATTTGCCATGGGCGACCATGATGTACCGTTCCATTGGGCAATATCATTTACAGCCTGCCCGCCTGCACTGCTAATTATACCGCCAACAATAAGGTTGCCATTATAAACAGCCATAGACTTTATCCAGATCGATTGCCCTTGAAAGTCGCAAGATAATCCCGAACCGAGCCCACTCCAGCTCTTTCCATTCCACTGTGCAATATTATTTGAACCATTAAAAAGTGTTGTAAAACGACCGGCAACTATCAGGTTGCCATTATAAACCGTACCCATTGTAACCTTATCATAATACCCCGTAGGCGGAGAAGAATACTTTGGTGTAAAGGAATATTTAGAACAAGAGAATAAAAAAACACCTACTAAAACAAATAAAAATATAACCTTCCTGAGTGGGTTCATTCAGCAATAGAATTTAATAATTAGTGGGGTTGCGCACCATTTACCTGGGCAATAGCACATACCGAAGTGGTAAGTGTGGCGATAACAACAATTAGTTTTTTCATTGCAATATTTGGGCTTTAAAAGGTATCCTTTCAAATTCCGAGACTCTAATATAATCAATAAAAGGCAAACCGATATTTCGTATTGAGAATGAGTATTAACCGGCAGGTACCATAAAGTATACCGCCCCACTCCACAGCAACAACCGCCTGTTCCCCAATCAGTGAATGTTACAAGCACGGTATAGCGTTTTAATTCCTAAATTCACACTTTATTGCGTGTTATGCTGGGGTACCGATTTAGTAATTACGATAAGCCTGATCAAAGTCCTTTTGATAAACTGTTTGATATTTTCAAACAACTGATAACCTATACCAGCGGAGATTTTAATGAAGCCATTAGCTGGCTCACCGAATTAGATAAGGAATACAAACTTACCGAGCCCGATTACGGCATAGGCGATTTTATACAGGAATTAAAAGACAGGGGCTATATACGCGAAGAAACTTCAGGCGGAGGCAACATTGCCATTACCCCTAAAACAGAGCAGGCCATACGACAGCAGGCGCTCGAGAAAATATTCGGCAAGTTAAAAAAAGGCACATCGGGCAACCATGCTACCAAGTACACCGGCAGTGGTGATGAAATTAGCAGCGACTCACGGCCATTTCAGTTTGGCGATACACTGGACCAGATATCGATGCTGGAAAGCATGAAGAATGCACAGATAAACAATGGCATCAGCAATTTTATGATCACCGAGAATGACCTGGAGGTAAAAGAGCGGGAACATAAAACGCAAACATCTACAGTGCTGATGATAGACATATCGCACTCCATGATCTTGTATGGCGAGGATAGAATTACACCGGCTAAGAACGTAGCCATGGCCCTTGCCGAACTCATCAAACGCAAATACCCTAAGGACACGCTCGACATAATTGTTTTTGGTGACGATGCCTGGGAAATAAAAATAAAGGACCTGCCCTATTTACAGGTCGGCCCATACCATACCAATACGGTTGCAGGCATAGAGCTGGCAATGGATTTGCTGCGCAGGCGCAAAAATGCCAACAAGCAAATATTTATGATTACCGATGGCAAGCCAACTTGCATAAAAGAAAATGGCCAGTATTATCAGAACAGTTTTGGCCTCGACCGCAAAATAATAAACAAGTGTCTAACGCTTGCACAAAGCTGCCGCAGGCTTAAAATACCTATTACTACCTTTATGGTTGCCCGCGACCCATACCTGCAAGAATTTGTCCACGACTTTACCGAGGCCAACAATGGTAAGGCTTTCTACACATCGTTACAAGGGCTAGGTAATTTTATTTTTGAAGATTTTGAACGGAACAAGAAAAAAAACATCAGATAATTCCCCCATAGGGGGTGCCTTCGAATAAATTAAAAAACAGAAATATGAACAATAGCAAAACATTAGGCGAATTAAAAAAGAGCGGTTACAAGCCCAAAGGCATTAAGGATGAGCTGCGCGATAACCTGATAGAGAAGATAAAGAAAAAAGAAAACGTATTTAAAGGCATCATTGGTTTTGAAGACAGCGTAATACCTGAACTGGAACGTGCCATATTATCGCGCCACAATATTAACCTGCTTGGCCTACGCGGACAGGCAAAGACCCGTATAGCACGCCAGCTTACCGATTTGCTTGACGAGTACATACCAATTATAGAAGGCAGCGAGCTGAACGACGATCCGCTGAACCCTATATCGGGTTTTGGAAAAAGCAAGGTCGAAGAACTGAAAGACAAAACACCTATTGCCTGGCTGCACAGGTCGGAGCGATATGTGGAGAAACTGGCAACACCCGATGTATCAATGGCCGATTTGATTGGCGACGTAGATCCTATTAAAGCTGCTAACCTGCGCCTTAGCTATGCCGACGAGCGTGTAATACACTATGGCATTATTCCGCGCAGTAACCGCTGCATATTTGTAATTAACGAATTACCCGATTTACAAGCACGTATTCAAGTAGCCTTGTTCAACATTTTGCAGGAAGGCGATATACAGATACGCGGATTTAAACTGCGTATAAACCTCGACATACAATTTATTTTTACCGCTAACCCCGAAGACTATACCAACCGCGGCAGCATAGTAACTCCGTTAAAAGACCGTATAGGCAGCCAGATACTTACACACTACCCCAAGAGCATTGGCCTGTCGAAACAAATTACAGCACAGGAAGCAAAACTTACTGCCGAGCAAAAGAAAAACATTATAGTGGGCGATCTGCTTGCGACACTTATTGAACGCATTGCATTCGAAGCACGCGAAAATGAGTTTGTAGATTCCAAGAGCGGAGTATCGGCAAGGTTAACCATTTCGGCATACGAGAATTTGGTAAGCACCGCCGAACGCCGTATGTTACTGAACGGCGAAAAGAGTACCATTGCCCGTATAGTTGACCTATCAGGAGTTATTCCATCCGTTAACGGAAAAATAGAATTAGTGTATGAAGGCGAACAGGAAGGCGCCGCCATAGTAGCACAGAACTTATTGGGCCGTGCTATACGCAATGAGTTTTTGCAAAACTTCCCCGACCCCGGTAAACTGAAAAAGAAAAAGCAACCAAGTCCATATCAAACTATCCTCAACTGGTTTAGCGATGGCAACACGGTTGATTGTATGTTTTTAGAAACCGACAAAAACTACAGCAAAGGATTAAAAGCAATTCCGGGTTTGGCAGAGGTTGTAGAAGAATATGTACCGAAACTGAACGACACCGATAAAACCCTGATGATGGAGTTTGTACTGTTTGCTTTATCAGAACACTCGCTTATTGGCCGAAAGAGCCTGGAACGCAGCATACAGTTCAAGGACCTGTTGGGCTCTATGTTCTCGGAAAAAGATCTGTTGACCGGAGAAGAAAATAACTAAACGTTTATGGAAATAATAGTATTAAAAGGTTCATCGAACTGTGGAAAAACACAAACACTCAACATTGCCTACCAATTACTGTTACATGCCGGTTACAAACAGGTAACAGGACATTACGGTGAACCTGAAACACGTAATTTTTTAGGTGTAGATATAACAGGCAACAGAGATTTTTATGATATACTGAGCCTTAACGGGAAAGTGATTGGCTTAACCACTGGCGAAAACGACAAAGAAGCGTTAGAAGAAATTCTGGCTGACTTTGCAAAAGCCGGTTGCACCAAAGCCATTTGCGCCTGCACCGATGATTATGACAGTATGGGTGTAATAAAAAAGTATGCAAAGCATACATTCATTGACAAAACTACCCAGCCTGTCGATTCGCTTAAACGCATTGACGATGGCGCTTTTGCCGAAAAGATAGTGGCATTAGTCTAAAAGAAGCCCGAAGGGCTGCTATTATGTGTTGCTATTTCACCATCGGTTACACCGATGGCTACTCACATTGAAACTCTTCGGGTTTCCAAAACACTATTATGGAAATTCTTGCTTTTTCAAAAATATCTGTTAAATTTGTTATACCATTATCCGGCGAATGAGATACCTCATTTATATATCTATACTATTTCTGTTATTGCTTAATAGTGGCTGCGGCACTGTATTTGGTGGTAAAATAAACTACTGCCAAAGCCATAAGCCTAAAAAGGGAGAACCGAGAAGAGAATTAAACCCTGCTGCATTATCGGCAGATGTTTTGCTTGGCCTGTTTGTATTTGAAATACCTACGGCAATCGATTTTATTGATGGGGGTGTTTATTATCATTGCCAAAATGCAAAAACCGACTCTATACATAAGGCAGATTCGGTTAAACTTAGCTTGCCTCCGCCCCCACCTCTACCGCCTCCACCCCCGCAATCAAGTGGCATTTCAATTTCCAGCGACCTTGCACAATATATATTTCCACAACTAAACATTAGTCTGGAATATTTGTGGAACCGCATAGCTATTGGTGCCTATGCAGGCATTATTCAGCCTAGCACTACTTTTTCTGTAAATCCCTTTGCCAATGGGCAATACACCAACCCCGGTACTGTATATACAGGTAATGCCTTTAAGCTCTACTTTAAACGTTACGATTTACGTAAACCTAAGCGGTACTGGTGCCTGCAACTTGTTTACAAATCTGAATGGTTCAATAATGTTACCTTTTATGATCAACCTACAGAGGAGCTGAAAATATCATATACCATGAGTGAAAAAGCCCATGTTTATGGATTTGATATTTTACGTGGATATGAAATTGGAGGAGACGGTGGCCTGCTACTTGATTTCTTTTATGGCTTTGGTATTCACAACCGTATTATGTTCAACAATGTAACTGCAGCCAAAGGCAGCCCCTATTACCCCTATCAACCCACACAACTTGGGCCATTTGGCTATACCATAGCTCCAATTACACCAGTAATAGGCTTCAAGATTGGCATTAAGTATGTTGTGAAGCATAAAATTGACAACTAAATTATTCCGGTTCGTCGATTTTTTTCATTTCTTAATCTAGGTTAATCTCAATTTCGCATTTACCATGCACCTTTGCATTATAAAATTTTAAAACTCTATTATCATGACAACTGCAGAAGCAACAATCACAAAAACAAAATGGGGCATAGACCCTGCACACTCCGAAATTGGATTTAAGGTAAAGCACCTTATGATAGCTAATGTAAAAGGTTCGTTCAAAGAATTTGACGGAAGCATTTACACCACCAGCGAAAACTTTATGACCGTGGAAGCCGACTTTTTTGTAAACCCGGCATCTATAAGCACCGGCGACGAAAAAAGAGATGGCCACTTAAAGAGCCCGGACTTTTTCGACGTAGAAAAATTCAAAGAAATACACTTTACTGCCAATACCGTTGAAAAATACGATAACGATGGTAGCTTTGAATTATGGGGCGATTTGACCATTAAAGGCATTAAAAAACAAGTAAAGTTTGATGTTGAATTTGGCGGAATTGCAAAAGACCCATGGGGTAACCACAAGGCTGCATTCTCGGTTAACGGAAAGATAAACCGTAAAGATTTTGGCCTGAACTGGAACGCTGCCCTGGAAACAGGCGGAGTTTTGGTAAGCGATGAGGTTTCAATAAGCTGCGAAATAGAACTGGTTAAGCAATCGTAAGTTAATTCTACAGGTAAGAAGCTCGTAAGCCAAATGGCTTATGGGCTTTTTTATTTTAATAGACCTCACCCTAACCCTCTCCTTGCTCAAGGAGAGGGATGGAATATATTCTCATTGAAATAAAGGAAGCCCGGAGGGCTTCTTGGCATACCAACCGAATTTTGGTATAAAACAAACCCTGCAATCAGTTTATTAATTGCAGGGTAAAATTATTAATACAAATTACGCCTTTGCCTTTTCAGCAATATCCTTCTTCCACCATTCGGTAACCATATCTAAAGCAGAAAAACTGTCCATGGTTTTAGGTTGTACCTTATACATGGCTGTTATCTGCGAGCTCATTTTATCGGCAAACTTTTTGTTAAAGCCCACTGCCATAGTTAGGTGTTCGTTATATGCGGTACCTATCTTTTCCATATTGTGCATCGAAAGGGCAGCTGATCTCTCCAGGTTTTCCATTACCAGTTCCATCAGGTTACTAAGGCCTTCCTTTTTATTGAAGTCTGAAGTACTGATGATCTCCATAAAACGGGTAGTAAAGTCAATACTATCGTTAATACGGCTACTGTGCGAATCAATTATTGAATCAATTACATCTTCCGACATTTTAATGCTCTTACCAAAAGCGGTTTTAAACGAATTGACAATAGAAGCGTCTATTTCCTTTTCATTCAGGGTTTTACTTATGGTGTCGAAGGTCTTTTTGTTTGCTTCAACAGCCGAATCAAATTGCTTTGTATTCGATTGAATTACAGACCTGATACTTTCTTTTGAGTTTTTAAAAGCGTTATCCATGCTTTTCTTCAAAATTTCTGTTTGTTTACCGTTTGTGCTTTTCATGATCGTTTTTTATTTAAAATTTGTGAGTATTCCGTTCGTTATATTTCAGGTTACAAAAGTATACCCGCTTACCCGGTATAGGCTTGTATTTAAGCCTAAAGAAATTACATCATTCACGTATAGTACGCTAAGCATGCGGGAGCGTCCTCGTTTGTTTTTATATTAATCCTATATCAGTGTTCAATTTATTAATTGCCACGACCTTTAGGTCGTGGTATTGATATTCGGATATATGGGCTTTAGCCAAAACACTGAAAAATTATTTAGGCTAAAGCCCTTATTATTCTAATCCTCTTCCACGACCTAAAGGTCGTGGCAACTAAATAAACATACAACTGTTAGTTATACTACACATTGCCATAACAAAAGCGTAACATTACAGCGTCAGTAAATAATGTAATATTTGGTCGAAAAGTTATAAACCCTAACCATTCAAACCCTATATATTTGCCTTTTTAAAACCAAATAAACCCCATGGAAACAGTTAAGAAAACACAAACCGTATTAATAACAGGCAGCACCAGCGGAATAGGATTTGGCATAGCCAGAGCCTTTGCAAAAGCAGGTTACAACATTATATTCAACGGCCTCGAAAAAGAAGGGCCCGATATTGCAGCGGTGGTAGCTAAGGAATTCAACGTGGGTACCATGTACTCACCGGCCAATATGCTTAAGCCTGATGAAATAGCAGCAATGGTAACAGAAGGAGAAAGTAAGTTTGGCAGTATTGAAGTATTGATAAATGATGCAGGCATACAATTTGTGGGGCCAATTGAAGATTTCCCGAATGATAAATGGGATGCCATTATAGGTATTAACCTTTCTTCCTCGTTTCACACATCAAAAGCAGTATGGAAGGGAATGAAAAACAAAAAGTTCGGCAGGATAATCAATATTGCTTCGGCACATGGTTTGGTAGCATCTGAATTTAAATCGGCATACGTGGCAGCCAAGCATGGCCTGGTAGGGCTCACCAAAGTACTGGCATTAGAAGGCGCTGAATTTGGTATAACTGCTAATTCTATTTGTCCCGGTTATGTAAAAACACCTTTGGTAGATAAGCAAATAGAAGACCAGGCAAAGGCCCACAACATATCGAAAGAAAAAGTAGTAAGCGATATTATGCTTGCGCCGCAAGCCATTAAAGAATTTGTAGACATTGAATCGGTAGCAGCTTTAGCTCTTTATTTAGCAGGCAACGATGCAAGAATGATAACCGGTGCAGCGCTTTCAATTGATGGTGGCTGGACAGCACATTGATAATTAACCATGGCAAAAACCAAGAAACAAATTACACTGGCCCTGCAGGGCGGTGGCTCGCACGGTGCCTTTACATGGGGCATACTCGAAAAGCTTTTTGAAGAAGACAAGTTCGACATTACTGCTATATGCGGAACCAGTGCAGGTGCCATTAATGCAGGGCTTGCCGTATACGGGCACCAGAAAAACGGCAACGAAGGTGCAATAGAAGTATTAGGCGCATTCTGGAAAAGGCTTTCGAAAGAATCAGCCTTTTTTCCGATACAGCCCAGCATGATCGACAAAATGTTTTCGGCAGGCAATATGGAATTTTCCCCGGGTTATAATATGTTTAACCTGGTGAGTAATTACCTGTCGCCCTACCAATGGAACTTTTTAGATGTAAATCCTTTAAAGGACATACTTGCTGAGCTTATTGATTTTAAAGCGCTGCAACAAAGCAAAATGAAATTATTTACCTGTGCCACCAATGTAAAAACAGGGCAGTCGAAAGTATTCTGTACCAAAGATGCAAGCGTAGATACCTTGCTGGCATCGGCCTGCCTGCCTACCTTATATAAGGCCGTAAAAGTAGATAATGAGTATTATTGGGATGGCGGCTATATGGGCAACCCTCCACTCTACCCGCTTATTAAAGGAACCAAAACAAGTGATATTTTACTGCTGCAGATAAATCCTGTAAGGATCAAAAAAGTGCCGCATAAGGCTGATGAGATACTGCACCGTATTAACGAGCTCAGTTTTAATTCGAGCCTTATGGCAGAGCTGAGGCTGATAGAGTTTAAAAACGAATTACTGGCAAAAGGCTATAACATGGGCGGGCAATTACGCAAAGTGCATTACCATGTTATTTGTGCCGACAATGCACTGGAAGAGTTTGATGTATCGAGCAAGTCGAACACATCGTGGGATTTTATAAACCTGCTTCGGAACAGAGGAAGAGAATATGCCAAACATTGGCTCGACAATAACTACGACCTGGTAGGGAACAAAACATCGGCCGATTTCTCGGTAGAGATGCAGCATGAATTTATAAGCTAATATGGATAAAGAAACAGTACTTAAAACAGCCTTTGGTATGCCTTTGGCATCGCCCGCTTTTAACAGGCCACCTTTACAGTTTTACCGCCGCGAGATAATAAGCATAGCTTATAAAACAGATATTAACCTGTTGCGCAAGTTTGTACCTGAGCCACTCGAAATAGTTGACCCGATTGTAAAATTCCAGGTAATTAAAATGCACGATGTACCGGGCTGCGGTACTTTTTTTGAAAGTGAACAATTAATCACCGTTAACTACAAGGGCCAAACCGGAAACTTTATGCACTTGCTTATTGTGCCCAATATGGCAGCCCTTGCCTTTGGCCGTGAAATGCTGGGCTTTGCAAAAAAAATAGGGTTTCCCGAATTGAAAGTAGACGGAGACACTATGCTTGGTACCGTTAACTATGGCACCGAACGTGTTGCTACGGCTACAATGGGTTACAAGTTCATACGGTTAGATAAGGATACCGTGAAAAAGAATTTCCACCTTCCTATTTTCACGCTTAAATCGATACCTGCACCCGATGGTTCGTTGGCTATATGCCAGTTGCTCAAAATAGTAGAATCCGAAATTGTTATTCACGAAGCCTGGTCAGCGCCTGCGGCACTGCATTTTATTCCGCATGCACTTGCACCTTTTCATATGTTACCTGTACAAGAAATAGTTTCGGGACAACATATTATTTGCGACCTAACCATGAACACAGGCGAAATAATACACGACTACCTGAAGAACTAATTTGAATTCTATTTTCCGGTAAACTCTTTTATAAGCCTTACAGTTTGTGGTATAGCCTCCAGGTTGAGCGTATGCCCGGCGTTTGGTATTACTTCGAGCCTGCTACCCTGTATTGCATCGCTTACCGCTTTGCCAATATGTACCGGAAACAATGCATCTTTTTCGCCTTGTATAACCAGTGTAGGGGTTTGTATAGCTTTTAATTTTTCGCGGTAATCACCTCTGTCTCGGGTGGCTATCATTAATTTTTTTAACGAAGCTGTATCCGTATTATGGCTTTGCTTTGTGGCCCTTAGCTTATCCATAGGTATAAGCGGGTGTTCAAAATAGTTTTCGCTCAGCACCATTGGCAGCATAACATCGAACATAAGCGGGTAGCCACCGGCATCCAAGGCATTGTGCCATGCCAGCTCTATAGCATCGTAATAAGGGGTTTTATGCGCAAAGGTCGAAAGCAATATTAGCTTATGAAGTTGTTGCGGATAGTTCAACGCAAAATGCTGTGCAACCAAACTGCCATAGGATATACCGGCGATGGTAACCTTTTTAATATTCAAGGAATCTATCAGTTCATGCACATCGGCAGCATGCTTATCGAAATCGCGCACCTCGCCGCTTTTATCTGACTGGCCCTGAAAAATCAAATCAAGCAGAACAACGCGGTAATCATCAACAAAATCGGACAGCATTGAGTACCATGCTACAGTCGACTGCGATAACCCATTCAGGAAAACAATGCAATTACTTGCTTGCTCGTTCCCGTGCAGTTCGTAATAAAGTTGTTTGCCGTCAGATGTTTTGTAATACATGCTTTTGAATTAGTAAAAGCAAAACTAAAATAAATTACTTGTCTATTACAACACAATCAATTGCCACGACCTTCAGGTCGTGGTTTTAGCAAACCAATAAATAGGCTTTAGCCAAAACACATTTCAATTATTTAGGCTAAAGCCCTAGTGATTTTAACTCTTATCCACGACCTAAAGGTCGTGGCAACTATCGAGCAATTCGCCTCAAATACCATCCCATCAATTACCATAGAACAATTGCCCGCACGAAATGGTTGAATAGCCCATGTATGTAGTGCCGGAGTTCAAGGTAACGCCAAGCATCAAGTCAATTCCCTTGCTGTTGCCATCTTTTAAACTCACTTCCTTTTCTGGAATGGCCAAACTGCATCTATGGCCTTTCGAGAAAAGCTGTGCCTGGGTAAGTCCACCCCGATTATTAAAAAGAAATCCAAGTTTAAGTAAGTATGTCTCATGCGGGGCAATAACCTTCTTCAGCATTGCAGATGAGTACAGTTCTCTCTTTAAGAAAACCTCCAACCCTTTACTTACATGCCCATTATCGACCGTAAAGTCGTATTGTTTTTCAGCCGTCATTGAATCAGGAAGTAAAAACACTTTATACTTATTCTCCGTTGATGGCGTTAACTCAATATATGTATTTGTAAAAGCAATTTGCAGGGTTACAGGTATAATGCTGTCATTGGTTATATAAACATTTATTGACCTGTAGGCGAACTCCTTTTTTGCAGAATCAGTATATATAGATCCTGTTGGTGGTTTATTTGTTATTTGCACACCATAATATTTATTGGAGTAAGAAGGCTTATCGGCACAACCTTGAAGAAGCAGAACCATCATAACTAAGCAGGTAAATTGCTTTAGTGTCATATTCAGGAATGTGTTGCTTTTCATGGTTCTCATTTTTCTTCGCTAAACAATTTCTCTACCAGTTTTTCAACTTTAGGGCCGAGTATTAAAAACGTTGGTATTGCAATTGCATAAGCAATCAACCACGACCTCATCCATATTCTAAAAAAGCTATTTATATAACCCACATTTACAGATACCAGTGTAAACGAAATAAGGCCTGTAGTTACAAAGCCCATTATCAGTACAAATGCCACCCTGTGTTTCATGGCTCATAATATTAATTGTTTTTACTCAGTGCCAATAACCTATCCAGCGCTTCGCGATGATGCCTGTTGTGGTATAGCGTAAAGTAAATAAACTCACGCGCTGTCATCAGCCCAATTAATGGATGCGGCACCTGGTAGCTATCCAGTTCCTCTTCGTTAAATGAGCCCGCAGATTCCATAAATTGTTCGCTTATCAAATCATATTTCATAATCTGTTCCGCTTTGGTGGGTTCAGTAGCCAGGTCTAAAGGATTAAATGGAAGTACGCCTGCAGTTTTCAATTTATCGAGGTAAACCGATACAACTTCATCGTAAGTGCGTGATGCATGATTGGCCTTACCCCATTTATCTATCATTACCTGTGGCTTACCAAATAAGCCTACCAATGGCTTCACTGCAATAAACAGGTGTTCCATGTTCTGTGCCGCCGACCATTTATTGGGGATATAGCTTTCGTAAAAACGTTCATCGTCGAACACGTAAGCTGTTTTACTTATTTGTTCTACTTCTCCTCTAAGGCTTATCAAGGCTTCTTTGTGATTCATGTTTGTTGGATATTTTAATTAAAAATTACTTCTTTATTTCTTTATCAATTATCAGCTTAATCCTGTCCAGGGCATTCAACAGGTGCTTTGGTTCATCGTTAACCTTGGCCATCATAATGCCTCCTTCAAGCAGGGTAATAATAGTATTCGCATATTCAACAGCATCAACAGCCTTTTTTATGTTGTTCTGCTTTTTACCCAATTCTATAATAGCGGCTAAATAATCGGCCAGCCACTTCAGCGAAACCTGCACCACCTTTTTCATAAAGGGGTTACTGTCGTCGGCCTCAATAGCTGTATTTAATATAGGGCAACCGCCGTTGGCAAATATCCGTTTGTAATCGTTTCCGTAATAAGCGGTAAAGGCCAATAGCTTTTCAATTGCGTTTTCTTTGCTGTCAACCACAGCCTCCATACGTTTGCGTGTGCCCGATACATTGTACTTGTATACAGCGAGTGCAATGTCGTTTTTATCGGTAAAGTTGCCGTAAATGGCACCTTTGGTAAGCCCGGTTGCCTCAGTAATATCATTGAGTGATGTGCCCGCATACCCTTTGGTATTGAATACCGGAGCCGATCTTTCAATGATAAATGCCTTTGTTTTTTCTGCCTTAGACATGCCTTCCTTTTAATTTCGAAGTACAAATATATTAAAAATATACCAATCGGTATAATTTAAAATTAACTATCTTTGCATTCAAATTATAGAGCATATGAACAGAGTTGTAGTTACAGGTATGGGTGCGCTTACACCCATTGGCAATACGGTAGATAGTTTCAGCAAGGCATTACTGGAAGGCAAGAACGGCGTTGGGCCCATTACCAAGCTCGATGTATCGAAGTTTAAAACACGGTTCGCCTGCGAGCTAAAAGATTTTAATACGGATGATTTTATTGAAAAATCAGAATCGCGCAAGTACGATATGTTTACCCGGTACGCTGTAATATCGGTAATGGAAGCCGTAAAGCATGCCCAAATAGATTTCGAAAAACTGAACCGCAACCGCATTGGCGTTATATGGGGTTCGGGCAATGGCGGTATTACTACCTTCGAAGAACAGGTTACCGAATATGCCAAAGGCGACGGCACTCCACGGTTCAATCCTTTCTTTATTCCTAAAATGATAGTGGACATTGCTTCAGGTGTTATATCAATAAAATACGGCCTGCGTGGTATTAACTTTACTACGGTGTCGGCATGTGCCACATCGAACACTGCTATTATAACTGCATTCGACTATATACGATGGGGCAAGGCCGACATGATGATAACTGGCGGCTCGGAGGCACCTATAACAGCAAGCGCCATTGGTGGTTTTGGTGCAGCAAGGGCATTATCGACCTTTAACGAAAACCCAACAATAGCATCGAGGCCATTTGATGTGAACCGCGATGGTTTTGTAATGGGCGAAGGTGCAGGCGCACTTATTTTAGAAAGCTACGACCATGCTGTAAAACGCGGTGCACCCATTTTTGCAGAAGTAGTGGGCGGCGGTATGTCGGCTGATGCATACCACCTTACAGGTACACACCCCGAAGGCGAAGGCGCTTACCTGGGCATGTTACTGGCTATTGAGGAAGCAGGCATAAAACCTGGCGATATTGATTACCTGAACGCACATGCTACATCTACCCCCGTGGGAGATGTGAGCGAAATGAAAGCGGTGGAAAGAGTTTTTGGTAAGAATACACGGTTACAGGTAAGTGCCACCAAATCGATGACAGGGCACTTGCTGGGTGCAGCTGGAGCGGTTGAAGCGATTGCATGTATAACAGCCATAAACGAAAGCGCTATACCACCTACCATCAATACCCAAACCATTGACCCGGAGTTTGCAGGCAAGTTCAATATTGTTACAGGCAAAGCATTAAAAACAAATGTCGACTATGCCATGAGCAACACTTTTGGTTTCGGCGGACATATTGCTACCAGTATATTTAAAAAATTTAAAGCGTAATTTGCATATTCGTTAATCTCCTTTAACATGAAAACAGAAAAAACATTCAGCCTTGGTGGAGCGCTAACCATTAACCGCATGGGCTATGGCGCAATGCGCATAACTGGCAAAGGAATTTGGGGTCCGCCCGAAAACAAACCGGAAGCACTAAAAGTATTGAAACGTGCAGTAGAATTGGGTGTAAATTTTATAGATACTGCCGATAGTTACGGCCCGTATGTTTCGGAAGAACTGATTGCCGAGGCATTACACCCCTACCCTAAGGGTTTAATAATTGGTACCAAAGGCGGCTTTTTACGAAGCGGCCCCGGCGAATGGAACATTGATTCGAGCCCTGCACATTTAAAGGAAGCCCTGCATGGCAGCCTTAAGCGATTAAAGCTCGACACCATAGACCTTTACCAACTGCACCGCATCGACCCTAAAGTACCCGCAGAAAAGACATTCGTTTTTTTACAACAGGCGCAACAGGAAGGAAAAATAAAACACATTGGCTTATCGGAAGTAAGTGTGGAGCAGATCAAAATGGCACAACAGTTCTTCAAGGTGGTATCGGTACAAAATATGTACAGCGTTAGCAACCGCAAGTGGGAAGATGTACTTGAATACTGCAATGCACACAACATTGCCTTCATCCCCTGGAACCCCATTAACGCAGGCAATTTAGAGGGCCTTGCGGCACTTAAAAAAATTGCGGGCTTACATAATACAGGCATACAACAGATAGCGCTCAGCTGGTTATATCATCATAGCAACAATATTCTGCTTATACCCGGTACATCAAGCGTGGCGCACTTAGAAGAAAACATCAAATCGGTTTTGGTAGAGCTTACCGAAAGCGATATGAAGGAATTGGATAGTTTAGTTGCGGCTAAAGCGTAATACTAGTTGCCACGACCTTTAGGTCGTGGCAACTATATAAAACACCCTGTTCAACAATCTATCGTACTTACTGCGCAACGTTAATTGCCACGACCTTTAGGTCGTGGATGAATTAATTCCTATATAGGCTTTAGCCAAAATCTCATACATCTTTATTTTTCATAAATTTGATTCCATCACAAATACCTGTAATTCCATGCCTTACTGCAAAATAATGATTCATGCAATTTGGTCAACTAAAAATCGCAAACCTTTAATTTCAAAAGAGCTGAAACCACTTCTTCTTGCACACATAAAAGAAAACAGCATTAAGAAAAACATTTATATCGACACCCATAATTGCGTGGCAGATCATATTCACCTACTCATATCTCTTGGTGCTGACCAAACAATTGCAAAAACAATTGGGCTAATCAAAGGAGAAGCTTCTAACTGGATAAATAAACAACAATTAATCAATACAAAATTTGAGTGGCAAGATGAATACATTGCTTTATCGGTAAGTTCTTCGGTAACTGATAAGGTGAGACGCTATATTTTAAAACAAGAAGAACACCACAAAAAAAAGACCTTTAGCGAGGAATACAATAATTTTATTAAAGCAAGCGGGGCATTGCTTTCTAATTAGGCTAAAGCCCTTATTGGGTTAAATTTCTTATACCCACGACCTAAAGGTCGTGGCAATTAACCTTCCTTACACAATCTCACCTCTGGCCTCATTTGCAAGGTCGAAATACTGCTTTGCCAACGCAGTGTGGTCGCTGGCATTTTTAACATCACCTGCATTAATAAAATTGGCTGCCTTATAATGATGTGCCGCTGCCGATATTAAATGGCTCGCTGCTTTTCTGTGATTTTCTGATGTAGCGCTTGTATCCTCTGCTCCGTCTGTAACTGCTGTATTTTCCATAATGCTGTATGTTTAGTTTGTACGGTACAAAGGTCAAATTATTGAGGCCTTAAGTTCTTATATCAATACAAGAAAGTCTTACACATTTCACATATTCTACGAATACGTGAATCATGTAATTCAATTGAAAAAGGCTATAACAAACTGCAACGTATATAGGCCCACCTTTGCCCTTTGAAATTCGTTAACAATTAAAAACTAAACATTATGACATACGACAATTATTTTGGTGGAATGCACTTTATATGGTGGGTTTTATGGGTTATACTACTCTTTTGGATATTCGCGGTGCCTTATAACATACCCGGTCAGCGATTCAAGACAGATTCTGCACTTGATGCTCTAAAGAAGCGACTTGCCTCAGGACAAATTACCACAGAGCAATATCACGAAATGAAAAAAATAATTGAAGCTTAATATGACAACAACTATAGAGCATGTACTAACAGAGGAGCCAATCATTCCCGTTTTTAATACCGAAAAAAATATTGAAGCCCATATATTAGCTGCAACCCATTACGAAGAGGCTGCAAAGCATCATAACGATGCTGCAAAACACCATACTGAAGAAAAACACGATAAGGCTTTCCGCAGCACTGTAAAGGCGCATAGGCATAGCTGGTATGCACGCAAGTTTGAAATGGAAGATACAGAACAGCATGCTTTGGTTAATTTCCACAACACGCTGATATCGCATATTTTAATCTGAAGGAATTGATTTACCTTGATTAAGCAAAATCAAGCTTTCGCCACTGGAGTTCGGGGCTTTGTTTAATTAGCTTAGCTCCTGTAGGCGCGAGCGTCTTCGCTCGAGCCAATTATTAGATTTTACTAAATAGTATTAATCATCTTAATATGCATTGCAAGGATGCAATGCTAATATATAACACGGTCCAGGAGGCTCGCGCTTACATGGGGGCTATTAATTAAATGTTGAAATGTAAGGCTATTTACTCCTTGCCAGGACACTATTAAGTTCAGCAATTTCTTTTGCTAACGGAGCATCATTCCCACTCCATATTTTGCTCTTTGTTTCAAAATCATAAATCTCCAGGCCTCCAAAATAAGATTCATTGCCTTCATTTACAATGCAGTAATTTTTACTATCAGCCGAACTAAGCAGGGTAGTTATTTCGGTAAGAGGTAAAAAACGGTACTTATATTTATATGCCTGGAAATCCTTAACCCATGTCGATTTTTTAGACAACGCATAACTGGTATCAATCAAAAGAGTTTTTGTTTTTAAGGCTCCCGGATTTTTACAAAACTCTTCTTTTACAATAGGCTTGAATCTGCCTGAAACATGTATATATGGGTCTAATTTGTCATTTATCACCATTGCCACATCGTCATTAAGATTTTTTACTGCAATTGCTATAGTTATGGCACCCATTTCCTGATGAATAAAATATGGAAATATGCACCTTGCAATGTCAATTGCAAAATCCATTTTCTTCAGGCTTTTATTATCGCTACTGCCATGGAAAAGGTAAACAGTGGTCAAATAAATACCCATGCTTGGGTTTGGTTTAAATGTTAGCGGAGAAGCAATCATATTGGTCATACCCTTTTCAAGACTAGTTGCAGGTGCAATAAAATAATTTTTTTCGTCTTTTAAATACTTCATCACTTCATCTGCCGAAAGGACCTTAACAGGTGTTACCTTCCAGTA
Source organism: Bacteroidota bacterium (assembly GCA_013288345.1). GTDB lineage: Bacteria > Bacteroidota > Bacteroidia > JABEUT01 > JABEUT01 > JABEUT01. Next base: position 40,905 of record JABDCA010000003.1, on the reverse strand, counting down.
TTTTTCTACCGCCGAACTTAAACTGTCGTCAAATACTTTATCTCCGGTAGGGATAACATAAAGCATGCCATTTTGCAATGCTTTAATTTCTTTTGAATCAAAAGCCGCAGTTATATGTTGCGCATTTACAATACCGCAAATTAAAATGCTAAAGCCGAGTAGTAAATTTTTCATTTTTTGTAATGGTTAATGTTATACAACAAAGTTATAATAATATTGACTGAATAAACCATGTGTCTTTTGTTCATGACCAGACCTTGTAAACAACACGAGTGGTTGAAAACTATAACAGATTCACAAAAAATAAACGAGCAAAAAGTGGTACCTTTACGTACTAGCGATAAGCTATGAACGATGAACTATAAGCTTAACACAGTGGGAATAATATCAGCAAAATATAGCAAGCCATTTTTCGGCCAAAATGCAGGTTTACTTTACACAAATACCCCGTTTCGTGTCAAAATATGTAAAGCAAATTGGAAAATGGCACACGAAAATGCGAAGCGTGTGCCAAAGTGTGCCATTCTAAGTTAAGATATGAAAAACCTATAAAAAGGTAACACATTTTCTCGACCTGTGTGTAATTGTGTGCAATTTAATATACTTCGACAGGCTCAGTATGACTAACGACTTATGACTATCGACTTACGACTACCTTAAGTACTTCATACCAAAACCCACGATAGATTCGAGAACAGGCTTAAGATCGAGGCCCATTTTAGTAAGCTTGTATTTTTTGCGTTTGGCAGTACCGGTATAGGTAATAAGTCCTTTATTTAAAAGCATTATTAACCTGTCGTTTAAAATATTGGTCGAAATTTTTTCAGAAGAATTTAAAAACTCATTGTAAGTAGTTTTTTCAAAAATAAGCATATCGCGTATGATCAACAGGGACCATTTATCGCCAACCAAATCGAGGGTACAAGCCACAGGGCAGTTCGACCGCATATCCGTATTTGCTATTTTCTGTTTTGCCATTATGCTGCAAATTTACAAAAATTTAATATTTAAACTTGCAAAATGCAAGTTTATTATTTTATCTTTGGCACCTCAATTAAAAACGATAGTACATTAACCCTAAACAACCAACAAATGAAAAACCCGTGGATAGCAGCAGTTTTGAACCTTTTCCTTTTTGGCGGAGGCTACATTTATAACGGCAAACGCAAAGGCCTTGGTATAGCACTTGTAATTGCATGGCTACTTATACGCTGGGGCGAAATAACCATTTACCTTACCAACCTGGTATTTGAAAAATGGCTGGTGCTGTTTACCGGGCTCATTGTACTAATGTTCAGCCTTGCAGCCGATGCTTACCAGGAAGCCAAAGCAATAAACAACAAATAATATTAAACCTTAAAAAACAAACCCAATGACAAACGCAAAAGAATTAGCAGTAAAAGCAGTAATGGACCTATGGAACGGAAGGATAAAAGAAATTGATGCTTTATTAGAAACCCTTACCGATGAGCAATTGCAAAAGGAAGTGGCGCCGGGCCGCAACAGGGGCACATACCTGGTGGGGCACCTTGCTGCAGTAAACGATCGCTTGCTGCCATTATTAAATTTTGAAGAAGCGCTTTACCCGAACTTAGTAGAAGCGTTTTTAAGCAAACCCGATAAAGCTGTGGCAGAAACTCCATCGGCAAAGGATTTAAAAGCTTACTGGAAAACTATAAACGATAAGCTAGCTGCACACTTTAGCAAAATGACTGCTGATGATTGGTTTTTAAAACATAATTCGGTTTCGGCAGAAGACTTTGCAAAAGAGCCTCACCGCAACAGGCTAACTGTTGTAATGGGCCGTGCAGCACACATGTCGTACCACATTGGGCAATTGGTGTTCTTGAAGAAGTAAAAAATAGTGGCTAGAGATTAGTGGCTAGTGACCAGTTATGAACTATTCACTAAACACTAGCCACTAATCACTATTTCGTAGCAAATATCGAGGCATCATTCTTGAATGCCTTGAATTCCAACGCGTTACCGCTTGGGTCGAGGAAGAACATGGTGGCCTGCTCCCCTACTTCGCCCTTAAAGCGTATGTATGGCTCTATAATGAATTTGACTTGATGCTGTTTCAGGCGCTCAGCAAGGGTTTCCCAGTGGTGCATATCGAGGATAACGCCCCAATGCAGCACTGGCACGTTCTTTCCGTCAACCGGGTTGGTACTTGCACCACCCTTCCAGCCCTCTACCAGGTGGGCCGATATCTGGTGGCTATACAGGTCGAAGTCGATCCAGCGCTCGGCGCTGCGGCCAATCTTGCAGCCCAGTACTTCGGCATAAAACTTGCGGGTAACCTCCAGATCACTCACCGGAAAGGCCACGTGGAAAGGACGGATAGTATTCATAGTGAAAAGCTAAAAGTTAAAAATTATAAGTACCTAATTTACAATTCACAATTAAAAGGGTAGTTTACTCAGGTCTACATTGCCCCCGCTAATGATGATGCCTACACGCTTCCCGCTGAACTTAGCCTTGTTGGCAAGCACAGCAGCCACAGGCACCGCACTCGATGGCTCTATGATGATCTTCATGCGCTCCCATACCAGGCGCATAGCGGCCACTATCTGCTCTTCGGTTACGGGCAGTATCTCGGCCACATGCTTGCGTATTATCCCGAAGGTTTTGTCGCCTAGAGAGGTCAAGAGGCCATCGGCAATAGTGTTGGGAGGCAATGCTTCTACCACTTTGCCCTGCTGCATAGACTGTATAGCATCGTTAGCATTGGCAGGTTCTCCGGCAATTACCAATGACTTGGGGGAGAAGTAGTGTGTAGCCAGTGCAGTGCCGCTGAGGAGTCCACCACCACCTACAGGGGCCATAACAATATCCAGGCTGGGGATCTCTTCAATGAGCTCTTTAGCTGCAGTAGCCTGCCCTGCAATGATGTGGTAATTGTTATAAGGGTGTATGAAGGTTGCTCCGGTGCGCTTTACCACCTCGGCAAGGGTGTCCTCGCGGGCTTTTTGGTTGGGCTTACAAGTAATAACCTCGGCACCATAGCCCTTTACGGCATCCATCTTAACCTTCGATGAGTTTTCGGGCATAACTATGTAGGCCTTTAGTCCATTGTTGCGAGCAGCCAGCGCCAGCGCCTGGGCATGGTTCCCCGATGAGTGTGTTGCCACACCGTTCTGCCTCTCGGCATCGGTAAGCATCAACACTGCATTTGTGGCACCCCTATACTTAAATGCACCTATTTTCTGCAAGTTCTCGCACTTCAGGAATAGCTCAGCACCGGCCATAGCGTTGATGTTTTTGCTGGTCATTACCGGTGTATGATGAATGAAGGGCTTTATCCGCTTATGAGCGGCTTCGATATGTTCTTTGGTTGGGTATAGCTCCTGCATTGTTAGCAATTTACCCCCAATTATAGCAAATATTGCTGAAAATGAAAAAGTCCCGCACAATGGCGGGACTTTTCGAAAAGATTGGTGTAGTGTATTAAGCCTTTACTGCTTTGTAAACAACAGTAACTGACTTATCAGGGCTAGTAATGGTAAACTTATCAGCTGAAATATCAGAGATAACCATAGTATCTTTCTTTTGCCTGTCATCAGTTTGAATGATCTTCTTATTATCAGCGGTAAGAATCCACTTGCCTTTATTGGTTTGTGGTTGGCCCATAAAAGAAACTTTCATTTCAAAGGTGCTGTCAGCTTTATATTCAATAACAGAGTTCTTAAGAGCTTCCATAACAGAGTTCTCCATCTGTATCCTGTTAGCAATTTGAGACTTCATCATGGTGTCTTTTGTAGTATCAGACATCTGCTTAAGATTTGCCATTTGCTTATCGAAATCAGCGCTTTTAAATGACTCCATTTGCCATTTATTTACAAGCATTTTACCAGCGTTTGATCCACCGGTACAGCTATACAAGAACATTGCAGCAGTTGCAATTACTAAAAGACTAAAAATTTGTTTTGTTTTCATTTTATAAGGTTGATGTTAATTTGGGCGCAAAAGTAAATAAGTTTTGGTTTCCAATAGGTTTTATTTACAAATATAAGGCCTATCCAACTCGTTTAAAGAAGTTGATTATTCCTATGCATTGCAAATAAAACTGCAATTCTATTGGCCCAACCCTTACAAAACATATACAGAGTAGTATTATTAGCCATTATTTCATTATAGTGCATTAACCTACATAACAAATAATCCCCTGGCGTTACACTGCAGCTCTTAGTTAGTGTCTCTGACCCAATTTTTCCATCTATAACCACCCCTGATACCTGTTGGAGCAATTTTATAGCTGTACCAACGCCAATATTAACTGCAGTATCAAAATGAATATATTTTAGTTCAGGCTTTAGTTTAGCACAGCTTGAGGCTTCCCAGTAATCCTTTTCATATATACTTATGGCTTGCACTTCTGTTAGGCTCGCAATATCCAAGTCAGGGTGGGCAACTTTACTTATGCCATATTTAGTCAAACCTCCCATATCACCCCTAATATCAGTTACTTTATCACCACCCTCAAACTGCTGGAGGATACTGAATGCTTTATTGATGTCCATTATTTAAAAATGCCTATTAAAGTCGTTATTATTCCAATCTTGTTTGTTTCTAGTAATATTTCGACAAGTATGGCAATTGTGACAAAAAAAACCTTGGGATTGTGCCAAACTAATACTTCATATACCTTCAGCATCTTATCATGGCGCTCGACCTTCTCCAATAGGCCTTCCTGCTTGTTAGCCTTATCGCCATAAATGCCGCGTTCAATATTGTCGAGCTTGTCAAAGAGTTGTTTTTTTTCTTCCGGTTCCATAGTAATTTTTATATAGCAAAGCCAAGGGCTTGAGAAAGTGTTTTTAAGCTATTATATAATTTCAGTTGATTAATAGAACCTGAGCCAGTGAAGGCGAACGTATATGTTTGGCGACAGAAGTTGCTTAATATACCTACATCTGTCATTATACCGAAGTTTGCATTTGAAACACCTGTGCTGCCCTGTGAAAACATTGCATAAGAAGCACCATTGACCCATATTATCGTCGTCGGGGCCGATTGCCTAACGCTTGTAAAAAATCCTTTAATACTTGTATAAGGTGTCGTAAATGAGCCAGTAATTCCATTCCAGTTATTTATAACGGCATACACAACAGTACCACCATTTATCTGCCAACTATTAATACTTACACCATCTGAACAACCCATATAAAAAGGTGAGGCCGTAACACTTGCAGTAGTATCGTTCACATTGAAACCCCAAGAATTATTATTCAATGCAAAATTAACACCATTAGTTACTGGGTTGTAGTTTGTGTTAAGATATGTATTTGCAGATAACGCATTGCCAGTGCCGTTACCTCTATAACCTCCAATTGGCGACCATAAAAGGAATTGTGGGTTAACTTCTGTTATATTTGTCGGCCAAGTCGCTGTTATTCCTTTTGGATTAACAAGGCTTATTGTAGCGTGTTGTCTTTGTTCAGTAGCAAACAGCCATAATCTATCGAATAGGTTCCAGTTACCATCGAATATTAGTTGGCGTATAAAGTTATCGATAGCCTTGATGTAATACCATGAAGGCTTACCGCCATATTGGATAGTTTGCCTGAGCCATGCCTCCGTCTCAGGCAATAACTCTCTCTTAGCGGAATCAGACTGAACTGTTCCATCCATGGCACCTCTTAATGTTCCGTGGCCGCCAAAACTACCTCTTGTGCCTTGTTCACTTCCGTAACTCATTTATTGTATTTTTTGGAAGGTGCCATCTTCTTTATCCATTAATAATTCTCATATTGTGCTGCAGCAAGAATTATTTTCAATGCAGTCATAGATGCGGCTACACCAATCCATAACTTATCGCTTGCACCTAATTGGATTATTCTTTTACCGTTATTATCTATTGGCATACCTACAGTAACCGTACTATTTAAAGCGTCTACAGCCAGTATGTTAGCGACTGTGCCTGATGTAGTGAGAACATCTACGATGCCGAGTATTACGAAGTTTGTGCCTGCTCCGCCAACATCCAATACTAAGAAGACATCCCTCGTGACTGAATCCGTACTCGACAACACTAATGATGTTACCCTTGCGCCATTGGAGCCTGCTGTCAACAGTGTTACCAGGTTTGTACTTACTGTATTGCTTGGTGTCCAAGCCGATGCAGCCGAAAGAACAGTACCTGCTGTCTTTACTGCCTGTGTGAACATTGGAATGTTTGAGTTTGACATTTTAGTTGTTGCTTAAATAGATTAGTGAATAAATTAATGGATGAGAAGCTGAATCAACATAGGCTGTTGTTGCAAGCTTTGTTGAATTATCATATTGACTTTGAGTGTTGGTTGTTGCATTGCTCGGTATAGGTGGCGCTGAATGCATACTGAATACTGTCCCAGATAAATGCAATGTACTTTCATCGGCGGTATAACCTACTCCACCCATCTGGGTAAAGTTAACTGCAGTTGTACCAGTCGTAAAGCTCGATTGATAGTTCATCAACCACATAGTATTTTTGTTGGCTGAGCCCTCGTTATCGATAGGGGTGAATGCCCCGACGAATTCTGTAGAGGCATCCATATCGCTTGAGCGGGTAAGGATGTAAGGGTGCGAACCGTCGCCTACCTGGGTAAGCACATACAAACCATTATTGGCTGCGGTAACCTCATTCTTAACCAATACAATCATATTGGCATAAGGTGCAACTGTATCTATAGAAGCTAAAGCGCCATTACTATTTCCTGTAAGGGTAGCTCCAACACCAGCTGTACCGTTTGCATATGTATTAGCCGGCAAAGTGGTTGTTGTTGCTACATCTGCTGTCGGCTTTTGATTAAGCACCCGAATACTATTATCTACATATTGCTTGGTAGCAGCACCGAGCGCTGTAGATGGGTCAGCGTTTAAAATAAGATTGCCGGACATAGTGCCGCCAGCCAATGCGAGTTTTGCAGCCAAGTCTGTAGTAAGATTTGTAACCTTGCTTTCGGCTATGGCATTAATTCCAATCTTCGACCTGTTATTCGAAGGATCATCGGTATTAGCGAACTCACTGCTGAAATCCATTACACCCTCCTGAGGTTGGTTGCTTCCGTTTACCTGAACAGTCTGATAGTAGTTGGCCGTTGTAGATGAAGACGAGCGCAGATTGCCATTAACATCATATACCTTAAATCCATTTTCACCTGTGTATTCAATTCTATAGCCTACCGGTAAGGCAGTGGCGAATATATTATTGAGCGTGGAGCTATCGTTATACATAAACGTGACCGTAACGGGAGCAGTATCGCCATTAAAAAGTGAAAAGTATTTTAACTGCCTTTGGGTACTTGCAGCAGGCGACGCCATTATGGTTACTGCTGTGCCACCATTCAACGAACCATCTTTAGTACCGGGTACGAAAGCGGTTGAGGTAATATCTACAAACGAACAAACATAAACCGGGTTTGTAGTAGCAGCAGCTCCGTTTAAAACTGCCTGAAGGCTGCGCGATGTAGTGTCTAATATTATCATATTCGTAAAGAAGTTATGGCCATTGCATTGGCTATTGAATCAGATGAGCCTGATAGCCCGCGATAATCGAGGGTTACATTATTAGCTGGCGATGCGTAATCTAAAAAACTGGCAATGGGGTATTTTATACTTATCTGAGAGCTTCCGTTGCCATCAAAGTCATTTATTATCTCCATTACATTCTGCCGGGCCGTATTATATACATTACCATATTTGGCTATATTGTTAGGTATATTTCCAGCAAGGGAATAGCCATAAAAATTGCTTTGGTCTACTACCCAGGTTACAACACCTTGATTCAATACGTTTGAATCAGCGAACAAATCGTCAATCAGGAAGTTATGAGTGTCAACCATGAACAATACACCGCCAGGCGATGAAGTCAAAGCATTTTGCTGAGCATCCATCATTGCAGCATTGCGGACTTCGAACATATTTATCCGCCCATGCATAGCCGATGTTCCTATAAAGATAGTACCAGAACCGGCTGCGGGATTGGTAAATGAGGCCACTTGAGTACAGTCTTGAGCTCCGTTTATGTATATGAACATATTAGAGCCATCCCAAACACAGGCTACCGTGTACCAAGTTGAAAGCGAAAGAACTGTTGAGGAGTTAAGCGTATGCGCTGTAGCCGTTGAATCGTAAATAGTGAACGATAGTTTGTTTGCGCCGCTTAAATATATTGTATATCCGCCCGAAATAGTTGATATGTTGTAATCGTGATTGGTTGTATAGAAATTAAAGAAACAAGTGAAACCCGTTAGCGCCGCCATAGAAGGAAACGTTCCTGATATATATTCACTGCCCGCAAATACGGCATCCAGGCCAAAACCGCCATTTGTTGTTGTAGTGGTTGAGAATGTAGCTCCGGTATTCACCAAATGATTCTTATTACCTGAATAATCGTTGGCGGCCGATTCGTTAAATGTATATGCTCCTATTAAGGTGCTCATTGCGGGTATGCGGGATTAGCTAATGATGTTACACCTGTCTGCATCTTTATAGGAGTTGCAGCTGATTGCGATACTAAAGGCGTAACTAGTTGAGTAGACGTTCTTATAGGAGCGCCTTTTGATATGGATGTACCAGGAGAGCTTTTAACAGTTGTTATTGTATTCCCCCAATCGGCCATGCCTTCCATATCGGTGGTGAACTTGTTGTATTTAATATCGAACGTATGGCCAAGCTGAATGTATAGTGTTCCATCTTCATCCAATACGCTATGCCACATCTGCAACGTATTATCGTAAATAACATTACCTCGCAGGTTGTTACGGTAGTTAGATACTATCTGGGCGAATTTTTTAAAGAATATATCAGCCAGAATTGTTCCGGTGTCCGATAGTGTTCTTGTATGCCAGGTAGTTGTATTAGCACCGGTATAAACCGAGAATGAACCGGGATAACCTTGCGAGTTGGTATCTCCAAACGCAGCATTTATTACAAGCTCATTCCATCGGGTTTGAGCTGCTGAAGCAGAATAGAATGAAATATTACTTGTTGCACTTTGTGCGTTGTCTTTGTACTGTAAGTCTACTGCTCTTATTGCATAATCATCAATTGAGGCCACTACCTTTATACCTGCCGGTGTAGTACCCCCTGTCCATATATAAGCAGGGAATGTTTTAAAATCGAATTGTAAAACTTGTGGCAATAATCCGAAAGGAGGCGAACCCGAGGATGGATTCATGCCGGCTTCCCATGTATCGGTAATGTCGAACGATATGCTAAACGGATTAGCAACGTGATGCGTATTATCCCAAGATGCTGCCAATAAAGCCATTAACTGTGCCTGAGTTATACCTCCATTAGTCGGGCTGCTGTATTTATAACCTACCCCTGTTTGATAGGGGAAGTTGTTGTTCATGTAATTGAAGTTGTACTGCGACGTCAATGTTTTGGTTGGCGTTGCACCTCCATTCCATGAATAGTTGTTGCTGTTCTGGTTTTGTCCTGACCAGTATAAAGTGGTATTATCCTAAGGCCTGTAGAACATCATCTGATGCATGAACGTAATACACGGATTACCACCAAGTATGTATGCCGAATCCTTCTGAAGTTGAGTATATGATGGCGTTGATGTATACGATGGCGTAACCAATATCCTTAAATAATACCGTATATTCATGGCTATAGAACCGTTTGCCGGATCAAGGTAAAAATAGGGTAATGTGAATGTGTCTCCGTGATCTCCGGCGCCATCGGTGGTGGTAGATAATTGCTGTATATTTATTTTATAACGAAGCGAGCCTATCATGCTGATTCAATTAGGAATTAGGAATCTGAGAATTAGGAATGATGGAACACAGTTTTGTCTTTTCATTTTTCTTTTTCATTATTTATGTTTTGATTCCTAATTCCTAATTTTTAATTCCTAATTATAAAGGAATTACTCTGTAAGCATTTAATAAGCTCTTTGCATCATTTGGTATTTCCATTAATCCGGTAATACCTTTCGAGCTCAACTGAATTACATCTTCGCGTACTTCGTAAGCGGCGCCAACCATTTTCATAATGGCTTCCTGTATGCCCATAGGTACACTCACCCATGTGCTGCCATAGCCTGCTGTATAAGCTACATCTAAATGGTAGCGGCTCAAATCATCACCCGGCGAAAAGCCAGGCGGAAGATTATAAGTGGTTGCTGTTATGGTTATCCATTGGTCCTGGTTGCCCATTACATAATAGTCGGCATTTTGGGTAAGTGTGCTTACTTCGTTCAGGTAAATAAGTTTTACCGTGCCCACACTTTGTATGGGTGCACGCGGCAGGGTAAAGTTCTTTTCTATTTTATCGTAGTATGCCTCCAGCGACTGGCTTATAAAAGAGCGGTTGCAATATTGCTCCGCTCTTTCGCGCGCTGACTGGATGAGAGTGGTGAGAAGAGTATCATCGTCGGTAAAATCGATGCGCAGATAACTCTTTACGGTGGCAAGAGCCAGCTCAGTCGCCGGAGGGGTTACTACTTTTAATTCGGTAAGTGCCATTATTTTTTGAGACTTAGGTTAAGGTTGAGATTAAGGTTAAGTGAGTAATTTGTTTTTCTCAGCCTCAATCTTAACCTCAGCCTGAATGATTGCACAAAGATAAATATTTTGTTTATTAGTAGTAAACAAAAAGGCAAATAAGTTTTCAACAACCCCAAAAACTACAATTGAAAAAAGAGATGTTTTTGGGCTCACGAGCACCTTTAAAAACAAATCAGCTAGTCAGCGAGTACTTCGAAAAAGGAGTAAGGGATAAGTGGTAAGGGATAAACACTACGTCACTGCGAGCCTTCGGCTTTGCGAGGCGTGGCAGTCTCAACGTTAAAATTGAGTTTATTTAGAACTATGCCTTTAAGTCCTCCCCTTTGGGGAGGTCAGGAGGGGCCAAAAAAAAGGACCACCTTACGGGGTAGCCCTTAGTTATTTTAATAAATTATCTACCGCCTGTTGTTGTTTATAGAGCCCTGCGGATAGTTTTATTGCCTTCTCACAGCAATTCAGGCTCTCTCTGTTTCCGGTTTACCCCGTCGGGTATTCCTCAATTTAGCTTTCCGTTGCCTTTGCCCCGGATAGATTTATTGGTTAGAACTTTGTTTTTATATTCTCGAAGCTTCTCTGAAAATATCTTTGACCAAAGTACACATTGCTTACCCCCTTTGTCAATAGTTTGACCCTTGTTTAGTTATCAACAGGCCTAAATATTTCTGTTTTTTTAACACTATTTATAAAAAACATAGCCTATAATTGCAACCCGAAATTGGGAGCTATATCGTTATCCCAAACAACCCACTACTCTTTTATCTTCTCTTTCCGGTTGCCGCCATCTTTGGTCGATTTAAAACTCATCTTACCATGACTTATTTGATACTGGTAAAAAGACTGATATACCTGAGCCTGCATACTATCGTAGTCATCCTGTACGGTTGTCTGCCTGAAGAACAACTTTCCGCTATTGGTTATGCTATCCGTAAGCAACACCTCATTACCATCTGATTCAGTAGTATGAATGTTACTTTCAGCAAGTAAATAGGTAAAACCAATACCATTGTTATTTAAAACTGTTCCGTATATGTTGGTGCCCTTAAACTGTTCCTCAGCGGTCATTACGTTATCAGTATCCAAGTTGGCATAATAAAGGGCCCATACAAGTAAGGTGGTGCTATCCGTTAGTTTTATCTTTTGCAGGCTATAGGCAGTCGAAAACCTGGTATCACCATAAGCCCCCTCTTGAAGCGAATCTATATACTTAGCATACCCGTGCTTTGCGTTTAATGAATCAATCATATAAAAATCATGCAGTACTACATGATCATTCTCCATCATATCATCTTTATACCATTGCACAGCAAGCATCTTCACTTCATTGGCAACAAGCGTATCGTATTTTGTAACATGGGCAATAAATGCAGAATCAATAATTACCGGAAAGCTAATATTGTCTTTAAAGTGTACAAGGAGCTTTCCAAGTTTAGTATCTACAGGTGATTGAGCTCGAGTTTTTATAGACTCACCACTATTGCAAGCAATAACCAAGAAGGCAAGGTAGGTCAGCGCCAATATTTTGAATACTGTACTTCGAATCATACTTTCACTACTCTTTTATCTTCTCCTTCCAGTTGCCGCCATCTTTGGTCGATTTAAAACTCATCTTACCATGACTTATTTGATACTGGTAAAAAGACTGATATACCTGTGCCTGCATACTATCATAGTCATCCTGTATGGTTGTCTGCCTGAAGAACAACTTTCCGTCGTTGGTTATACTATCCGTTAGTAATGTTTCGCTACCACTTGGCGGATCGGCAAAACTGCTGCTTTCGGCAAGCACATAAGTAATGCCTATATCGCTTCCACTTAAAACAGTGCCGTAAATGTTAGTACCACCCGATACCGGATCAGCTTCATAACTGGCGTAAGAATTGGCCCAAATAAGTAACAAGGTGCTGTCCTTTAGCTTTATCTTCTGCAGGCCATAAGCATTCGAAAACTTAGTATCGCCAGGTTGTAGCGAATCTGCAAACTTTGCAAAGCCGTGTTTGGCTTTTATCGAATCTATTTTATAAAAATCCACCAGATCCATTTTATCATCATCCGTCAACTTATCTTTAAACCATTGCAGGGCAAGCATCTTCACTTCATTGGCACCAAGCGAATCGTATTTTGTAACATGGGCTATAAAAGCAGAATCGATAACTACCGGAAACTTAAGGTTATCTTTAAAATGAACCAATAGCTTTTCAATCTTAGGATCTAGTGGTGGCTGTACAGGGCCTTTTGCTGAATCGCCGGCTTTTGTACTTGCAGCGGCTTTATTTTTATCGCCACTATTGCAGGCTATAACCAACCATGCAATGCTTGTCAGCGCCAGTGCTTTATATAATGTATTCCGAATCATATTTATTTTTTTGTTCTATACAATATTACTAAAACAATTAACGCAATTTATCACTACCTTTACAATACAATCTCTCCTGCTTTGAAGTATTTATTACTATCAGCCGCAATATTTTTTTCGGGCTTTGCATTTAGCCAGGCCGATAGCAGCAAGCCAAACTATATGTACCCATTTGTAGCAGCCAGTGTTGGTTATGGCCAAAACCTGAGCAATAAACCTGTTAACAATGTAAGGCCTTTTTGGGGCACCAATGGCCCAACCGTAAACATATCAGCCCTTATAGCGCTTAAAGAATCGTACTGGGGTATTGCCTGCATGCTGGGTTATAGTGCACCCGGGTTCGACCTTTCGGCTTATGCACCCTTAAATTCCGACACCAATAAAACCAACACATTTGGTGGTGGCAGTGCCGGGCATTACAATATATATTACTTAATGGGAGGCTTAAACCTTAAACTGCCACAACGTACTACACGTGGTGCATTAGAGGTCCGCTTTATGGTGGGGCCACTAATTTGCACACTACCTGCTATTACCTACACTACCCATATACCACAAGGGCCTGCTTATACAAGTTATAAGGTTTATACCACCAATGTTACATCGGCCACATCGAGCACCTTTGCCATGAGCCCCGGTATAGGCCTTGGCCACAAAATGTCGCGACATTTGGCTGTAATGGCCTACTGTGACCTTATTTTTGCATCCTTTAAGTTTAATACTGTTACCAGCACCAATTCCTATGTTTCGAGCGAAACACACAGCAACATCAGCGAATCGGTAATGAGCTATGTTAATTTTTCTGCCACATTATCCTATAGCTTCGGCTACATAAGGCCTAACATTATGTATAATTAATGTCAAAACCTTATACAAACACATTAATTATCATTTGTTTCTTTGTTTATTCCAAACAAATTATATTTTTGTTAAATCAAATTCACCATAAGGCATATTTTTACAGTTTATAAATGAAAAAACCTCTACTCGCTTTATATTTTATAATTGCATCTGTAACGTTGTACGCGCAGATAAAAGACAGTACCGCTGCCTGGCATTACAAAACCGATAACTACGATTGTGCCATATTCCCAATGGCTTACACATCAGAAATGGCACAACCCACAAAGCGATTCACCCCTGGTTTCCCCGATATTGACAAGGCCGAGCATGCTATGGCTGAGCAATTACTGCTACAACGCGATACCAGCAAACGATTACCCGATATTTATCGCCACCTTAAAAAATACAAAAGGCAATACTTTGGCTATACCGGTAAAGATGGCCACAAAACCTTATACATCAACCTATTTTGGGACGATAGCAAGTACATACGTAACTGGCTCAAACAAATGGTAATGGTACAAGGCGGCGGTGCTAACTACCTGTGCGTTAAGTACGACATTGATGCCAACAAACTTTACGACCTTCAGATAAACAATGACGAGTAATTATAGTCATAAGTCGTTAGCCATAAGTAATTAGTCATTAATTACATTCTTCACTTTTAAATTCTTTTGGCACAGTTCCTTGCATCTATGTGTCATTATCTATTGTCGTTCCATATCACCTCACGTGCCTTTACAATTGTCAATTGTCCATTATCCATTGTCAATTATTATTGCCTCACGTGTCTTTGCATTGTTAATTGTCCATTATCCATTGTCAATTGCTATTTTATTCCGCTTGATAAACAGGCTTTTATTGAAAAGGTGACTTAAATCAGCTTTTATGCTGTGGCCATGTTGTTATTTTGCATTCGTACAACAAAGCCTATGGCAACTACCATAGGCACCTGGAAAGAAAAGTTTTTATTGAAATAGTACTGAGGTTGTGGATTGTGAGGTGAAAGCTTAACAACCGCGCTCTAAAACGGGGGGAGGTATGGGGTCCTTTCCCCTTTTAGCTTTTATAGCCCTCCTTAAATATCCAATATCCAATTCTGAATCTTGAATAACGAAGTTTTTATGAGCTTCCGCATCATTTAATTTCATCTGATATTTAATAATCTTCAAATTACCAAATTTTCAAATCATCAAATTGGTATTACCGCATTAATCCTTTAAAAAAGTTGAACATACAAAAGCCAACTAGCGCCAGCACGCCTAATATGGTTACACCTATAAATAACGAAGCAAGGCTCATTACCACTATTTTAAAAAAACGCACCATATACTATATATGTTTATTAAGGGGTTACCAAAGATAAATCAAAACAAGGCATGGCGCTAAAATAAATACTACTACCCATACTAATCGCATAATAATGTGCTACTTCCACATTTTCTGTCCAATACAATAATTATTCTATTTTTGTACTAACAATTTAATCACCAAAACTAAAAAACCTAATGAAAAAACAAATTCTACTAGTAGCAATTGCAGTACTTTCTGTATTTGCAGTTAAGGCCGGCGACAAGGATCTTATGTTCCGTGGCGGCGGAGGCGGCGACAGCAAACTTACCATTGGCGTATCGGTTGGTGCCGGTATACCTATGAGCGACTTTGGCAAAAAAGATACCACAGGCCAAAATGATACCACCAAAAGAACAGGCTGGGCAAGTACCGGTTTCCATTTTAACGTAACTGCAGGCTACCTTTTAGGCGGCCCGGTTGGTGTAATGGTTATGATTGGCGGAAACATGAACTCGTTTGATGTTACCAGCTACGAAACTGCTACCGGTTTCAACAACAACGTTCCTTCAGGCGAAACAAAGACATTAACCTCTACCAATTACTATATTGGTCAGTATTTGGTTGGTCCTTTCCTTTCTCTACCTGCAAGCGACAAGCTTAAAATTGATATCCGTTTGTTAGTGGGCCTTGTTACAGGTAACACCCCTACCCAAACAGAATCTGAAACAGCAGGAAGCTCAAACGAAACCATCGTTACCTCAGGTAAAGACGGAAGTGGTTTTGGCTACCATTTTGGTGCAGGTATCAAGTATAACTTCAGCGATAAAATGGGCCTTACTGTTAACGCAGGTTACACCGGTTCAAGCATTGCTTATACAGGCTACACCGACACCGAAAGCGGCGTATTTTCTGGTACTCATACCAACACTACACTCAAACAAACTATGGCAACCAGTATCGTTTCTGTTACAGTTGGCTTAGCTTTCAATTTGTAGTAGTTCCATTTATTCTTATTAAAAGAGCCCTGCAGTAATGCGGGGCTTTTTTATTTAAACTATTCTTACTCTCAATTTAAAACAGAGTTGCGTTCTCCAATTCGTAATTTTTAATTCTTAATTTGCTCCAAGCCCCAGCACATTGCTGTTGTAGTCGCGGTTAAACTGCTTTACACAGCCTTTGGTATATGCATCACGCGTGGCAGAATTGAGCTTGTTCAGCGTTACCGATGTACCATGAAACACTTTAATAGCAGATCGGCCTTCACGCAGTTTATGTTGTTTTATTTGTTCACTGGTAACATTATCGGCACACCAAAAACTATAGTCAGTATTCAGTTTACCAATCTTCAGCCATGCATCGCGCCGCATTATAAAACAAAAGCCACTTATTATATGCGGGTGTATAAAGCCTTTGTGGTTGGTAACAGATAGGACATCGAGGCCGACTCCCGTCACTGCGAGCTCCGGCTTTGCGGGCGTGGCAGTCTCATCGTTACTAATGAGATTGCCCGCCCGGCCCAAATGCCGTTCGGACGGGCTTCGTTCCTCGCAATGACGAACCTTATGAGGTTTAGGTGGGGCTTGCATCTCCCTTATCACCTCCTCTACAAACCCATCAGGAAACACAACATCATTATTGGCAAAACATATATACTCTGCATTACCCATGCTTGCACCATCGTTAAGGCATTGGTTATAGTTAAAGGGTTCTTTCTGTAAAAAAGTATCGGCATTGGCATAGGTAATGTTATTAGCCTTTTCGAGCACTATTATATTAACATTGGGTGATGCAATGGAGTTGATAGCGGTTTGAGTAGTATGGTATAAGGAGTAAGGGATAAGTGGTTGGTTGTTCGTCACTGCGAGTTCCGGCTTTGCGGACGTGGCAGTCTCATCGTTAATACTGAGATTGCTTCGTTCCTCGCAATGACGGTACCCCTGCGGTTTTTCTTTCCCCCCTTCAGAAGGTAGGGTGGCATTACTCACTATCACCACATCCATCTTTACCATAGGTTGCGATATAGGCCTGCGATAACGTGGTGAATATTTATGTGTTTCGCTATTAGCAACCGAAAACCTATAATAGTATAATGGCTTTTCAATCTTATATTCGGTTTTCAGCAAGCGGCGCACACGCAAACCATAGTCGGTATCTTCTCCAAAATTCTTTTCGGCAAACATGGTTGCCAGGGCATATTCGCGCTTAATGGGTATAAGGTGGTTAGGTACACGCAAGCGTGGTTTGCCGGGCTCATCTACATTCAATAAGTTGTTTAAGCTATACTTAACTAAAATAGAAACCCCACCTAAATCCTCCCCATTAGGGGAGTACTTAAAGCCACTACCCCTCCACAATGGGGAGGGACGGGGTGGGGCTTCGTCTGCTGTATATATAGCATCAAAGCAAACGCAATCGGGTTTATTTGCAATGCCCTGCAAAACAGATTCCACATAATCATCGGCCACCCAATCATCGTCGTCTACATAGCAAACGTAATCGCCTTTAGCCATAGCTAATAGCTTATTGCGCTTCTCCCCTACGCTCATGGTTTTATTATCGCCGAGCCATAGTATTTCAACAGGTTTCCCTTCTGCCTGTTTTTGCAAATGTTCTGCTAATAGCGCAAGTTGGTTCAATCGCTTTTGCAGCGAGCAAATCATTATTGTTAATTTCATTTTTAATAGTGGTTAGTGGTTTTGTCATTCTAAGTGGAGCGAAGAATCTAAATCCATGCTTCTTGTATTTGGCACAGGTCTTTGCATCTATGTGTCATTGCCTATTATCTTTTCTCTTCACCTCACGTGCCGATATTTTCTCACAATGTATTCCGCGTTAGGGATAGAAGCGGAAAGCCCACAGCGCAGCGAGGACTTGTAGCGGATAGCCCGACCCGAGGCACGAGGGGAACGCCCAAAATAAATACTTAATATACTTCGAGCCTAATTTTTAATTCCTAATTAATCAAAACTCCCTTCTCATCATAGCTCTTAACGGGCCCGCTAATGGTGTCGTTGGTATACGGAGTTTCAGATTTTACTTTCCCATTTTCATAGTATTCTTTTACTGTGCCGTTTATTTTACCATTACTATACGGCGTTTCGTATTGCAGCTTTCCATCCTCGTAATATTTTTTTACTGTGCCGGTAACAACGCCATCTGTAGCAGGAAACTCCCCCTTAAGCTTGCCGCTTTCGTAATAATCCTTCTCTACTCCGTTGCGTTTGCCAGCAGTAAATGGTGCTTCGAACTTTATTTTACCGCTTTCAAAATATTCCTTGGTAATACCATCTTGCACTCCATTCACATTCGGAAACTCGCCTTTCAGCAATCCGCTTTCGTAGTAATCTTTCTCGGTGCCATTCTTTTTACCATTGGTAGTTGGGGTCTCATACTTTAGCTTTCCGCTTTCGTAATACTCCTTAGCTGAACCGTTTACCTGGCCCATTGTATAAGGCATTTCGCTTTTTAATGTGCCGCTTTCATAATATTCTTTTACCACTCCACCCATTTGCCCTGCCGATGATGGCGATTCGCTTTTTAGCTTGCCGCTTTCGTAATATTCCTTCATCATACCATTAATGCTACCATCGCTATATGGGTATTCGCCTTTAAGTACACCGCTTTCGTAATAGTCTTTTTCGGTACCGTCCTTTTTACCATTAACAAATGATGTGATGTACTGAACATTGCCACTTTCGAAATACTGCGAGTCGATACCTGTTTCTTTACCATCGGCAAAAACATATGTACCCTTGCGTATTCCGCTTTTATAGTATTCTCGTTGTACTCCGCTAATTTTGCCATTTACAAAAGGGATTATCCAGTTTACTGCTCCGTTATCGTAATATATATACGAATTACCAGTTTGCTTGCCATGAACATAGTTACCTATACGTTGTACAGTACCGTTTTCAAAATATTCTTTTTCGGCACCATCAATCGAGTCGTTAACAAATAGCACTTCCTGTTGCAGGGCACCATGCTGGTAATACACCTTGTCTAACCCATTCCTTTTTCCGTTACTGTAAGGTATCTCCGATAGCTTCTCTCCGCCTTTATAATATCCGCGAACCATACCTACAGGCTTGCCATCGAGGTACTCGGTTAATACATATCCGGGCCCGGTGGTATCTTTGGTAATATTGCCTTTGGCATCGAGGTACTCTATCCATTTGCCTTCCTTAAGGGTATCTTTCAATACATTTTTTGCCTCAGCACGATTAGTAAAACCGGTTTGAGCGAAAAGTGAAAAGTGAAAAACTAAAAGTAAAAAACACAATATCACCTTCAATTCATCTCGCAAAGACGCAAAGGAGCAAAGGACGCAAAGGTTTTTCATTCGTAATTCGTAATTCCTAATTCGTAATTGATTATTTGATCTCGCTGCCATCTTCATCGTACTTTTTAACCGGGCCTACCACATCGCTATCCTTATACATTGTTACACTCTTTAGTTTTCCGCTTTCGTAATAATCCTTCTCCTCACCATTTTGTGCGCCATCGGTATAAGGTACCTCACGTTTAACAACTCCGTTTTTGTAATATTCTTTACCCACGCCATTTTCTTTATCATTAACAAAAGGGATCACCCAAACCACTTCGCCCTTTTCAGAATAGGTCTTCTCTATCCCCACCTGTATATCGTTGGCATAAGTGGTTTCAATCATCACCTGGCCATTATCATAGTATTCTTTCCCTTCGCCATTTTTAAGGCTATCGGTATAGGCAACAGTCTTTTTTACTTTGCCACTACCATAATACCATTGCTTAAGGCCGCTTATTTTACCATTAACGTATGGTGTAGTGCTCTTTAGTTTGCCTTCGTCATATTCATGAACCAGGCCTACCGGCTTATCGGCCTTGTATATGGTAAGCGCATAATCAGGCAAAACATCGGTTGTCTTTTCTTCATGATCATCAATGTACTCTATCCACTTACCTTCTTTAAGGTCATTTACTGTTTTATTCCTGGCTTCTTTCTTATCAGTAAAGCCCGCTTTGTCGGCCGAGAGGCTATCCTGGGCAAAGGCAGGAGTACAAATGCAAATTAAAATTGTTAGTGCGGCAAGTCGTAAGTCGATAGTCATAAGTCGTAAGTCGATAGTCTTTGATTCGTAATTCGTAATTCCTAATTGGTTATTTAATCTCGCTGCCGTTTTCATCAAAATGCCTGGCTACACCTGCTTCGCCATCATTAAAGGGAGTCTCGGTTTCCATTTTACCTGTTTCGTAATACTGTTTTTGCATGCCGTTCTTTTTATCGTTGGTATATGGCACCACCCACTCCACAGTTCCGGTTTCATAATAGCCTTTCATTTCGCCATTTTTAACACCATTTACATATACCCATTCGTTCTCAAGCTTACCGCTCTCGTAATACTCTTTTACTATTCCATTCTTCAGTCCATTAGCAAAAGGCCACTCGTAGGTTACAATACCTTTTTCAGAATATTCTTTCCAAACACCACTTTTAACACCATCTACATATACGTTTTCTGATTTCAGCTTACCATCTTTATAATAACCTTTTAGTACTCCATTCTTTTTGTCATTTGTATAAGGCTCTTCCCACTTCTTCCCTCCGCCTTCGTAGTACTCAGTCCCGGTGCCCTCACCTAAATTCTTAACGTAAGGTACCTTCCAGTGAATGGCGCCACTCTCATAATACGATATCTGCATGCCATTTATTTCGCCATTCGTGTAGGGCCATTCTGTTTTCAGTTTACCACTGGCATAATACTTTTTCACTGTACCGTTCTTTTCTCCCTTGGTATAAGGGTATTCGCTCATTAAATTTCCGTTCTCATAATACTCTTTCTGAACTCCATCTTTCAGTCCCTCAACATAAGGTATTTCCATTTTTTTGGCTCCGTTTTTATAAAACTCCCTGACTATACCAACCGGTTCATCGTTTTTATATACGGTAAGCTTATAAAACGGGCGGGTGCTATCGTTGGGCGTACCAAAAGCGGTATCAATATATTCAAGCCATTTCCCATTCTTTTTGTCATCGTTCATTTCGTTTTTGGCTTCTGCCTTATCAGTAAAACCCTTTTGGGCAGCAGCATATAAAGAGATAAACAATAAAGAGGTAATTAATACGATGTGCGAGATTGGTCTCATGCGGTTAATTTTTTTTAATAATTAGTGTTTCTTATTTTCATTATACTCATATAGAATTATTTAACCGAAAGTACACAAAGATTATCATTCGTAATTTGCAATTTATTATTCGTAATTGCCTCAGGCCACTTTACACTTTTTGACACGAAACGGGGTATTTGTGTAAAGTGCTCATCTTCTTATCTGCTTTTTGGCACACGTTGGCACACAGGTCGAAGATTTGTGTGCCATTTTTATTCAATACGGTTACCATTTTCATCGTAATGTTTTGGTGTTCCACTAAGCTTATCATCGGTATAAGGTATTTCGAATTGCAATTTACCGCTGAAAAAATAATACATTTTCAAAACACCATTCTTTTTGCCATTTACATAGGGCACTTCCTTGGTTAACACCCCGCTTGTATCGTATTCCTTAAGTACTCCGTTTAATATGTTATGGATGTATGGCACCTGCGACAGCAGCGCTCCTCTTGCAGAATAGCTATTACATGCTCCATTAACGGTATCATTTATATAAGGCACCTCATCCGATAGTTTGCCGTTTTCATAATAGGTTTTATCGGTGCCATTCATCAAGCCATTTTTATAAGGCGCTTCCTCCTGTATTTTACCATCGGCAAAGTATTTTTTCTCTACTCCATCTTTTTTGCCATTGGCGTATGTTGTTTCACTATGCAGTTTTCCGCTATCGTAATAATAAGTTTTTACAACATCGGTCAAATCAATTGCAGGCACTGCATATACAAATTTGCCCCGGTTAGTACCTGTTATAGTATCGCTTGCAAAATAATAGCGCACCACACCAAAGGGCTTGTTTAACTTGTACTCAATAAGGCCATAACCAAACGCTTCTTTAGCGCTTGTTGTGGTGTCGCCCCATATATCTATATACTGCAGCCATTTGCCTTCTTTTAAACCGTTTACTGTTTTATTGGTTGCTTCGGCTTTGTTGGTAAAACCATTCTGAGCGAAAAGTGAAAAGTGAAAAACTAAAAGCGAACCAACAAGGAGTAAGCGGTAAGGAGTAAGGGATAAGTGCTTCATTTTTTTCATTTAACCGCAAAGTTCGCAAAGAGTTTACGCAAAGCTCACAAAGCTTTTTCGATTCCTAATTATTAATTACACACAATTACACACAGGTCAAAAAAATGTGTGTAACTTTCATTTGATTTCGTTACCGTTTTCATCGTACCGCTTTACAGATACTTCTACATCTTTACTGTATACAGTTTCACTTCTCAATTTCCCATTCCAATAATAGTCTTTACACAAACCATCATTCTGTCCATTAACATAAATATATTCATATTGCAAATTACCGTTTGGGAAATATGTTTTTGCTATACCATTTAGCACACCATCCACAAACGGATATTCACAATCTACAGTTCCATTTTCATAATACCTCCTGTATATACCATTTCCTTTACCATTAATAAATGTACTTTCAGATTGAATTGCACCACTTATATAGTAATCTCTGGCAGTTCCATTCAATTCATCTTTAACATAGGGAGTTATACTCTCAATATTTCCATTTTCATAATATTCCTTTTCCAATCCATCTAATTCACCATTATTGTGGGTAGATACTTTCCATAGCTTTCCGCTTTTATAAAATTGCCTTTGAATTCCATATAACCGGTCTGCCTTATATACGCTAGTCAAATAAAAATCAGCTTTACTGGTATCTGTTGTACGTATACCATAGTCTGCCACATACTCCACCCACTTGCCCTCCTTCAAGCCATTTATGGTTAAGTTTTTGGCCTCAGTTTTATTGGTGAAACCTGCCTGTTCGGCAGACAGGCCACTGTCGGGGTATTCGGGTTGCTGGGCTATAGCACATAGAGTGAAGAGTGAAAAACTAAAAGTGAAGAGTATTATAAAAAAAGGCTTCATTTGCTTACTTTCTTAAGAAATGTTATGATCTTTCTTCCCATCGTCTCATTCGGCGGCAACATCGATACCATTAGCATATATTTATCATCAAGGTAAATCACCCTCTCCAAATAAACTGAATCGCAGCAATTCATGGGTGTCATTCGGCATGATTTAAACAATACACTTATCGCCTTATCAATTCTATACTTTCCACTGTCCTTGCCTTCCCCGGCAAATTCATGCCATTTACCTGCTGAATTAAAATCAATAAAATTTGCACGACTCATATCAAACAAAGCAGTATCACTTAAAAAGCTGTGGATGTTCGAATCGCCGTCATTTTTATAAAACACTGGCTTCCCTGTCAGAATCCTGGTGGTATCACTAAAGTGGTTTGATATATATGCCCACTTGCCATATAGCCTGGCAAAATCAATAGCCCTGTTTTTACGGACAGGTATATTCACAGCTAACTTATTAAAAGCAGTATCGCTACCCGAACTTTGTCCATGGTTACTAGAACCGGTGCATGAAACCAGGAACAAAAGGGATAATATGATAATGGTTATTACTTTCATTCTCCTGCATTAAATTTCCAAATATGTTCAACCACCTTTTTACTTATATAGAAATCGACCATGGTCTTATCGTTTACTTTATGCGCCAATAACATAAACTTGTCATCAAGATAAAGAAAGTAGCTGGTTCCTATAGCACCCTTACCTTCTTCATCATCGTATGTAGTAAAGCTACCTTTTATAGTATCTACTATAAAATTCTCTCCGGTTATCACCGCTTCTGTATCCCTCTCAGCCACCACACCTGAAGTTTCAAAGCAGATATAATCTGTATATTGCATCATATACTTAGCTGTATCTCCAATATAGCTCTGTATATTGCTATCGCCTTCCACATGCCTTGATATATTGATCCACGACTGGTAAAATTTCTTATAATCAAAAGCTCGTTTCACTCGTTGGCCAAAAGCTGACAACATCAACAAACTAAAAACTATTATTATAAGTGGTTTTAACATAAAACTTCTCAGTTAGAACTGCGACCTAAACCCAATTTATCTACGGTAACTCTATTTATAAGAAAGATTACATAATTAAAACTTCCATATTTGTGCTCAAGAAGTAAATAATCGTCATCAAGGTAAAGTATTCTAAGATGGACATTCTCAACATTTTTATAGGATGGGAAACCAAAAAAAGGGAATTTCTTACTTATAATTTCATTGCTTGCTGAATCTATTGTAAAATACCCGAATCTTTTATTACTACCAAATTTTTCTATCCATTTCAGGTTTTTCGTAAGTATAAATGATGTAAAGAATTGTGGTTGACTCATACTGAAGTTACTGGTATCTGGTATGTAATCACTCAACAAAGTATCATTTCTTCGTTTCATATCTATCCAACTGTTTCCATTCAATAATTCAGTTCCAGTATCAGCCAATTGTTCCGATACTTCAGTCCATTGAGCATATAATTTATTAAAACAAAACCTAATTTCTGTTGGAACATTTCTGGAATGAATGTCATTTTTAAAATCTATATCATAACTACAAACAGATATAAATAGTAGAATATATGTTATCAGGAAACTTTTATACATATCTCAAATTTACATTTATTCTTTGTTCTTACAAAATACTGGGGTTGCTTCGTTCCTGCCCCACCGCTAAAGCTAAGGCGGCACGCGGTCGTAATGACGGGAACCTTCGTTTCCATTGTCAACTGTCCATTATTTAAAAAACCGGACCCGTTCCTAAGAACAAGGCCCGGCTTGCTTGCCGTAAGGCAAGCCTATGAAACCAACCATGAAACAAGTCAAAATCAGAGTTTATAAAGTTTTTAAAGTTCATTAAGTTTATAAAGGGTAATATTCCATTTACTTTATGAACTTTTTACTTTACGAACTTTAAACTTTCTGGCTCTTACGAGCCAGAAGCCTCTGCCTGGTTAAAGTTACCATACACAAAAGCGTTAGGGCGGTAAACCACGTTAGCAAGGCGTTCTTCTACAAGCACGGTAATAAAGCCTTTTACAAAGTTATCTACGTGCTGGTTGCTAAAGGTTACGTTCACCTCATCGCGGTAAGCAAGGGTTGCTCCCAGTTGAAAGTCGCCAACGAGGAAGTAACCGGCAGTCATAGCTGTGTTAGCTATTACCTGTGCTCCGTTAATGAAGAAGGTGCCCGGCGCTCCGCTTATCATTTGCGGGAACTGGTACCGACCATAGCTATCGCGCGATAACACCAGCGCGTTATAATCATTAGGATTAATAAGTATGTAATTGGGCGTGTAATAAGCCACACGTGCCTGTGTTACGGCTTGGTGCAATACATCGTAGTAATTAATACTGCTTGCAGTGGCACCCGGAATTACAGGATTGGCATACGCTGCTGCAATAGGTGCAATACCTTGCAGGTTAGGCGCGCTGTTGTTACCCGAAATTATCTGGGTATCTTCCTGCATAAGCAAGCGGCCCGCAACGTGGGTGTTAATGTAGTTGTCTACAAAGTCGGCATCTTCCATCATTTCTTTACTGATAGTAAGGTAGGTGTTCAGCTTACGCACCACCACTTCTTTAGCGGTAATGGTAAAGTCACTCTGTGCAGCGCTCGATCCTTCCGCTGTGGTACCGGTACCATCATTCTCGCCTGTCAACTGGTTAAACAGTATCTGGTTGCTGTCGGTAGCGGTGCTGTTCATAAACTGGCGTATATGCACGGGCCTCAGCGGATCGGCATAAATACCCATTAGCCTGGTAGGCGGAATAGGATCGGTGCCCAACAGGTTACCACCTTCGGTAACGTTGCCTGCTGTTTTGGTAAACAACTGGTGCGCCTTCAGCGATAAGCTTACCGGCATACCGGCTTTGTTTTTAAGGCTCGCCAATCCTTCTTTTTGCGCGTATAGCATATCCTTTACGGTCATGCCACGGTCGTAGGCGCCAAATATGCGGCCTTTTTTAAGTACTGCTGTCATCTGGTCGAAGTCCTTGCGCAGGGCCTCGTATTTATCGCCAAGCTGCCATTGGTTAGCAGCAATTTTTGCATCGAGCGATTTTAGCTGCGCATCCTGCGCTTCGCCTTTTGTTTTTATGGTGTTTATGTTATCGCTTATTTCTTTTACGATAGCATCCACCTGTTTGTTTTCCATTTTAATTTAGTGATTAGTGGTTAGTGACTAGTGATTAGTTTTTTTGTCGTTCTGAGTGAAGCGAAGAATCTACTCCGCTTGAATTTTTCACTTTTAGTTTTTAGCTTTAAATTCTTTCTTTGGGCGTTCCCCTCCTATCGTCGGGTCGGGCTTTACGCTACAAGTCCTCGCTACGCTGTGGGCTTTTCGCTGCAATCCTTGTCCGACCGGTCATCCGGGCGGGCCTAACGCAGAAAGCCATGGCACGTGAGGTAAAAAGTATCGATGATAGGACTTGACACATAGATGTAAAGGATTGTGCCAAAGCCAGGCAACCCAAATTGTTCTATGACTTAAGCATTGCATTGATCTGCTTCAGCACATCAACATCATCGCTATCATTCGCGGGCAAGGTGTGGTTACACGGCCTTGCTGCTAAAAGCGATTGCAGTTGCTTGAGTTCAATTTCTAAAAGTGTATACGTATCATCGTGCAGGTTGCCGCGGTGCAGTTGCTTGTAAATAAGCGAACTGCGCTCAAGGGCCTCATCGAGAATATTCTCTGTAGTGATAAGTGGGTAGTGATTAGTGGCTAGTGTGGAATTGGACTTTATGCCCCTGAAAGGCGTGTTGGCATTTGCTCCCCAGGTTACTGTAGAGCCTTCCCATAGGCGGGCCTCCTTAATAACATTCACTTGTTCTTCTTCCAGCGACTGATTACTAAACACAGAAGACTGCTGGTTATTTATCATTTCGAAGCCAACGCTGTGTTCTTTGTACACACCATCGCGGTATAGTTGCAGCACATCATCGCCCAATTGTGTTTTGGCAATGGGGGTTTCGAAATACAAACCCTGTGCATCTTCCTTCAGCACATTTGGGCGGCCAATAGGTTGCAGGGTATTGTGTTGCAATAGGTGCATAATGCGGTCGCTGTTTTCGTTAATGCTTTTTGCAAAGCAACCGGGAGCAAACATATCGCCATCGCTGTCGAGGGTGTTGAACGATGCAAAGTAGCCGCATACGGTGCGCCCGGTGGTGTCCACATCTTTCAATGTTCCACCGTTCTTGGTTTGGTACCAGCGCCATTCGGCTTTGCTTTCCCAGGGAGCGGTGCGGCCAAACTCGTGGTAGTGTTTTTGCAAATGCGCTTTCACAGCATCCAAATCATACTTCGGAATTTCTACTCCGCCCCTTGCGCCCATTATGGCATTGCCTGCGGCTATTACGCCTTTAAGGTTGGTGTGGTATGTGCCTGCACTGTGGTGCGGCAACTTGTAGCCGTTCTTTTGTTCAGCGCGACTTTTGTCGTCCCAGGCGCACATTACGGCCAGGTCGGTGGTGGTGGCTTTTGCTATTTCAGCATTTGCATCCCATGGGCTGTCGGGTGCATCGAGCGGGTAGTGCTTGTAAGGTATGGCAGGCATAATTGAGTGAAAAGTTTAAAGTGGAAAGTTAAAAGTTGTGGTTTCTTAATTCATTGTCAATTGTCCATTGTCAACTGTCAATTGGTTCTGCAAAGATAAACACAATGTTAAATACTAATAAACAAAATAGTTAATAAGTTTTCAACAGGTCGAAAAAAGTCGTAAGTCATCAGTCGATAGTCGTAAGGAAAACAACATTAAAAGTTTTTGCATTTTGACTATCGACTTACGACTATCAACTTACGACTATCAACTTACGACTAAAAAAGCCTCCAGCTTTTTAAAGAAAGAAAGAAAAAAACCTCCCCTTATCTTTCCCCCCTTATACCCCCCTTTCTATATCCCCTTAAAAAAGAAAGAAAGAAAAGGGCGAAGTGCGCTTTTAAAAATTGTTGATTTTCAAAACATTAATTAAAATGTGCGCCATAACTACTTTGCGCAACAATGCTCCGCAACATACTGATTTACAGCGTGTACCGAGCTAAATGGAACCGATAGCTTAACCTATCGGTTCTGCGTAGCTTAAATTTAATTAAGAATTACGAATTAAAAATTACGAATTATTGGGTATATTTATGGTATAATTTACCACTGCAAAATGAGAAGCCTTTTAACCCTACTTGTACTTTTTGTTTCGGTGTATTGTAATGGGCAAAAACTAAAAATAACCATTTACAATAAAACGGGTTATGATGTTGATTTACTTTACATCGAACACAATTATGTTGGATCAATAAAAAAAGACAGCTCGAAGATTGTTTTAGATTGCTACTTACTAGAACTTCAGAATGAGGTTCCTCCTGAATTCCCAGTTGTTGGAGAACTAAAGAATAAAGATAGAGGCAGTATGGCATGTGGCTTAAATGATGGAGGATTTAAAAAATATCACGTAGTATTAGGTGAATATAAATTTGACCTTATGTGTTATGAAAATAAAGCCGGGTATCTACTATATTGGCTGAAACACTAATAACCACCCGTTTTAATTCGTGAAATTCGTGGCTAAAAACCACAAATAACCTCGGCGCACTCTGCGTGCCTTTCTCTCTGTGTTCTTTCATCGACTGCCGTAGCTTTCAGCGAAGGCATGTGCGGTAAAATATTCGCAATAACGAACTACTTGAGGCTCCTATCTATAAGTCAAGCCTTTTGTTAAAAAATGTAAAAAAAATATTCTTGGCAAAAGGTTTCAAAACAATAGTCGCCTAATTGAGTAAGGCCGATTAATGCTAATTTTATAACCTCCATTATGAAACATATACATTGCTTAACAGCTTTACTTGTATTATTCAAGCTGAATACCACTGCTCAAATAGCCGGCATTAAAGCACACGCCGATTCTTCTAAACAAGAGACTGTATTGCTATACGATACTTCTGCCTTACGCATACCTGGCCAGGCATTGCAGTTAGGTATTATTACCGTTCCCGATAAAGGAGAAGCAGTTTATACAAGAGGCCTTTTACATGGCAACTATGGTTGGACAAAATTCAGGGTTGAAGTAACAGGCGGATCATTTGCCGGTGGGAAACTTAAAATTACCGGCGATACCTCTTATAAAAAGAATGATTCTATTACCGTGAAGGTATATACCCGCAAATGGCTGCTGGGTGGCAAGGACAAGTTTTTGCTTACCGCAAAAATTCCGTACGATTATGAAACGGGCATAAAAATACTTACCAAAGGCAAGTTTTCGAAAGCGCCGGGCAACCATGTGCAGTTTGGTATAAAAACAATCTACGACAATAAAGCCGTGATAGAAAAGTGGGCTCCGGCTTCAAAAAACCTGCAGGACTTTGTGTTTGCACCCGAGGGTAGCCACATTTCAAAATCGAAGGGCGATTTGAAGATAGATAATGATCCTGTTAAAATCATCAACGATAAAGTGCAACTTATTGCAGTGCTCCGCAAACACACTGCTATAGCCGACACCCTGCAAATTGTACTCGATTATGTTGCAAGCTACCAATGCAATATAGGGTCATACAGCAACGGCCATAGCCTGAAGGTTTTAGCCAATGTGTACGACGATAGCATTATACATGCCAAACTAATGCGCATACATGTTGGTGATAGTATTGGCAAAAAAATGTACGATTATATAATTAATACTGCCGGTGGCTCTATACACATTAGCAGCAGCGGTGCCAATGGACTGGATGGTACAAATGGGTTTATTGCTGCAGGTGGCATGAGAGGTTCCGACGGAGCATTAAGCACCTATACCGAAACAACCACCAATGCCGATGGCACTACAAGTACAAACACTATAACCACACAAGGCCCCGGTGGTGATGGCGGCAACGGCGATGATGGTGGCAATGGCACCAATGGCGATGATGGGTACGATGGAGGAAACATTACAGTGATGTATAACGCAGCAGCAAAACCATTTATAAATTTAATTACCGCTACCAGTATACCCGGTGCAGGCGGGCAAGGCGGACTTGCAGGTAAAGGCGGAGAAGGTGGCAGTGGTGGGGCAGGTAACCCGCCGGGTAGCAGAGGCCGCGATGGCCACGACGGCTTTGCAGGCGATAACGGCGCCAATGGCAACAGCGGGAAAGTTGTTTTTGTGCAACAATAAAAAATTGACCGAGTTTAATTCATTTGACCTCAGCGTACTCTGCGCGCCTTTCTCCCTGCGTTCTCTGCGGTAAAATATTCGCAATGACGAACGTGTGCTCAATCACAATTCAAAATTTACCATTCATAATTATTTCCTGTATCTTTTTAAGGGTTGCTGCATTATAGGTTAAATAAGCGGAAGATGTTTCGACAAGCTCAACATGACGTTTTAATTTCCAACACAGAGATACAGAGAACACGGAGTTTCACAGAGTATTTCATTACTAATTACTAATTGTTAATTACTAATTAAATAACCCCCGAACAATAAATGAAAAGAAGCAGCGTTATACTATCAAAACATCGCGCATGCAACAAAGCTTCCCAACTTTAAATTCAAACAACCATGGGACACAAATCATCAGGAAGCTGGGACGATGTAACCAGCCTTGGCCGCAACGAAATAGTGTTTGAAGGCAGGCATAAAGCTTATGGCGCCTTTTACGTAAGGCAACGTTACAATTACGCACTTTTAATGGGCTTGCTTCTTACCTTATCTACCATTATTGTAGGTACCGGTACACCCATGCTCATAAAAAAACTTTTCCCCGGTCCTGGGCCTGTTGTAAATATTACACCGGTAGATAGCGTTACAGTAGTTATTGATAACTACACTCCGCCTACTCCACCCAAACCAAAACCACCTGTACCACACCCACCGGTAACCAATACACCTCCACCACCTCAAACTACCGATCTTCCACCTATAATAACCACCGATCCTAACCAGGTAGACAGCGCTAATACAGCAAAAAAACAAAACGATACACGCGTTGGTTCTACTACTGTACCCGGCGATGCTCCGGTACAGCCACCCACTCTGCCAGTCGACCCGGGGCCTTCTGCTCTGCCGGCACAACCTGTAATGTGGGCTCCTATCATGCCTAAGTTCAATGGCGATTTGGCTGACTTCCTGGGTAAGAATGTAGACTTCCCGACCCAGCAACGCGAAATGGGTAACCAGGGTGTGGTGTATGCCAGCTTTGTTATTGAGGCCGATGGCTCAGTAAGCAACATTAAAATATTACGTGGCATACCCGGGGCAGATAAGCTAAGCGAAACAACATTAGAAGGATTAAAGAAAATGCCCAAATGGGAACCCGGCCAGCAAAATGGACACCCTGTAAGGGTACAGCTAAACATACCGGTTAAGTTTCAGCTGAATTAAAATATAGAGGGAGCGCCCGCTCCCGGTTTGGTCTCGTACCGGATTACTGTCCGGGCGAGCTGTTGGGGGGATGGTTTGAGTGAGGTTACGCCATCCCCTCTTTTTTTATATGTCACATTGAGCTTGTCGAAATGTTTCGAATATGTTTCGACAGGCTCAACATGACGTTTTTCATTTTTAGTTTTTCATTTTAAACTTACCTTGGGCGTTCCCCTCCTCACGTCGGGTCGGGCTATCCGCTATAAGTCCTCGCTACGCTGTGGGCTTTCCGCTTCTATCCCTAACGCGAACTGCCATGGCGTTCTTGTTTTACGATTCTTAATTACTCATTACCCCAAACCCCTAAAGGGGCTTTTAATAACAAACGCTTTATACCCCCTTTAGGGGGAAGGGGGCAAAACGCCACTTGCTTCCAACACTTTTAACTTTTAGTTTTTAATTTTTCACTTGTTTTATGAAACTACTTTCATATATTTGCAAAACATATTTCATAATAGCATGGTAGACACAGTATCGAAATTAGGCTTCCTGGCAGGCGCAACACGGTTTCGGCGCATAGGCGAAAAGCTACAAACCGAAGGCGACAAGATGTACAGCGAACGCGGAATTGATTTTAAAGCAAGCTGGTTTGCCACCTACTACACCCTATTGCAAAGCAGCGAGCCTTTAACCATGCAGGATATTTCGGCGGCTATAGGCTTTACCCATATTACAGTTAAGAACATTGTGCGCGAGTTGCAGGAACATGGTCTGGCAAAAATTACTGCCAATCCTGCCGATGCCCGTTCGAAACATGTTGTGCTTACGGCACAGGGCAAAAAACTATATACCAAGCTTGAGCCTATATGGCAATCTATATCGAAAGCATTAGAGCAATTACTTACAGGCGGCCACCCCGACCTGATAAACATAGTAAGCCGTATTGAACGCGATATTGAAATAAAACCCCTACCCGACCGCATTCGCGATGTGAACGATTACAACCCTGTGCAGGTGGTAGATTTTAAGCCATCGCTGAAAAAGCATTTTTACAATTTAGCCGGCAACTGGTTACTGGGCATGCTAAACGGCAAGCTGGAGAAAGAAGATGAATATGCATTAAAGAACCCTGAAGAGGCTTACTTAAGCAATGGAGGTTTTGTGTTTTACGCCATCTATAAAAATACAGTCGTGGGTTGTGTGGCACTCAAAAGGCTGAACGATGATAAGTTTGAGTTTTGCAAGCTGTATATAAACCCTGAAGTACGGAAGCTGGGTATTGCCACCAAACTGATAGAGCGTTGCATAACACGTTGCAAAGAAAACAAAGCCACCGAGCTATGGCTGCAAACCACCAACGATTTAAAAGAAGCACACCGCCTGTATTACAAACTCGGCTTCGAAGATAAAAAAGCGCCTAAAGAAATGGATGTATTGAAAAGGACTCAGAAAATAATGAAACTGAATACAATTTGATGATTTGGTAATTTGAAGATTTGAAAATGAGAACAAGAGAATATCCAATATCGAACTCCGAATTTCGAATAATGAAATAAAAACAAAAGAAAGAGCTTAGGCACGTGAGGTGAAGAGTAACGATGATAGAAAATGACACATAGATGCACAGAATTATTCGTGACGCGCTCATTTATTTTGGATCTCATGAGGGCTTCGCCGTTGTGCCAAAGCCAGGAAAAAAGAATATCGAATATCGAACAAGGAATATCCAATAACGAAATAAAAACCATGGAAACAACAATCGAAATAGTAGACTACCTACCCGAGCACCAACAGCGGTTTAAAGAAATTAACGAGCAGTGGATAACCCGTAAGTACATAATGGAAGAAGAAGACCTGAAAACGGTCAACGACCCGGATGGATATGTACTAAAGGGCGGTGGACGTATATATATTGCCCTGCATAATGGCTATGTAGTGGGTACCGTTGCTTACCTGAACATGGGCGAAGGAGTATATGAAATGATAAAAATGGCAGTAGACGAAAAATACCGAGGACTGAAAATAGGCAAGCTGCTGGGTGAATATTCGGTGCAAAGCATGAAAGAGTTTGGCGCCAAAACATTGATACTATTCTCGAACAAGGAAGGCTCTGCTGCGGCCATACAATTGTATTACAAACTTGGTTTTACAGAAATACCTTTGGGTACTTCAGAGTTTCAGAGGGCTAATATTAAAATGGAGAAGCGATTTGATGGTTTGGCAATTTGAAGATCTGAAAATTAATAACCATACATTATAAAGTCTTTTCATCATCAAATTACCAAATTTTCAAATCATCAACTTAAAATTATGATAACAAACAAAGACAACGCACAACATTATACCTGGGGAGAAAACTGCAATAGCTGGGTATTGGCTGATACTGCTGGCTTATCGGTAAAGCAGGAGAGCATGCCACCGGGTACCAAAGAGCAATTGCACTTCCATAAAAATGCACAGCAGTATTTTTTCATTTTAAAAGGCGTTGCTACCTTTCATTGCGATAATGAAACTGATACCATAGGGGCACATATGGGTATTTTAATTGCTGCGGGTACAAAGCATTTTATTGCTAACGAAACCCTGCACGAGCTTGAGTTCCTTGTTATCTCTCAGCCTAATACCATTAACGACAGAATTTTAATTACGAATTAAAAATTACGAATTACGAATGGTGGTTTGCGTTAGGGATTATTCGCATCTCTATTGTTTTCTACGGAACTCATGAGGGCTTCGCCGTTGTAGCGGAAAGCCCACAGCGCAGCTAGGACTTGCAGCGTATAGCCCGCCCCCTTGCGCAGCATGGGGGAACGCCCAAATTTGAATAGAAAATAATTGTTTAGAGAAAAGAGAACAAATGAAAATACTTAACAGCACCCCAGAAGATACAGAAACGATTTTTGAACTATACCAACTTGCAACCGAATACCAGCGCAAGAATGGCTATAACCTGTGGAAAGAGTTCGACAGGGAGCTGATAGCAACCGAGATAGAGGAAAAACGTCACTGGAAAATTGTGGAAGAGGGAGAAGTGGCTTGTATATTTTCAATCTTTTACAATGATCCACTGTTATGGGGCAAGGACGATAACGAGTTTTCGATTTACATACACCGCATTGCTACAAACCCAAAATTTAAAGGCCGCAGCCTTACCAAAGTTATTATTGACTGGGCAAAAGCGCATTGCAAAGAAACGGACCGTAAGTATATACGAATGGATACCTGGGCCGACAATAAAAACCTGGGCGACTATTACATAAAGTGTGGCTTTAAAATAGCCGGGCACCGCCAGTTAGATAAAGATGCCAAAGGTTTGCCCAAGCACTACTCTACCCTATCGTTGGTATTGTTTGAAATAGTAATTTGATGATTGGGAGATTTGAAGATTTGATAATAAAAAACAGAATTTACATTCAACACCTTTACCGCAGAGTACGCAGAGAGAAAAACACGCAGAGGTGCGCCGAGTTTTCTATTTCTAATTCGTCATTCTTCCCAGAGGGATGCCTTTGGAATAATTTTTAATTGAATTAAAACCAATCAGAGGTATCTTAATTAATAATCACTTTTTTAACCGCACTGTATTGGGCGTTGCTTAACTGCAAAAAGTAACATCCTTTTGCAAGGGTACCGGCATTAATAGGCAAAGTATGTGTTCCGGCATTTATATCTAACTGCTCAGTATAAATTATGCGGCCCGTAATATCGGTAAGTGTAATGCCGGTATTCTTTTCATTTGCAAGTGCATTAACAGAAACTGTAAATACACCATTACTGGGATTAGGATATACATTAATATCAGCAAGATCATTCACGTAATTAGCAATACCGACTGCAGTAACGTTAATTGAATCAATATCGAGTTTATTACGTGGCTCAATCCAGTTGGCATATTCGAAGTGCACACAGCCTGTTACACTGTAGTTTTTGCCTTTGGAGTAAGGGTAAGTATAATTTATGTTATCGACAGTATCGAGGCTACTTTTACCTTTTGTCATGGTAGAATCGGTAAACACATACCATGCCTTGGGAGCATTATAACGTACACAGGTAGCATCCTTTATCTTTACCAGCATGCCTTCGTATTTTTCCTGTTGTATAGAATCGAACCCTACAACAGTAGGCGGAGTTAATGCCTGGTTGCCGGTACTTACTGTTACGTAATTGGTAATGGTCTGCATTTCGGTTTCGCTATAATATTCAATTACCTCGCCGGTAAATGTAATGCTGTCGCCCACTGCCGGTGCATGCGTTTTATCGTACACATTTACACCTGCCCATTGGTTTGCGCGGGTAGTTTGCACATAATAGCCCGAGCCATACGATGCGGTTACAATGCCACCTGTATTTACAAATTGGTTCATATAAGGCGAATTGCCATTAGCTACTGTAGTGTATTGTATATTATATAAAGTAACGTTTGGGTATTGCGCTTTTGCTGCGAAGGTTAAACATAATGCCAATGCCAGGGTAAGTACTCTTGCTTTCATATTTCCAAGGGTTTTAAGGAAAAATAAAAGTAGGCTTGTTTAAGGGAGCCAATGTTACCTATAAGTTAAAAGTTCGTAAAGTAGAAAGTTTATAAAGCAGTAAATAGCTTCTACTTTATAAACTTGATGAACTTTAAAAACTTTATGAACTTTATAAACTGTATTAAACTCGTATTCCCATTATAAGCACGTCATCTACCTGCTCCAGGCCGCCTTTCCAGTCTTCAATGGTTTTATTTAAAATGGTTTCTTGTTCCGGCATTGTTAAATGAACATTGTCCATTATCAATTGCTGCAGGGTTTTGTATTTGAACTTTTTGCCCTTAGGCCCACCAAACTGGTCGGCATAACCATCGGTAAACAAATAGAGTATATCGCCTTTTTCAAATTTTACATTATGTGTATTGAATGGTACAGGCCTGTCATTCTTTCCTATAGGTTGCTTGTCGGCATCTATTTCTTTCAGTTCGTTGTTTTGCACATACCACAACGAATTATAGGCCCCACTCCATTGTGCTTCGCCGGTTTTGGTATTGAGGCAGCACAACGATATATCCATACCATCCTGCACATTGCTTTCACTCTTCTCGAATGTCTCTAACACCAGTTCGCGTACCTTATCTAATATTTTACCCGGCTGCGTTATTTTAAATTCCTTTACGGTGCGGTTAAGTGCATTACTACAAACCACACTTACCAATGCACCCGGTACGCCATGGCCTGTACAATCGCATGCGGCAATTAAAACAATATCACCCGATGGGGCTTTAACTACTTCCATCCAGTAAAAATCTCCGGCAACAATATCTTTGGGCTTATATAACACAAACGATTCCGGCAAGTGCTGCTTGATGAGTGCAAGCGGAGGAAGAATAGCATCTTGCAGGCGCTTGGCATAATTAATAGAATCTAATATTTCCTTGTTCTTTTCATCCACCATGGCTTTCTGTTGCTCCACTTCTTCTTTCTGCTTTGTAATTATACGGTTGGCTTTTTGGTTTTGCCTGAGCCCGCGAAATATAAAGAAGGTAAGCGCCATTAACAGTAAAAACCCTGCCAGCACCGAGTATAGTATTATGGCCTGCCTTTTACGGTCTTGTTCGGCAATGGCATCTTTTTTATCCTGGTCGGCTTTTTCGGCTGCCTGCTTTTGGTTAAAGTCGTAATTCATCTCAGCCTGCACTGTTTTTTGGGTGTTGGCATCATTCAGCAGGCTATCGCTATAGGCAACATATTTCTTATAATCTTCAAAAGCTGTTTTGTAATCAGCCACACCGCTGTCTATTTCAACAAGGTCGTGGTAGCCATCCTTCACCAAAAATTTTTCACCAATGGCCTTCGAAAACATAATACTTGAATCGGTATATTTCCGGCCTATGTCATATTTTTTTTCCTGTATATATATTTCACCAATATCATCATAGGCATAAGCCAGGGTACTTTTATCACCCAACTGTCGTCTTATAGCAAGCGCCTCATTATCATACTGCAACGCTTTAGGGTAATTACCTTGCAGTCTGTATACTTCACCCTGGTTAACAAGGTTTATGCTCACACTTTTTATATTGCCATTTTTACGGTTAAGATTAATGGCGCTATCGTAATATATCATGGCCATTGAGTAATTACCCTGCTTATTATATACCTCCCCCATATTATTATAAGCGGTTGCTATATTCTTTTCGCTTTTCATATCACGACAGACCTGCAATGCTTTAGCTTCATAGTCTATGGCTTCAGGGAATTTTTTTTCGTCCCTGTACAAGATTGATATGTTTTCAAAACCTCTTTTTATTCCGTTTTTATTACCTGTTTCCGTATAAATATCTATTGCTTTTTTATGGTATTCAATGGCCAGATCGTAATTGGCTTGTGAATTATAAATATTAGCCATATTGCCATAGTTGCTGGCAATAGCATCTTTATCGCCAAGTTTTTGGTTTATAGTCAATGCCTTCAGATAATAGTCCATTGCATTAGGGTAATTACCCTGTATATACTGAACGCGTGCTACACCTCCCAGGTCAAGAGCTGTACTGGCTTGATCGCCGATCTGCTGGCTAAGCGCCAATGATTTGGTATAGCTTTCGAGCGATTTAAAATAATTTCCCTGGTTATAATATGCCGAACCGCAGTTGCGCCATGCTTTTATAATTCCCCTTTTAAAATCAATCTTCTCTGCAAGTGTGCGGGCATTGTTAGCACATATAATGGCAGTATCGTACTTATCCATACGCCAAAGCTTACCACTCAGGGCATTTAACGTATTTACTTTATTGCTGTCGTCTTTAAGTTCTGTTTTTAAAACATGAGTAATAGAATCGATAGTTGCTTTTTGAGCTGAACAAAGTGAAAAACTAAAAGTGAAAAGCAAAACCAACAATTGACAGTTGATAATAGACAGTGGGCAGTTAAATCGCACAGAAACTCTTTCCTGTTTTTCAAAATTGTCCCTTGTCAATTGTCCCTTGTCCATTTTATTAAATTCTAACTCCTATTATTAATACATCATCCACCTGCTCTAATCCGCCCTTCCAATCTTCAAATGTTTTATTTAAAATAGTCTTCTGCTCCTTCATTGGTAATTGCGCATTGTTCATTATCAATTCCTGCAGGGTTTTGTACTTGAACTTCTTTCCTTTAGGCCCGCCAAACTGGTCAGCATAGCCATCGGTAAACAAATATATGCAATCGCCTTTACTTATTTTTGCGTTGTGCAGGGTAAATGGCTTTTGCTCGCCATGCTGTATGCCTACAGGCATTTTGTCGGGGGCAATTTCGAAGAAATTGTCAGGCTGAGCTTGTCGAAGCCCATCTATAGGTAAGGTAGACACTTCGACAGGCTCAGTGTGACGCTCTCCATTCCGTATTATCCACACAGGGTTATTGGCACAGGCGGCCTGCATTATGCCATTTTTAAAATCGAATGTAACCAGCGAACAATCCATACCATCCTGGCTTTCGGTATCTACCTTTTCGGGGTTAAGGGCCTTAATAATATTATCGCGTACATCGTTCAATACCAGGTCCGGCCTTTGTATCTCCCGCTCCACCACAGTTTCGTTCAGCATAGATATATTGAGCAGGCTCATAAAGGCACCCGGTACACCATGGCCTGTACAATCGCAGCAGGCAATACAAAATGCCCCTGTTGTATCATTGCCATCAGGAAAAGCTTTCAGCGCCTTGTCCTGTAGTTTGGCTACTACACTATCTAAAAACTTCAACGAGCTACCAACTACTTCATCACTCTTATAACGCAGCACCTCATAGCCCATATCTGCAAGCCATGCTGCCCTTTGTGCTTCTTCTTCCTTTGAATAATCCTGCACATCGCCATCAATTTCTATAATGGTTTTTGTTTGAACATGCACAAAGTCGGCTATATACTGCCCTAAAACATGTTGCCTTATAATATTAAACCCGGCAGAATTAGCCTTTAGCAAATGCCATGCAATTTTCTCTGCTTCGGTCGATCGCTTTTTAAATGCTATTGCTTTTTCTTTTAACGACGGAGCTAATGCAGCGCCGGTTGTTCCGTGCCCGCTATTTCCGTTATCGCCACCCGCTTGCAGTTCGGGGGTTTTAAAGGCCCAGTAAAAATCGCCGCTGACAATATCGCGCGGTTTAAACAGAATAAAATATTCTTTTACGTGCTTGCCAATATAATCTTCGGTGGTAAGCAATGCCTGCTGTATGCGCGATGCATAGCGTATGCTATCGGTTATATCTTTGTTCTTTTCTTCTACAATAGATTTTTGGTGTTCAATAAATACATTTTGCTCCTCTACCTTTGCCTTTTGTTCTTCTACCACCAGTTTTTGTTTCTCTACCTCTTCCTTTTGGCGGGTAATAATTTCATTGGCTTTTTGCTTTTGCCTTAAGCCCCTGAAAATGAAAAACGCCAACGCT
The DNA here is from genome assembly GCA_013288345.1 of Bacteroidota bacterium. Classification (GTDB taxonomy): domain Bacteria; phylum Bacteroidota; class Bacteroidia; order JABEUT01; family JABEUT01; genus JABEUT01. Next base: position 1,154 of record JABDCA010000003.1, on the reverse strand, counting down.
ATCATCAGCAAAAAGCCTGCAATAAACGAATTGCGCACTATCATCTGTTTCTTCCTGTCCTGTTCGGCAATAGCATCTTTATTATCCTGCTGCGCTTTTTCAATGGCTTGTTTTTTATCAAACTCATAATTCATCGCAGCCTGCACACTTTTTTTGGTATTCTCCTGGTTTGTCAAACTGTCCTTCCATGATACTGAATGCACATACTCTTCAAAGGCCAGCTTAAAGTTACCCAGGCTACTATCGGCATGTGCCAGTTCAGCATAGGCCATACTTATGTAGTTAATACTACCTGTTTTCATAGATGCCTTTAGTGCGCTATCGGCATAAATACGGGCCAATAAAAACTGCTTATGGGCATTATACATATACGACATCTCAATATACGAAGACTCAAAACCGCGTTTATACCCGATCTTATGCTTCATCAACAACGAACGTGTATAGTACACCATGGCTGAATCATCTTTATTCATATCGTGAAACACCTCACCAATATCGCTGTATGTTATAGCTATGCCTTCGTCATCTTTCAGCTCGGCACCCATAACAAGCGCTTTTTTGAAATTATCGAGCGCCTTCTGGTATTCTTTCAGGTATACTTCAATTCCGCCAATATTGATGCAGCAAGCCGATTCGTTCATTTTGCGTTTCAGGCGTATGCTCAGGGTCAGCGCCATGTTCTCGTACTTAAGGGCTTCGGTATAATTAGCCTGTTCTGAGTTAACATTACCCAGGTTTATATAGGTAGATGTCATTCCGGCTGAATCTTTTACAGCCTCGCGTAGCTTAAGCGAAAGGAAATCTTCCTGCAAAGCCAGCGGGTAATTGGCCTGCCGGAAATACACCAGGCCCTTGCGTGTGGCCATAAAACCCATATCAAAGGTATCTTTCAGCAGCTCGTATGCCTTGTAGGCAAGTGTATAGTTTCGTAGTGCATCAGTATATTTTAACTGAACATAGTATATCATCCCCACACTTCTAAACGCATCCGCTTCGCCACGTGTGTATGATAACTTAGCTGCAAGATCTAAGGCATCTATGCCAATCTCCAGCGCTTTTTCTGCCTGCCCTGCCTTGTATAGCTTCTCGCATAATAAGTTCAGGGTTATTACCTTGCTGCTATCATTCTTTTTAATGTTAACCTCGGCTTG
>JABDCA010000002.1:155543-177376 GCA_013288345.1 Bacteroidota bacterium | reverse complement strand
ATCGTTTACTGAACCTGTAGTAGTCCAATAATAGGTATAAGGTTTTGTACCTGTAATATTGGCAACCAATGTATCATGCATACCCGCGCATATAGTAGTACCTCCCATTATATTGCCCGTTACACTCACTACCGGTAAAGGGTTTACAAACACTATCTCTACATTCCCTGTATTACAACTATTTCCATCAGTAACATTAATGGTATAGGTAGTAGTACTCGAAGGATTAACCCGGGGGCTTTGAGAAGTTAAATTGCCGGGAGTCCAGCTATATAAAAAAGGGCCCGTACCACCGGTTACATTAGCAGTTAAATCTACAGAGCCATTGGCACACATGGTAGTAAAGCTTCCGGTATGTATTATCATTGGCGGAGGCTGGCTGATTGTAATAGTATCTATAACTGTATTGTTAGCTGCATCGGTAACTGTACATGTATTTAATCCGGCACAAAGTCCATAAGCTGTTGGACTTGTTTGTCCGCTGGGGCTCCACGAATAAGTATATCCGCCTGCCCCACCAGATGCATTTACCGAAGCAGAGCCATTGCAACCGCCATAACACACTACATTACTCGAATGCATAATAGTAGCTTGCAATTGATTAAGAACAAGCATCCATGGTGAAAAATTTGATTGGCCAATGATAGGGCCTACGGTGCCCACACCTGATGCAACACCCGGATTACCCGGTCCTACAGGTGGCCCCCAGGATGTTCCGTTCCAATGCTCAGCCATTACAGGGCCGGTAGGGTTTGTAGTTGTATTCTCAACAGATCGGTACGAAAATGTAATATCAGCAATTACAGGCGCATTGGTTTGAATATCCCAAAAACGATCTAAGGCAAGGTTTACTGAATCACTAGATCCGGTCATGTTTGTAACCGGCCCAACATCTGTAGTTGAAGGGTGAGGAGAGTTCTGCTGGTCAGTTTGCCAGGTAGATGCTTTGACATTAGAACCGAAATTGCTTTTTTTATGAAAAGTAAAAGGGATATAACTTGCGGGGTTTCCTGCACCAAACGGGAAAACATAACTGCCTGTATCATTAACAGAGTTCCACAAAATATAATTGAACTGACTCTCTGAGGTTATCTGTCCTCCATAGGTACGCATAATACCCAATGGACTTGGCTGGTTTACAACAAAGTAAAGATTCGCGCCTTGCTGGCCTCCATTCAGCACAACATTAGCGCCATTAAGCACAACCAGATTGCTCTTTTGCGAAAAGCCGGTTATGCTTAGCAAACATCCAACTAAAAAGAAGAGTATTTTTTTGTTTTTCACTCTATAAATATTGTTTGCCTGCAATTATTTTTTAGTATCGGTAGCTTCAGCTTTCTCAGTCAGTATGTAAACAAGCTTGCGCAACTCTGCTATATCCTTTTCGTTTTTAGTTTCAGCTGTTTGTAATGATGCATTAGCTGTTTTCAAATCTTTTTCTTCTTTCGACATAGCATTGTTAGCTGTTTTCAGGCTATCTATCATTTGCTGTTGCTCCTGCACAGCTTTTACCAGTGGCATAATAAAATAGGTATAACCTAAACTATAAAGCCCATCTTTAGTTTCAGGCTTTACCACACCGCAAAAATTATAACCGCATGCATTAGCTGCTGCTTCAACATCCTGGGCGATGAAACCACTTTGGGTAATTTTTTCTATATCGTATTTACCTTTAAAGTCTTTATCATCCTTAACCCCTAATATTTTATTCTCTTTATCAATATTAATATGGTAAGTAACAGGATGCAGTTTGGTAATAAATGCAAGGCCAGGAACATTTTCTTGCACATTGTCTTTTATTCTCCTGTCGCTATATGAATTTATTGCAGGAGCAGCTGAAAACAAAGTTGTGGTACTGCTGTTACCCAAATATATGGTATTGCTTGAAGCAGTGGCAGCACCTACTCCTGATCGGAATCCTAAAAAGATACTGTTGTTAACTGCAGCATACACTGGTACTGCTCCGGCCTGGTAGCCGACAAATGTATTTTGTGTTCCACTGGTATTATTATAGCCGGCGCTGTCGCCAACAAAAACATTCAAACTCGATGTATTATTATATCCCGCATCAAAACCCAAAGCGGTATTGCTACTGGCAGCAGTTTCAGTAAAAAGCGCTGCATTACCAATTGCGGTATTGTAATTACCATTAACACTATTTTGCAATGCCTGGTAACCCATAGCAGTATTGGCACCACCGGTAGTATTGGCCACCGATGATTGCGCGCCGAAACTGGTATTGGCATTACCAACGCTTGTGTGTTGTAATGCTTGTGCGCCACCTGCCGTATTATTATATCCACCTAAGTCGCCATAAAGTGCAAGTGCACCAATAGCAGTATTATTGGTTGCTGTAGTCGAATCAAGCGCCTCATAACCTACACCTGTATTACTATTTCCGCCGCTGCCATACAAGGTCATTTGCAAGCCTGAGCCATAACCAAAAAATGAGTTGTAAGGAGATGTATAATCTATCCAGCCGCTTTGCAAATTATTTACAATAAACTGTAATGCATTGCCATCGGTTGTTCCAATAAAATTACTGGTAGCGTTAGTACCTGCATTACCCGTCAGAGACCAGCCACTACCACCACCAACACCCGTTAAAAGCTTTACCCAGTTAGGTGAACCAGATGTACCGCTGTTATAATAATAGCCCGCAGGAGTGAGGCCGCCGGTACCTGTATTGTAAACAAAAAGCCCATTTGCAGGCATAAATATAGTTGCTGCATCAGAAGCAGATTGTAACGCAACCTGTTCAGGTAAAAAGCCGGCATGGCCGCTATTACCTGTATTCAAGTCGAGTATGGTTGAGGTATCGGGCCTTGCCCCTGTTGTGTTAATACCTACGTTCTGCGCCTGCAATGCAGCAGTAGAAGCTAAAAAAGCAAGCAATAGTAATTTGTGTTTCATGCAACGATAAATTAATAGTTCCAAAAATATAAAAAAAACGAAACGAAAACAGGAGTGAATAAATAAATAAAACTGAATTAACAATTACCTTCCAAAATCGATTTTAGACTATCCTTTTAGATGCAGATTATTAAAAAAACTTGCGCATTAATAAAACAAAAAAGCCCTGCAATAGTGCAGGGCTTTTTCTAAAAAAAAACAAATGAAGCTTAGTACCTGTAGTACTCAGGCTTGTAAGGGCCTTCAACTTTTACGCCAATATATTTAGCCTGTTCAGGAGTTAATGTATCAATCTCTGCTCCTACTTTAGCAAGGTGCAGGCGTGCTACTTTCTCATCTAAAAATTTAGGCAAGGTGTAAACTTTATTCTCGTAGTTTTTATGGTTAGCCCATAATTCAATTTGTGCAAGCACCTGATTGGTAAACGATGCCGACATAACATACGAAGGGTGGCCCATTGCACAACCTAAGTTAACCAAACGGCCTTCAGCAAGCACAAGGAAATCCTTACCGTCAATGGTATACTTATCTACTTGTGGCTTAATGGTATCTTTTGTTTTACCGTAGTTCTGGTTGAGCCAAGACATATCAATTTCGGTATCGAAGTGGCCGATATTACAAACAATGGCATTGTGTTTAAGAGCCTTGAAGTGTTTCCCAACAATAATACCATCGTTACCTGTAGTTGTTACTACAATATCAGCAAGTCCGATAACATCATCCATTTTACGCACTTCATAACCTTCCATAGCCGCTTGCAATGCGCAAATAGGATCTATTTCGGTTACTATAACACGCATGTGAGAGTTCTTAAGCGCTTGTGCTGAACCTTTACCTACGTCGCCATAACCCGCAACTACAGCCACTTTACCGGCAAGCATAAGGTCGGTTGCACGGCGTATAGCATCAACTAACGATTCGCGGCAGCCATATTTATTATCGAACTTCGATTTGGTAACCGAATCATTTACGTTAAAGCAAGGCATAGGTAATGTGCCCTTATGGAAACGCTCATATAAGCGGTGTACGCCTGTAGTTGTTTCTTCGCTGATACCACGTATGTTGGCAACAAGCTCAGGGTTTTTATCTAATACCACATTGGTAAGGTCACCACCATCGTCCAATATCATGTTCAGGGGCTGGCGGTCTTTACCAAAGTAAAGTGTTTGTTCAATACACCATTCGTATTCAGCTTCAGTCATACCTTTCCAGGCAAACACCGGTATGCCTGCAGCAGCAATAGCAGCAGCAGCATGGTCTTGTGTCGAAAATATATTGCACGACGACCATTGTACTTCAGCACCCAGTTCAACCAGGGTCTCAATAAGCACAGCGGTTTGTATGGTCATATGCAGGCAGCCTGCAACGCGGGCACCCTTTAAAGGCTTCTGTTTTCCGTATTCGGTGCGCAGTGCCATAAGGCCGGGCATTTCAACTTCGGCAAGTTTTATTTCCTTTCTGCCCCATTCGGCAAGTGAAATATCTTTTACTTTGTAATCCAATACTTTTTCTTTGGTTTGTTGACTCATGGCTAATATGTTTTTTTAAATAGGTTTCAAAGTTAAGAAATTAGAACTTAATACAAGTTACATGCCTGCAATTCTTAAAATAAACAATCCCGGTGGCCTTTCGGCAGGGGTATGGGAAATAACTGAAACACAGGACCAGCTTATACAAAAGGCTGCATTAAGTGCTGAAGAAAAACAAGTATTGGCTTCATTTAAGAACGAGGGAAGGGGTTTGCAATGGCTGGCCATAAGGGCATTATTAGGAGAATTTATTTCACCACGCCCTGCTATAGCCTACAAAGAAAATGGTAAACCATTTTTACCGGGCCTTAACGAACATATTTCTATAAGCCACTCAGGCAAGTTGGCTGCCATTGCACTACATAATTCTATTCATCCGGGTATTGATGTGGAAGAGATACACCCTAAAATAAATAAGATTGCACACCGCTTTGTTAGCGATACCGAAATGGCTTACTTAAACCAGGATACCCTTACCGAACAGCTTTGTGTGATATGGGCAGCTAAAGAAGTATTGTATAAAACAAATACCGAAGGCATGCTTTCCTTTAAGCAGAATTTATCGGTATCGCGTTATACACTGGGCGATAAAGGCGAGCTGCAAGGCACCATTAATAAAGATGGCATTACTACTACATACAAGCTTTTATGCCAGAAAATAAATAATTACGTTTTGGTGTATACAATTTAGGTTAAGGCTGAGACCGAGATTAAGGTTATGTTTCGATAGGTATATTTGCGTTAGATAGATTTTCTGATTTATTTCCTTTTTTATTATTGTAATGCTCTTCAATTCATTTCAGTTTTTAGCTTTTTTTATTATAGTAACCAGCCTATATTTTTTGTTACCATATAAACAACGATGGATTTTGCTTTTGACTGCCAGTTGTTATTTTTATATGGCTTTTATACCTATTTATATACTTATTCTAGGATTTACTATCATAATAGATTATTTCGCGGGCTTATATATTGAAAAGTCTGTAGGAAAACGAAAAAAAACGTTTCTGGTCTTTAGTCTAATTGCCAATATTGGTGTTTTAGCCATTTTTAAATATTATAATTTCATTAGCGAAAACCTTAACTTCCTTTTGCACGGATTTGGGATGGATAAGCCTATCCCTTATTTGAATATATTACTCCCCATTGGTTTATCATTCCACACCTTCCAGGCAATGAGTTACACTATAGAAGTGTACCGTGGAAATCAAAAAGCTGAACGTCACTTTGGCATTTACTCCCTGTACGTAATGTTTTACCCTCAACTTGTTGCGGGACCTATTGAAAGGCCGCAGAATTTACTGCATCAGTTTCGTGAAAAATTTGATTTTGATTACAACCGTGTTACAGATGGATTAAGGTTAATGGCCTGGGGTATTTTTAAAAAAGTTGTAATTGCTGATAGGCTTGCTATACCAGTCGGCTTTGTATATGCGCAGCCTCAATCATATAATAGTTTTAGCCTTATTATTGCTACTGTTTTCTTCGCGTTTCAAATATTTTGTGATTTTTCAGCATATTCAGATATTGCAATTGGTGCAGCTAGGGTAATGGGTTTTAAACTCATGAAAAATTTCGATAAGCCTTATCACTCTCAATCGGTTAGCGAATTTTGGAAGAGGTGGCACATTTCACTCTCTTCCTGGTTTAGAGATTATTTATATATATCGCTGGGTGGTAATAGGGTAACTATACCCAGGTGGTTATTAAATCTATTTATTGTCTTTCTTGTAAGTGGTTTATGGCATGGTGCCAACTGGACATTTATTATTTGGGGCGCACTACATGGCTTTTATCTTGTATTTGGTATTGTCACCAAAAAACTACGTGAAAAGACAGGGCTTGATAAAATCCCCCTACTGTCGTCCTTAGTAACCTTTACCCTAGTCTGTTTTGCCTGGATATTTTTCAGAGCCGATAATATAAAGGTCGCATGGTACATAGCCACACATATTATAACCGGCTTGCCGTATCTTATTCTACAACATCACCACATTATTGAATACATTGGAATCAGCAAAGACGAATTAATTTTGTGCTTCGCAACAATTTTACTTCTGGAATGTGTTCATATTTTGCAGTCGAGAGTAAATATTGTTGCTTATTTCAAAGCAAAATCCATTTACTTCCGATGGGCAGTTTATTTAAGCCTACTAGTAGCTATTATATTTTTCGGAGTATTTGAAAACAGGCAGTTTATTTACTTTCAATTTTAACATGAAAATATTCGTACTAAAAGTAATAGCATTTGTAATTATATTTTTTGTTTTGGCTACTCTATTACAAAACATTATTGACAGGGGGCTAAGAAAAGCCCCCGAAAACAAAGAAATCAATGATATTATTAGTTCAGATATTAATGCAGGTATTTTAATTCAAGGTTCGTCAAGGGCTAAACGCCATATTTCTACTCTTGTATTAGATTCAGTTTTTAAAATGAATTCATATAACCTTGGGCTTCCGGCGTATAATTTCATAATGCAGTACTATCAATTTCTTTTATATTTAAAGTATAATACTCCGCCTAAGTACATTATTCAAAATATTGACCCAAGGACATTTAGAAAAGACCGATATTTAGTTAACTATGAACAGTTTTTGCCTTTCCTGGATGATAGATTAATAAAGAAGGCGGTTGTTTCTTATCACGGGTTAGATTGGAAAGATTTTTATATTCCATTATATAAATATCATAGTGTTTATCATTTGGTATATGAGGGGATCAAGAACAATATTAGTAAACCACAGCCTGATAATAATGACCATAAAGGGTACGAGCCTATTGATTCACTTTGCGACCCTTCATTTGGAAGTTATTTATTGAATAATCCTCAAGGATATAGAATGGAAGTAGATAGCTTAACGCTAAATTATTTTAAATCTTTTATTGATACTTGTAAAGCAAAAAAAATAACCGTAATTCTTGTCTATACCCCTGAGTATTACAGGGCTCAAAAAATGCTACTAAATAGAGATTCTATCATTTCACTTTTTAAAAATTATTCCTCGCTTTATAACTTAACACTTCTCGACTATTCTCAAGATAGTATTTGCCACGATTCAGTTAATTTTTATAACTATCAACATTTAAATAAGATAGGCGTTAAGAAATTCAACAGTAAATTAGCTAGAGACTTGAAAGACTTAATAAAATAAGTCCATAGTATTGCATCTATTTGACAATCAAAATATTACACAAGTAATTGATTGTCAATAAATTAACATATTTATTGTTTTTTATTGTTATTAACAATGGAGACCCTGTCAATAAAGCGATTCAGAAGGTGGTCATTGATAATTTCTATTGTTATTTTTCCATGGTTTCTGCCATCATTCCCATAATCGCATCTTTATGTTGCTCACCTGAACCTCAATCTTAACCTAAACCTGCTAATTACATTATTTTTACGACCTTTAGCCTCCAATACTTGCCTTAATGCAATCAACAATATATAGCTCAATTACAGAAGGTAAAGCCGGCAATAAAAAAAAGCTGGCATTGCTTATTGACCCCGATAAGTTTACATCGGTTGATGTTGTTAAAAATGCTGAAAGTGTTGGAGTTGATTACATATTTGTAGGTGGCAGCTTACTTTCAAAAGGTAATTTTTCGGCCTGTGTTGAAACCATAAAACAAAACACCAAACTGCCTGTTGTTATTTTTCCGGGACATATAGACCAGGTGTCACCTGATGCCGATGGAATACTTTTCCTATCGCTTATATCGGGCAGAAATGCCGAGAACCTTATTGGTAAGCACGTAATGGCCGCACCTATTTTAAAAAAGACCAAACTTGAAATAATACCAACCGGGTATATGCTTATAGATGGTGGTAAAATAACCACTGCCTTATACATGAGCAACACTGTACCTATACCACACGACAAGAACGACATTGCAGCCTGCACAGCACTGGCCGGCGAAATGCTTGGGCTTAAGCTTATTTATATGGATACGGGCAGCGGAGCAGAGAAGCATGTTGCCTTAAAGATGATCAAAGAGGTAAAGAAGAGTATATCAATCCCCTTAATTATTGGCGGAGGAATACGCACTCCCGAGGATGCTTACGAGGTATGCAAAGCAGGCGCCGATATGATAGTAATTGGTACTATTGCGGAACAATCGCCGCAGCTAATTGAACAAATAGCCAAGGCAGTACACTACACACAACCTATAAAAGAAAAAGGAACAACAGGCCTATGAAATTTATAGTACTTACCCCATCAAAAGACGCAGAGAATGAAGAGGCTATTGTTAGCTACATGCTAAAGAATGGCTTGCCAAATCTACATGTACGTAAACCCGGCCTATCGCGTGAAGACACGGTTGCCTACATTGAGAAATATACGGATGCTGAACAAAGTAAAATGATCCTGCACTCTTATCATCAAATATTACTTGATTACGACCTGAAGGGCCTGCACTTAAGCAAACGCCACAAAAAGAAACCCTTCAGGACCTGGTACAATAAAACACTTATTGAATTGCGCATGGGAAAAAAAATAACCATGAGCACCTCGAGCAAAAGCCTTTCATCAATGGCAGATAGCTATAAAGACCTTGATTATATAATGCTTACTCCTGTATTTGTTGATCCGCAGGGGCATAAATCGAGCTTTAGTCCTGCCCTGCTGCAACAGGTGCTCCGCAACTACCCTGATAAGATTGTTGCACGTGGTGGCTCAACTGCTGAGTCGATAGAGAAAGCAAGGGATATGGGTTTTGCAGGTATTGCATTTCACAATTTTTTCTGGAGCAATGAAGACCCCAGAAAAGAATTCGACCGTATTATGGATAGGTTTCAGAAACTGGGAATAAGCATTAGTTAAATGCTGCTCATTTCACTGCACGATATTACTCAATATTTTACCGAACACTGGCTTGAGGTAATTGCAGTTTTATTATCTATTGCAGGTGTTTGGCTCACAGCACTCGAAAAAATAATTAACTGGCCTATAAATATTATTGCAAGCGCAATTTACATTTATATTTTCTTCAATACTGGCATTTACCTAGACACAGGCATATCGTTATTTTATGTTGTGTTTAGTTTTTACGGCTGGTACCAATGGCTATACGGTGGAAAGAATAAAACAGAAATTGCAATAAGCAACATAGATAATAAAACGATAGGCATGATCTTGCTTATATCAATTCCTGTAACAGTTGGTTTAATTGAGATAATGATACACTATACCGACAGTACCGTTCCTTATCTCGATTCTATTACAACGGTAATGAGCCTTGCCGGAACCTGGATGATGGCAAAAAAACATATTGAAAACTGGTTAGTATGGATATTGGCAGATTCTATTTACGTAGCAGAATATATTATTAAGGGGCTTTACCTTACTGCCCTATTATACTTTATATTTACCCTGTTAGCCTTATACGGTTACATCGAATGGAAGAAACAACTAAAAGTATTATACGCATAGCAATTGTAGGCCCCGAATGCACAGGTAAATCTACCTTGGCAGAACAATTAGCAGATCATTATAAAACGTGTTATGTGCCTGAATATGCACGCGAGTATATAAGAAAACTAAAAAGGCCCTACACCATTGACGATATAGTAACCATATCGAAAGGGCAAATGCAATTGGAAGATGAGTTGGAAGCTAAAGCAAATAAAATACTGGTTTGTGACACCAACCTTGTGGTAACTAAAATATGGGCCGAATTCAAATACAAGCAAATCCCGGCATGGATAAAAGAGAACTTAATTAAAAGAAAATACGACCTGCACCTGCTAACCGATATTGATACGCCCTGGGTAGAAGATCCGCAGCGCGAACACCCGCATTATCGTGAAGAACTTTTCGAAATATACCATAATGAGCTTATGGCATTAAAAGTATCATACTCCATCATTTCAGGGAAACCTGAAATGCGTTTAAGGCATTCTATTGAGGAGATTAAGGGCTTACTTAAAAATTTACGCCCATAGTAAGCACCACATTAGAAACATTGGTGCTGTTCGAAGCCATTGCATTACCATAGCCAGATTCATACATATAATCTTGCTGGTCGTAATAACTGTATACATATGCAAGATCAATAAAGCAATGATTTATACGCACGCCTACACCGGCTGAAAGATTGCGCCTTAAACCTGTATTGGCAGCTTCTTTTGTATAAGGATTACCATAATACGCATAACCGGCACGAATGCTAAAAGGATATAACACCAGTTCGCCGCCTACACGTATATTGCTTGCACCCATGTATGAATTAGCTATGGCTTGGTTTACCGAAGAATATGAAGCACCACCTGAACTGAATGAAGCGGTAGAATAATCTACATACTCATAATCGGCACTTAGTATAGCCATTTTATTTATCACAAAAGCCAAACCACCAACTACACGCATTGGTGTAATAAGCGTGTAGTTATATGAACCAGAAGGTGATGTTTGTTGAAATGCGCCTCCAGTTGTTCCTGCATAAGGGCCCGGAGTATAATTAGCAGTTATGGCAGTATTATACTGGTCGGTAAGCGAAAAAACGGTAGGTGTATGTACCGCAAGGCCTATCCTCATCCAATCCATGACGCGGTATATAAAACCCAATTTAAAATTCACACCAGAACCGGTTGTAGTAACACTCGATTGAACATTATAACCTGTTAAACCAAAAGCGGTATCGGTATAACTTGGAGTTTCAGAAAAGGTAGTATTCTCATTGTAGTTAATAGTTGGAAGCCCCATTGTTGCACCAATATAAAGCTTGTTTTCGTAATTTCCACCAAACGAAATATCCGTTTCGCCCATTGAGCCCGAAGTAGATTTTGATTTTATTTGGGTAACATAATTATACCCATTACCCAAATACGGACGAATAAGATTAAAGTAACTGCTGGCTCCTCTGTTGGTATCTAACAGGCCACTACCAAAAGCAAGCCCTGCACTAAACTGGTCAAGGTTATTATAGTTGGTACCATTTGCCTCGTTGGTATACTGGTCGAGTATTGTGCTGTTGTAATTATTACCCTGTGTGTATACATTGGTATTAAAATCGTTGGTACGGTTATAAACAAAACCAAACGAAACGCCTTTCCACATAGCATCTTCATGGCTGTTCTTCCAAGCAAAAACCAAACCTGCATTTTGTATATTACCAACTGATTGGTTAGCTATATTAGTCTGACCATTATACGTTGATGAAGTAGATTGATAAGAAAAACCCGGTGAAAAAGCGAGTTGACTTTTAGTAAAAACAGCTACACCTGCAGGATTAACCGTAAGTGTCGACATATCGCCACCCACTGCACTAAAAGCGCCACCCATAGCCATATAACGTGCAGTGCCTCCAAAGGTAAGTTGTGAATATCTCAATGCATCATCAGCGTTTTGCGCTTTTACAATTAAGGGCATTGCAGCAACTAAAGTAACTATGTATAGAAACCTTTTCATAAGGGTTATTTTAAGTTATTAATGCTTTTACTTTACCTGTGGCCACCACCGCCGCCGCTATGACCACCTCCGCCACCACCGCTGCTATGACCTCCACCGCCGCCGCCAAAACTATGGCCACCACCAGAAGAGTGAGAACTGCTACCACCGCCAAAGCTACGTGACGAGCCACCACCAAAACTTCTGCTACTTGAACCTGAAGAATGATAATTGTAATTACCATTGCTTCTGCTGCCCTGGCTTGGCGCTACGCGCGAAGTACTGTTATAGCCCCTGTTATTAGTTGCGGGCCTTGAATAATTAGTGCGGGCAGTATTATAGTTTGTATTACGGTTATTAGCATAACCTGTTCTGTTAGTTGCATTGGTACGAGCGCCAGTATTTGTATTGGCATTCATGCCTGTTGTGCTTCTGTAAGAAGCAGTAGGACGAGAACTTATAGCTGTGCTTCTGCTTATAGTATGGCTGCTTGCAACTGCAGGTGCAACATGTAAAGAGCCATTAGTAGACTTAACAAAAGAACCGGGGTTCTTTTCAGCTTCAGCACGAACAGAGTTTTCGTATAATTCACCAAAGCTTGTAGCATGGCTACCTGTTGCTATTTTTGCACCAGGGCCAACTGCAGGGCCACTTTTTGCGCCTACACCAACAACTGGAATGCCTCCGCCCGATATATTAGTTCCTCTTCCGCCTCTTGGGCCAACAAAACCACCACCGTTACGGCCACCGCCTTCATAACTATTATAATAGCAATTGCGGTAACCACCCCAATAACCAAAACCACCGTAGCCAAAACCCCAATAAGGGTTATACCAGCCAAAACCTAGGCCGAAAGGATAACCCCAGCCAAAGCCGAAACCTACTCCATAACCCCAAAACGGAGCAAATGGATTATACATCCAAGGAGAATAAATACTTACACCAAATGCATAAGGGTTATAATTGTACCAGTAGGAGTTGGTATAAACATCATCATAATAGCCCCAGTTGCCCCAATTATCATCATACCTTCTTAATTGTGCTGAATAGGAGTAATTGTTATAGTCGTCGGAATAGTAATTCTCGGTACTGTTATAGTTATTAGTATCAGGCGGAGAGCTCTGCCTTGCATATTGGTCGTTATTAGCATTAGCAGGCTGTGGAGTTGGTGCCGACTGCATTTGTGTTGAACTATTAGAAGGCTGATCAGCAGGCGACATAGTAGACGAATTGCCGGAACTATAAATTCCATCATCATCCATACTATGATTGTTTTGCTGTGACTTTCCGGGCATTGCCAGGAACATCATTGCGGCGAGGGAAAAACTCATTAGTGTTTTCATGATGAGAAGATTTTAATGATTAGACTATCGTTTTCTTAAAAGGTTTATTTTATATTTTTGTTCGCCTTATCTTTTTATTCTTTCCTTCTAATTTTAGGCTAAGTTAGGTTAAAAAGATGAAGCAATTGTGAAGAAGGTAAGGCTATATTTTTTTTAACATCTTTTAATATATATGAGCAAGGTTATCACACCCAAGGAACAGGATTATTCGCAGTGGTACAACGACCTGGTTATTAAGGCCGGGCTCGCCGACCACTCTGCCGTAAAGGGCTGCATGGTAATAAAACCTTATGGCTATGCCATATGGGAACGTATGCAGGCAGTTTTAGACGGCATGTTTAAAGCCACAGGACATTCAAATGCTTATTTCCCACTATTTATACCCAAATCGTTTTTTGCAAAAGAAGCCGCTCACGTAGATGGTTTTGCAAAAGAGTGTGCCGTAGTTACCCATTACCGACTTAAAAATACACCAGAAGGTTTAATAGTTGATCCGGATGCTAAACTGGATGAAGAACTGATAGTTCGCCCTACATCTGAAACTATTATATGGAACACCTATAAAGGATGGATACAATCGTACCGCGATCTGCCTCTTTTAATTAACCAATGGGCCAATGTAGTAAGGTGGGAAATGCGTACTCGTCTATTTTTGCGTACAGCAGAGTTTTTATGGCAAGAGGGCCACACCGCACATGCCACACAACAGGAAGCTATTGTAGAAGCAGAAAAGATGCTGGATGTGTATACCGAATTTGCAGAAAAATGGATGTCGATGCCGGTAATAAAAGGCACCAAAACAGCCAGCGAACGTTTTGCAGGCGCGTTGGAAACCTATTGCATAGAAGCTATGATGCAGGATGGAAAGGCTTTGCAAGCAGGCACATCGCACTTTTTGGGGCAGAATTTTGCCAAAGCGTTCGATGTTAAGTTTTTGAATAAGGAAGGTAAATCGGAACATGTTTGGGCCACATCATGGGGAGTATCTACCCGCCTTATGGGTGCGTTAGTCATGACACATTCTGACAACGAAGGACTTGTATTACCACCTCAATTAGCGCCACAGCAGGTAGTTATTATTCCTATTTACAAGGGCGATGAACAATTGGCTCAAATAAATGAAGTAGTTAGCAAGATCACTAAAACATTTGATGCTGATGGTGTACGTTATAAATACGATAGTACAGACCACCACAGTCCGGGTTGGAAATTTGCTGAATATGAACTGAAAGGCGTACCTATTCGTCTGGCTATTGGTGCAAGGGATCTAGAAAAAGGGACCATAGAAGTTCACCGTCGCGATACTCGTACCAAGCAATTTGTACCTATTGAAGGAATAGAAAAGTTTGTTAAAAATATGCTAGATGAGATAAGTACAAACCTCTACAAAAAAGCGGAAGAGCTTCGCACAAACAATAGCCATAAGGCAAATACCTACGAAGAGTTTAAGGAAATTTTAGATAAAAAGAGCGGTTTCGTATGGGCCCATTGGGATGGAACATCTGAAACAGAGGAAAAAATAAAAGACGATACTAAAGCCACAATAAGGTGTATACCATTGAACAATACACAAGAGGAAGGAAAATGTATCTATTCGGGTAAACCCTCGAAACAAAGAGTTATATTTGCTAAAGCATACTAGCACTTCATGGATAAATTGCAGCCGGAGGATCTGATACTTAAATTACTTAAGGAAAAAACAGTAGTTCAACTGGATGTACGGAACCGGACTGAAGAGACGTTCCGTATTATAAAGCAGACCTTAGCTGACCTTGCACATACGCTTGCAAAAAGAGCTACCGAGCTCGATAAGCGTATAAAGATTGAATATAAAGAAAGGAACGAATTTGAGGTGATGTTTACCATTGCCGAAGATGTGCTTATATTTTACATGCAATCCAACGTTTTTACCTTCGACCGTGCCCACCCCGTTTGGCAAACCTCATATTTAAAGAAGAATGAGGCCAATGCTTTTTGCGGTTCTATTGGTGTATATAACTTCCTCTCTGATTCGTTTAAATACGCCCGCGAAACCGACCTGGGCTACCTTATTGCCCGTATATTCATTAACCAGGAACTGCATTATTTTGTAGAAGGAAAACGCCAACTCGGTTTCCTTTACAACAATTTCTCAACTGCAGTACTCGATAAAGCAGGTATTGCCGATATTATTAACTCTGCCATATTATATACCCTCGACTTTAGCTTGTTTGTTCCTCCTTTTGACAATGTAAAAGAAGTGAGCGTATCGGTTATGGAAGAAGAAGCCACAAAAATGCAGATGCAAACCGGCAAGCGCCTCGGCTTCCGCTTTGGCGCTGATAATGATCAGATAAAATAGTATTGAGTTGTGGATATTGAGTTTTGAGAGTGCCAACACTTATAGAGTACACTTTTAAATACCATTCAAGAAACAATGAAATATATTACCACTGCATTCTTAGTTATATTCAACTGTGCTTCTATACATGCACAAAAAAAGGACAGTATTTCAATTGATAGTATTGATACTAAATACCATCCCCTGTTCTCAATTACAACTGACTTGGCACAGTATGGTTTATTCCAACCGAATATCGGCTTCGAATACAAAATTGATACGCTAGCCTTTGGTATAAATGTTGGGCTAATAGAGCCTTCACCAATTTTTGCGATAAATCCACTTGCTAATGGCCAATTTACAGACCCCGGTACTGTCTATTCAGGCATTGCATTTCGCTTTTATTTGAAAATCTATAATAAAAAACATCCATACAGTTATTGGTCTTTTCAAGCGGTTTATAAAAAAGAAGCATTTAACAACATTAGTTTTTCTGATGAATATCGTGATGAGATACTCAACACTTATACGATGAGTGAAAATGGTACCGTTATGGGATTTGAAATTCTTCACGGAAATGAAATCACTGCTAAAGATGAAAACTATACAATTGATTTGTTTTATGGGTTCGGCTATCATGTTAGGGCAATGAACTATACAATAAGCGATGAAAATACTTCACCAACTTATCCCGGGCCTGAATATAATGGACTCACTATTGCTCTACCAGGTACCTACTCATCTACCTTTTCTACTTTTACACCTGTTATTGGACTTAGAATTGGCTGGAATTATTTAAAGAAAGAGTAAGATTAAATTGATGAGTACTAATTTATCAGTTCGCGAAATACAAAAACAGGACATTCCGCTTATTACCCAATATTGGCTTGACTCCTCACCTGATTTCATGCAAAGCATGGGTGTCGATATGAAGAAAATGCTTAGCAAAGAGCAGTGGCACCAAATGCTATCGGAGCAATTAAACCAACCCTACACCGAAAAGAAGTCGTACTGTATTATATGGCAGGTAGACGGTAAAGCAATTGGGCATAGTAACGTTAACCAGATAGTATTTGGCAAGCAAGCCTACATGCATTTGCACTTATGGAATAACTCAGTACGCAAAAAAGGAATGGGGACAAGTCTTGTAAAAATGACCCTCCACTATTTCTTTAAAAATCTTGAATTGAAAAAGATATACTGTGAGCCTTATGCATTAAATCCGGCACCTAATAAAACACTTGAAAAGATTGGGTTTACATTTACAAAAAGACATACCACCATTCCAGGTTACTTAAACTTTGAGCAAGAAGTTAACCTTTGGGAATTAAGCCACGAGCAGTTTCAGCAAATACAACAAATCAAAAAGGCACCCCAAGATTAAGGCCAGCACTAACTGCAATACCTGCGCCGCCACTACCAGCACCTGTTGATTCGAAGCTGTAATAATTAGAAGGAGCATCATTATTGCCACTGCTACCACCTATAGTATAACCAATGCCTGCATAAACATCGAGCGAAACTGAGTGAGCAAGTATCCACTGCTTACCTAAAGAAAGCATCAATGCAATACCTGTGTAATTAGTAATTGTGGTACTTGGGGTGGTGGTATATGGCGGGTAATTATAATAAGGCGTATTAGTAGTTTGAGTTAAATTAAAACTCGATATACTAATCTGTGGCTTAAAGTAATAGCCCTGCATTGAATTATACCTCGTAGTACCTACGGTAACAAAATCGGGTGCAAAAAACAATTTCACCCCTCCTTCAATAAATGCACCGGCAGGGCTACCATTTGCGGTATAATTACCAGCATTAGCACTGGGGCCTATTATACCTAATTGGGTCGTTAATACCATATCATTACCCAATAACTGGTCGTACCCAAATGAAATATGCTGGTTTAAGAGCGAAAAGAAACCAAAACTGATTATATGCTTATGCAATTTTTGATTAGATGCATCTTTCCCATAATCCATGGGGCCGCTAATAGGCATAGGAGCAGGAGTAGGAACAGTTTCGCGGGCTTGTGAAAAAGACTGCATTGCAGACATTAAAAACGCTGCGACAACTACAAAACTTTTAATTTTGTTAAAATAGGTTTTCATGGTAATGTGGTAAATGGTTTATAATTTAAATACAGCCCTAATAACGACACGAAATCGCACTTATTGTGTATAAACAAAATGTTATATCAATTTACTATTTACTTGTTAAAGAGCACCTTCATCGTAAGCTTTCTCACCATGCAATGCAGCATCAAGGCCTGCATCTTCTTCAGCTTCAGAAACCTTAACCTTAGTTATTTTATTTATCAGAAATAACATAATGTATGTAAATACAAAAGCATATGCACTGGCTGCAACAACAGCAATAACCTGCTTGGCAAAGAAATGAGTACCGCCCAGCATTAAACCATCGGCACCAGAAGGGTTCATAGCTTTAGATGCAAATACCCCTAGCAATATGGTGCCTATACAACCCCCAATACCGTGCACACCCCAAACATCAAGGGCATCATCCCAACCCATTTTATTTTTAAGATGAACAGCCAGGTAGCAAACTATACCCGAAGCAATACCGATCATAACAGCTGAAGGCAATGAAACAAAACCTGCAGCCGGAGTTATAGTAGCAAGCCCGGCAACAGCGCCAGTGAGTAATCCTAAAAATTTAGGCTTCTTCTGCATGGTCCATTCAATTATAAGCCATGTAATAGCCGCAAACGAAGCAGCTACGTCTGTATTCAAAAAGGCAAGGCCGGTAATAGAATTCACATCTAAAGCACTACCTGCATTAAAGCCGTACCAACCAAACCACAATAAGCCTGTACCAATTGCTATAAGAGGAATACTATTAGGAGGAGATGAAATATCTCTTCGTTTGCCTACATATATTACTGAAGCCAAGGCCGCAAAACCGGCTGTAGCATGCACCACTATAACACCGGCAAAATCGAGCACACCCCATTTGGCAAGCAAGCCACCGCCCCAAACCATGTGTGCAAAAGGGTAATAAACCAACACCTGCCACAATACTAAAAACACTAAATACGATTTGAATGTAACCCGGTTGACGAATGCACCAGTAATAAGTGCAGGTGTTATAATAGCAAACATCATTTGGTAAGCAATAAATACAAATTCAGGCATTTTATTGTTTCCCGGAAATGGAGTATTAAGATTTACACCACACATAAATGCTTTATCGAAATTACCTATTATGCCACCCAAAGAATCTCCACTAAAGCAAAGTGAATAGCCGCATACAAACCACATTATGGTAGTTATGCCCATCGATACAAAGCTTTGCATCATAATACCCAGAATATTCCGTTTTCCGGCAAGGCCACCGTAAAAAAATGCAAGGCCCGGTGTCATTAACATAACAAGGCTTGTAGCAAGTAGCATAAAGCCTACTGTTCCTGTGTCAAATCCTACTGTATTCATTTGTTTTGTTTTTAGTGTTGTATTACAAATCTATTATTTAAAACCATATACCCATTGTTACCATAAGTTCGTTGCGGTAATTCACATTTTTACCATCGCTATAAAAAATATCCTGCCCAGATGCCATTACTATTTTTCTTCCTTCCAGCCTTATGTAAGAGCTTTCGGTTGGTTTACATTCAAGGCCCAGGGTTAAGCCATTAAGTTCATAGCCTGTTTCATACCCATACGAATCAATCATAACACCTGAAAGGAATCCGTCAGGGTCGCTAAAGGCTTCGCCCCTGGCATAGACTCCAAATACCTTACTCATCTGGTACCTAAGTGCAAGTATATAACTGAATACAAATGCACTTTGGTTTGCATTAGCAAGATTGGAATTTTGCTGGCTTATCAGGTCAAACCCTGCTTGCATTTTAAACTTTTTAGAGAATGCATAATTAAACACCAGGTTGTTTAAAAACCGTGTGTGTGAAACTGTTGCATTATCGGGAGAGTCATCGCTTATAAAATTATAGTAACCTATACTTCCTTTATCGCCCAAAGTATAGGTAATGGCAAGGCCCATTGCTTTTTTGCAGTTAGCCGCTACAAACTCATTATATCCATTAACAACATAAAGCGCAAATTGCCAATTATTATCAGGAGTAAAAGTGAGCCTGCCACCTGCCTGCCACCAGGGCTCGTAAAAAGTTATAACAGAAACCGAACTGGCAATATTATCTTTAGGCAATAAAGCCTCAGTACCAATATGTGTTTTAAAAAAGCCTGCATCAAGCCATAATGTCTTGGTAAGCCTTATACCTGCATTGGCTTCTTGTATAAAGTTATATACCGGCGACCATGCAGCAGTGGGCAAATCACCGGCTTGTAGTGTAATGGTCGACCGCACCTTTACAGAGTTATATTGCATAGTGGCTTGGGCAATATTTACACCAAAACTATTGTTGGTTGGAGATACAGATGTAAACTTTTTCTGAAATTTACCTGGCCCTACTGAATCGGAATAGGCTGCGTAATATGTATCTACATAGCCACCAACCTTAAAAGAAGCCGTTGAATCTTTTTGCGCCGCAACAGGCAGACAATACAGGCAACAGGCAATTATTAACAAAAGGGAACTAGTTGGTATTCTTCTCAATACTCAAGGCTTTGGTATTTTCAAAAGTAAAGATTTATTTGTGATAAACAAAAACCAATATCTTACCTAATTGGTAATAGTTACACTACCCGAAGTAGAGTTAAAGGAAACATTATACTCTTTAAGCCCTATAGTGGTTGGGCCGGCATTAACACCGCCGTTGGTTAAATTATATTCTGACTGGCACTCCAGGCAAATGGCAGTACCATCAGTTTGTCCTTGTACAATTCCGTTGGCATCACCAATATTATAAGTGCAGGTTCGGTCGAACGCTACAATAGTGCTTGAACTAACACGGCAAAGTATTAGACCTCTGTTTCCGCCGGAAACATATGCCTGTCCTCCTACTTTGGTTAATGTGGTATAAGCAGATGTGTAAATATTTATAGTTACATTAACTTTAACATAAGGCACGTTACTGCTTATGTCAGGGTTAGGACCTTTACTGCAAGCAGCAAAAAGGCAAATAGCTCCGCCCATAAAAACTATAAAACTCCATAAATTAGATTGGCTGTTCATATACCAAAGGTACGCAAAAGAGCTTTACAAGCTACAATTGAAGTACAAGTATCTCATGGTTAATACATTAATTGCAAACCATAAGTAATTATTGAGTGTAACAAATTTTCAAAATAGCAGTAGAACTAGGTTGTCTACTCTTTGCACCATTTACACTACACAACCAATGAAGTTTTTAAAGTTTGCCTTTATACTTATAGCCTATTCTTTATGGGTTAGTTGTACTTCAACTAAAACCACTACAGCTATTACTCCTGCAGATGACAACTCAAACAACAATCATGTTATTGTAAATTCAGCAAGCACAACCACAAATACGGCGACGGGTGATAAAATAGTCATAAAAGGAAAGAATAACATTATTCAATTTGATTACGACAGTTCATCTTATAACGGAGTAAATCATCACAACACTATAATTGTTGATGGGAATATGAATAACATAACCGTTAAACAAAAAAACGTGCACGATTCATCAGTAAACAGTCATGATAAAATCACCTTTAAAGGTGATAGTGAAAAAACGGTGATGGATGTAAATAATACAACCAACAATACTATAGGCTCTAACCAAAATGTACAGCTTTCAGGAAATAAAGTCGGGGTTACATTTGCGGATTCAGTACCGAATAGTTATGATACCTCACTTATTTACATACCTGAAAAGAAAGTGTTTTTAAAAACACAAGATGCTTTTTCGTTTTATTTAAATGAAGCGAAAAAAGGCGATGCCGGCGCCATTTATATTATTGGCACATATTATGAAATGGGTACAGGCACGCTGGCCAATGCAAAAAAAGGGGTCGAATATTTTGAGCTTGCCGCCAGAAAGAATAATACAGATGCGCAATATATGCTTGGTGTAATTTATGAGAATGGGTTTAAAGAAATATTGCCTGACAAACAAAAAGCTATATATTACTACAAACTAGCGGCAGATAATGGCAACCAGGATGCTTCAGATGAACTGGAAAGAATAAGCCAATAGGTCCTAAAACAATAAAAAAAGTCTGAACACATTGGTTATAATGCAGTTCAGACTTTTAATTTGGTAGCCCGTAGGGGAATCGAACCCCTGTTTCCAGGATGAAAACCTGACGTCCTAACCCCTAGACGAACGGGCCAAACTTTTTTTTGGAGGTGCAAAGGTAAAAGAATTATTGAAAGTTGGAAATAAGTTAAACATCTCAATAAAATAACCGGATTATAGATTTATTCAGCTCT
>JABDCA010000002.1:186-155443 GCA_013288345.1 Bacteroidota bacterium | reverse complement strand
TTTTTTTGGAGGTGCAAAGGTAAAAGAATTATTGAAAGTTGGAAATAAGTTAAACATCTCAATAAAATAACCGGATTATAGATTTATTCAGCTCTTTGCCGAAAAGCATTCAATTTTTCCCTCAAAAAACTTTTTCCTGAACTAGCTTTCAACTGTTTTTCTCTGCTTCTCGCTTCAGAATAGCTTGCAAATTCTTCAGAATAAAAGACAATCCAAGGCCTGAATGATTTAGTGAATTTTGCTTTTCCCGAATTATGTTCCGCTAATCTCTGGCTTACATCTTTAGAAATGCCAACATATATTATATCAGCTGATGCCGAATATATTGCATAAGTAAAAACTTTCATGAAATTAATCGAAATTGATATAAAAACCTGACATCCTCACCCCTACCTGCCTGTCGGCAGACAGGGACGAACGGGCCAAACTTTTTTTGGAGGTGCAAAGGTAAAAGAATTATTGAAAGTTGGAAATAAGTTAAACATCTCAATAAAATAACCGGATTATAGATTTATTCAGCTCTTTGCCGAAAAGCATTCAATTTTTCCCTCAAAAAACTTTTTCCTGAACTAGCTTTCAACTGTTTTTCTCTGCTTCTCGCTTCAGAATAGCTTGCAAATTCTTCAGAATAAAAGACAATCCAAGGCCTGAATGATTTAGTGAATTTTGCTTTTCCCGAATTATGTTCCGCTAATCTCTGGCTTACATCTTTAGAAATGCCAACATATATTATATCAGCTGATGCCGAATATATTGCATAAGTAAAAACTTTCATGAAATTAATCGAAATTGATATAAAAACCTGACATCCTCACCCCTACCTGCCTGTCGGCAGACAGGGACGAACGGGCCAAACTTTTTTTGGAGGTGCAAAGGTAAAAGAATTATTGAAAGTTGGAAATAAGTTCGCTTCTATAAAAATCGATATTGAGGGGAGATAAAGTGAAAAGCATCAATAACCCTAGAAATTCGGGCAATTTATGGCATTGACCTTCTTAAATTTAGTTGACTTATAGGGCAATACCAGAGCAAGCGAGGCTTCGTGGCTGCCACCCGTTTGGGTGCCTAAGGCAGAAGTGGTTAAATCGTAGCTATATCCTACTCTCATCCATGTATTTTGATAACCGAGGGTAAAAATCATAGCATCCATAATGCGGGAACCAATACCAAGGGTAAAATGCCCTTTACTTATATAGCAATTAATCATCTCTTGAGAAAAATCTTGCTGTTTTTCATAGAGTATAGTGGGCGACAGCATAAAACTGCCTATTGGTATCATGTAGCCTGCATTAAATGTATATTTAATAGGTAATGGGCTTGAACCCGTAACAAATGATTCATCAGGTTGAGTGAAGTGGTTTACTGCAAAACCTACAAAATAGTTTTTACCATAACCCAACACACCTGCCGAAAAATCACTCACTGCGATGCTCGTTCGGGTAGAAACTTCCTGTGAGTTATAGACAAACCCTCTGGTTGCGTCAATCATATCTCCCATTGTAAGTTTGTTCCAGTTTACACTTTTTTCATGATAAGTACCCTGCACACCAAAACTCAGTGTAAATGACTTAAAAATGTGAAACTGATGAGCATAGATAATACTAATGTTGGTTGTTGTTAAAGTAGCTTGCCCTGCTTCATCATAATTACCCAGTACACCAATTGCATTCGATGAATCAATGATATTCCTGTCATATGACACATTGTAGGTAACGAAACTACCCGGAATGTTTGGCCACTCATCCCTAAAATTCAAACCAATACGCTGATTGGTGCCCGTACCTGCAAAGGCAGGGTTTAGGTATAAAGGATTGGCATAAGGCTGAGAAAAATTGGCATCTTGAGCAAATAAACTATTGCAACTTAAACCGAGCAATGAAAGAATGACAAGTAGTTTTTTCATTTTTCTTATGTTTATTTTAATAACGAAACACTTCCTTCATAAGTATGGTTATTGCCACACTCATCGGTTGTGGTCATTTTATACAAATAGTTGCCTTGTGGGCATATAGTACCCGAACCACCTTGCACGATTCCATCCCATTGGCTATTTATATCAGTAGTATGGTAAATTAGGCTACCATTATTATCAAACATCCACATTTCAAAATTGCCAATGCCTGTTCCTTTCGGGCCAAATGTATCATTCAGTCCATCACCGTTAGGGTTAAATGAATTGGGTATATAAAAAGCATATCCAGCACATATTGGCTCAGTAGTTTTTTTACAACCCGAAATACTCAGCAGCACTAAGCCAAGGCAAACTAATATGATAGTATTCTTTTTAATGGTGTGGTTTTAAAATACCTTTACGAATATAGCAAAAATAAGTTACTCTACCTACTGTAGTATGTAAGGCATACCCTTTGGGTGCTTAGGGTTCATAACGGTTGTACCGGTTCGTTTGGCAGGGCTATAATCTCGGCTGGTTTTTACTGAACCATCTTTGGCATATTTTTCGATTTTTGCCAAATTGCCATCAGCATTGAAATATTTCCAGGTGCCTTTTCTTAGCGTAGCTCCTCTACCCCAATCTCCTTTAGGCATAAATGACTTTACATTGCGATAACGCCCCTTAGCTTTTGGCGATGCATCAGCATAATAATCAAACTCCCAGTATTTTTTTAAATGTTTAGTGTAATAGGTTCTGCGTTTTACAGCGCCATTCTTATAATACTCCACTACTTCGTAGCGGGTATGAAAAAAATATGTTGCCTCGTTAACCTGTATGGCCATTCGGGTTGAATCGTCGGCATAAAGCAGATTGTACATTTTCGAATGGAAGAGCCCGCCCGGCAAGCTATCAATACACAACAATATTTTTAAATCAGTTACAGTGGTGTCGTATTTAATTGGAATTATATTGAGTTTGTACTGGCCCGAATTATTTGAACCAATAAACATTTTATTCTTAACCTGGCCGTTACATACTTTAATGCATACTATCAGCGTTAATATAAAAATCAGGTTGTTCTTCATCTTACAAAAGTAACTAATAAGGCTCTTACAGAAACAGCGTCTATCAACACGAACAGGTTGAAAACTTTCAGTATGCATAAATAGCCCGGCATGGGCTACTCTTAACTTTGTTCTCTTAAACTCGTTAATAGGTATGCATTACCGGTTCCCTCTTATTGCTTTATTTGGTTTGTTATCATTGCCCGGCCTATCGCAGCAAACACAAGTATATGCCGAACCCGTTGCAAACTTTACCAAAGCGCTCGACCTCTTCGACAATCAACGCTACTCTGCTGCAGAACACTTATTTGAACAGGTTGCTAAGGTTTGTACCGAGGAATCGAATATGAAAATAGATGCAGATTACTATGCTGCTGTTTGTTCAATGTACCTGTTCCATGATGATGCTGAAAGGCGTATGACAGGCTTTATTGAAATGCATCCGCAAAGCCCTAAAGTAAAGAAGATAGATTTTTTATTAGGTAATTATGCCTACCGCAAACGCAAGTTTAAAGATGCAATTGTTTGGTATTATAAGGTAGAAGCATCGAACCTTGATAAAGATGAAGTGCAGGAATTCTATTACAAAAGAGGTTATTCTGATTTTTATGTAAACCGCTACGATTCAGCTAAAACAGATCTGGCAGAAGTAAAAGATGCCGGCAATAGCTACTCCCCTGCTGCTACTTATTATTATGGCTACATAGCATATAAACAACACAACTATCAAACAGCTATTAACTGCTTTATAACACTTAAGCACGATGCCCGTTTCAGTTCAGTGGTTCCATATTATATAGCACAGCTTTATTACCTGCAAGGCGATTACGACAAAGTACCGGAGTACGTTATTCCGCTTATTGATTCAGTACGTAACCCGGGTGCACTATTTAATGCTGACCTTACCAATAAACTTATTGCAGAGTCGTATTACCATATGGCTAAATATACTGATGCTATTCCGTATTACATAAAGTTTTCGAACGGTGGTAGCCTTGGAGAAACCGAAGCCTATGAATTAGCATTCTGCTATTACTCAACAACCAAGTATAAAGAAGCCATCCCTTGGTTCCAGAATGCCGCTTATGGCAAAGATTCTATCTCGCAAAATGCCTTGTATTACTTAGCTTGTTCGTATTTAAAGAGTGGTAACAAACAATCAGCAAGCAATCAGTTTTACGCTGCCAGCAAAATGAATTTCGACCCTAAACTAAAGGAAGATGCTCTCTTCAACTATGCAAAGCTCTCGTACGAAATATCTTACGACCCGTTCAATGAGGCACTGCAGGCCTTTAACGAATATCTTACCGATTACCCTAATTCCCCACATAAGGAAGAAGTGAACCGTTACCTTGTTAATGTGTATTTAGGTACGCGCAATTATGCTGCCGCGCTTGCATCGCTCGATAATATTAAGAACTGGGACAGCCAGTTGCAATCGGTTTACCAACGATTAACCTATTACCGTGGTGTAGATCTGTTCAACAATAACCAAATGGGCCTGGCTGCTACTTATTTTGATAATTCGCTTAAGTTCAACTTCGACCAAAAGCTACACTTGCAAGCCTATTACTGGAAAGCTGAAGCTCTTTACCGCGAAAAGAAATATAATGATGCCATTACAGCCTATACTAAATACATTGAGCAACCGGAAGCCTTTGGCACAAAGGAATATGGCCTGGCTGAATACGGTATAGGTTATGCCAACTTCGAGCAAAAAGATTATGAAAATGCCAATATAGCATTCAGGAAATATGTGAATGAAGAGAAGAACGATGATAGCAAGAGATTGAGTGATGCATACAACCGCATTGGCGATAGTTATTTTGTCCGCCGCGATTTTGCATCAAGCGTTCCCTTTTACACCAAAAACATTGACCTTAACGTGTACGAAATGGATTATGCAGCTTACCAAAAAGCCCTTGCACTGGGTGTTATGCATAACCTGAAAGAAAAGATAAGTACCCTCGAAACATTCCTTACCCAATACCCAAAGAGCAGTTACCGCCCTTCGGCAATGGTGGAACTGGCCAATACTTATGAACTGGATCAACAGCCTGACAAAGCATTAGATGAATACCAGAAAGTATTGGATGCCTATCCTAATAGTCAGTTTACCAATCATTGCTTATTACAACGTGGCATGATCTATTTTAACCAGAGCCAGAACGAAAAAGCAGAAACTGCATGGGATGAAGTGGTACACCGCGATAAAAATTCGGCTGACGGAATTGAAGCGCTTAACCATTTGAAAATGCTTTACACTTCATCGGGACAGATAGACAATATGCAAAAGAAGTTCCAGAGCTATGGTGTAAACCTTTCTCAAAACACGTTGGATTCCGCAACCTTCTCGGTAGTAAAATCGGAATACCTGGCTGAAGATAACAGCAAGGCAATGCCAAACATCAACAACTACTTACAAAAGTTCCCACAAGGTATATTCTCAGGCGAGGCGCATTTTTACAGAGCCGAATGCTTTTACAAAGCCAAGAGCTACGACAGCGCCCTTACCGACTATGCGTATGTGCTAAAACTACCTAAGAACTATTATACTGAAACGGCATTGGCAAAAGCATCGAAGATTGCTTACGATAAAAAGAACTATACACAGGCTCTCGATTACTTTAATGAGCTTAGCCCTATTGCGCAGTTTCCCGCAAACCTAACCGGGGCAAGAGTTGGCAAAATGCGATGCAACTTCTTCCTTAAGAAATACGATGCCACCATTGGTTCGGCCGATACTGTATTACAAACTGCACAACTTGATAAACAAGTATATGCCGAAGCTGACCTGCTTAAAGGGAAATCATTATTGGTCAAGGAAGTGTATGATTCGGCGGAAGAAAGCTTTAAGCGCGTAATACCTTTTACCAATAGCGAACTGGAAGCTGAAGCCAAGTACAATGTGGCTTATATAGAATACCTGAAAGGTGAAATACCTACTTCTGAGAAAACAGTATTTGATCTGGTGAATCAAGAACCATCGTACCCAACATGGATGGCTAAGGGCCTGATATTACTAGCAGACGATTATGTGGCGGCACACGATAATTTCCAGGCTAAGCAAACCCTGAATACTGTTATTGATAACGCATCGGACACTACCAATGTGAACCTTGCCAAACGTAAACTGAGTATACTGAAAGATAAAGAACAGAATGCCCTACCTAAGCCAATTCAGCAAGATATGGTAATACCATTCAATGCAGATAGTACAAAGTATAAAGACCTGTTCAAACAATAGCCCATGAATAAGTATAAAGTTAATAAAGTGTGTAAAGTTCTTAAAGGGTATAAAGTCCTGTTGACTTTTGGCTTTATAAACTTTATAACTTTTAACTGTAGTGCGCAGCACAAATCTTTCGATACTATTGAGTACAGAGTGGTAGAGCAAGCTAATGCTAATATTGCAAACGGTGTTAAACTGAATAGCAGCCCGAGCATTGCAGATACAGTTAAGCCATTGCGCAATGTTACCTACAGTACAATTGGCAACCAATACCCTACCACCTATACACCGGATGCTTTAAAGCCTGTGCAGTTGAAGGGCGAACCTTTGGATAAGCAGGAACATTCATTATTGAATTTAGGAGGCGGTAATTACGGCACCACTTACCTCGAATACTTTTACAATTCCATCCGTTCGCGCGATTGGGATTATGGTGTACATGTAAACCACCTTTCATCTGACTATTATGATAACAATAAAGCAATAAGCAATCTTTCGTATAACGATATAAACCTTTATGGCAAGTCGTATATGGAGAACCATACTCTTGTTGCACAATTAGATTTCGATCAGCGTGTAGTGCACGATTATGGATATAATACCACCAAAGACAGTCTTGAAAACATCATGGGTAACGATGTTACCCGTGAGCGTTATAATTTGTTCAATGCAGGCTTGCAATATACCAGCCACTACAAAGATTCAGGTAAAGTAAATCACGACATAAGGATGCACTATTACAACTACCAGGATCTATATAATGCAGTAGAGAATAATGTTAATATAGATGCGCACCTGTTTTCGTATATACAAAAACAAAAGATTGATGTAAATGCTGAAGTTGCTTACTATAATGAAGCAAACAGGCTTAAAAGCAATCATGAGTGGGACCTTGGTATTAATCCTTATGTATCGGGTGGAGGAACCCATTGGGATGCACACATCGGCTTAAAAGCATATTTAGATGCTGTTAACGGCGGTACTGATGTATTCCCTGACCTGTCGGCAAGTTATCATATAGGTGAAGATGCTGTTATTGTATATGCAGGTATTGATGGAGATAAAGAATATAATAGCTATAAGAACCTGAGCACAACTAATCCTTTTATGCAGGATACCATTGATAATCGCTATACCAAAACCATGTATCATTTATACCTCGGCTTAACAGGCAGTATTACCAATAAGCTTACGTATGATATAAATGCTTCACAGTCGCAGGTAAAAGATATGGCGCTATTTGTTACCGATACATTGGAGCTTCTCCGTAACCGTTTTGCAGTGGTATACGACGATGTTAGAGTTACCAATGTACACGCTGATTTAAGCTATCAAATGAAAGAAGATGTTCGCATTATTTTAGGTGGCGATTATTTTCAATACAACCCAACCAACCAATTGCAGGTTTGGTACCACCCTACCCTTAAGATTAACCTTATAGGTGAATATGCTTTACAGAAAAAAGTAACATTAAAGGCCGAGGTATTTTACCTTAACTCGCAGTACGCACCCGAATATGTGGGTGGCATACTTACAGCAAAACAACTGCCCGGCTACCCCGATTTAAACCTTGGTGTCGATTATAAATACAGCAAGCTCATTACTGCCTTTTTACACCTGAATAACCTTGCCAACACGGCTTATTCGCAATGGGATAACTACCCAACCCAACGCATAAACTTTATGCTTGGTGCAAGACTGACATTTTAAGATATTTGATTTCTCATTTTACCATCCTCCCCTATAATAGTAGGTCTTGCAATTACTTCAAGAAATCGGGTTGTTGAAAACCTTGATCACTTTTTTGAGAATTTAGCAGAAGGGTGCAGTACCTTTGCATTACCACTAAGCAGCAAAACCTAAATATGAAATCATTCAGTATGTACAATAATGCAATTATGCATCTTGAAATAAATCTGCACTTATCATGTTTGGGGAAGCACTAAAAAGAATGTATATACCGCCAGAAACCGCCACTTTACTCATGGCATATTTAATATTTATGGAATTCGTGATTGCTTCGCAGTTCCGCCAAACAGGGGGTATCAAAATGCCAAATTATTTCAAAGTGTTAATATTGATAATCAAGCATTTGATAGTGTACCAGGGGGTATCAGATGATACCCCCTCATTTTATTATGTTAAGTAGAAAAGTGTACACGAAATTGCGAAGCGTGTGTAAAAGTGTGCCATTTCAAAAACCCTTATTCGCATATTCTTAATACAGGAAAAACGTTACTTTCGGCAGCAAAACATTTATCATCATGTCAAAATCCTACCTGAATACATTAAAGATAGCTGCACTTCTTTTGCCATTTAGTGTATCTGCACAAAAAGAAGTCAGCCCTGCCTCTACCTCTTCAGCAAAAAGGCTTGCAGGTTTTGACGAGCGTAAAAAACTCGATGATAATTCATTGGTATCGAACGTAAAGTTCCGCAACGTTGGGCCTTCAGTTATGAGTGGCCGTGTGGTTGACGTAGATGTATCGCCAACCGATCCTACGCACTTTTATGTGGCTTACGCTTCGGGCGGATTATGGGTAACCTATAACAACGGACAATCATTTACCCCGCTATTCGATAATCAGGTTGTAATGACCATTGGTGATATTGCAGTTGACTGGAATCATGGAGAAACGATATGGGTAGGAACAGGAGAAAACAATTCGAGCCGTTCATCCTATGCCGGTATAGGTATTTTTAAAAGCTCAGATAAAGGAAAAACATGGGAGTACAAAGGACTTGGCGAATCGCAACATATTGGCAGAATAGTTATTGACCCTACTGACCCTAACACAATTGACATTGCAGTTCTTGGACACTTATACTCAGCCAATGCAGAACGTGGCGTTTATAAAACTACCGATGGAGGCGCTACCTGGAAAAAGACTTTATATATCGACGATAATACCGGAGCTATTGATATAACTATGGACCCTACAAACCCGAAAGTATTATATACTGCTATGTGGCATCGCACACGCAGGGCATGGAACTTTGACGGAAGCGGAGCAACAAGTGGTATTTACAAAAGCACCGACGGAGGAGAAACATGGAATTTGATAACTGCAAAAGAAAGTGGCTTCCCTATCGGAGATGGAGTTGGAAGAATTGGGCTTGCCATTTACCCAAAGAACACGAGCATAGTATACGCAGTATTAGATAACCAGGCAGACAGAGGAATTAAAAAGAAAAAAAGCGGATTGACAGTGGATACCTTGCGTACCATGACAAAAGCAGCCTTCCTTACTCTTGGTGATTCGGTGGTGGAAAAGTTTTTGCGCGATAATAATTTTGATGATGAGTATACAGGAGAGCGAATAATGAAGATGGTAAAAGCAGACAGTATTAAGCCTGTTAGCCTTGTAGAATATTTAGAAGATGCAGAAACTGCTATTAGCCAGACCAATGTAAAAGGCGCTGAAGTATACCGGTCAGATGATGCAGGTAAAACCTGGAAACGCACTCATGAAGGGTATATAGATGAAGTGGTTAATACATACGGCTATTATTTCGGACAAATACGGGTATCGCCTGTTAACCCCGATAAAATATTTATTGTTGGTGTGCCTATTGTAAAATCGATTGATGGAGGAAAGACATGGAGATCGGCAGATGCTGGTAACACACATGGAGATTTTCATGCTCTGTGGCTCGACCCTAACTACGACGGGCACATGATAGTAGGTTGCGATGGTGGTATTAACATAAGTTACGACGATGGCAAAACTTATTTCAAGGCTAATACCCCTGCAGTAGGGCAATTCTATTCGGTGAACATAGATATGGAAAAACCCTATAACGTGTATGGCGGCTTGCAGGATAATGGCGTATGGACAGGCCCTTCGACCAATGCAGATAATACGGAATGGTACCAGGAGGGACAATATCCTTTTAAACGTATTATGGGTGGCGATGGTATGCAGGTAATGGTCGATACCCGCGACAATGCAACCTGTTATACGGGTTTTCAGTTTGGGTATTATTATCGTGTAAACAAAAACACAGGCGATACTAAATTCATTCAGCCTAAACATAAACTGGGCGAAAGGCCATTGCGTTTTAACTGGGAAACACCTATATGGCTATCTAAGCACAACCAGGATATTCTATATATAGGCTCCGATAAATTCCACCGTGCCATGAACAAGGGTGATGATTTTAAAACCCTCACACCTGACCTTACCAAGGGAGGCAAAAAAGGCAATATTCCTTACGGAACTATTACTACCATTAACGAATCACCTTTAAAATTCGGACTACTTTATATTGGCAGCGATGACGGACTTATTTATGTTTCGCAGGATGATGGTTATAACTGGAAGAAGATTTCGGACAACCTTCCTCAGAACCTGAAAGTAACAAGGGTGTTCTCATCTAACTTCGATACTGCAACTGTTTACATTTCACTCAGTGGCTATTTCAACGATGACTTTACACCATACATTTACATGTCGAAAAACTATGGAAAGACCTGGGAACAAATAGGCACTGATTTGCCTATGGGCGAAATAGTAAATGTGGTTAAGGAAGATCCTAAAAACAAAAATGTGGTTTACGCAGGAACTGATAATGGACTTTATGTTTCGATTAACAGAGGCAAATCGTTTATGCACATGTCGGGTGGCTTACCGGCAGTTTCTGTTCACGACCTGATAGTTCACCCAAGGGATAATGACCTGATCGTTGGTACTCACGGGCGTTCTATTTACATAGCCCATGTTGAAGAATTGCAACAACTCACCGACAGTACGCTTGCTAAAGATATTTTTGTTTTTAAAACCAAACCGGTTAAATACAGTGCCGAATGGGGCAAAATACCTGTATCGTGGAGCGATACGGTAGAAGGTAAAACCACTTTCGCTTACTATGTAAAAGAAAAAGGAATCACTTCATTGACTATTAAAACATCGGGAGATAATGGCACTGTATTAAAGACGATAAAGGATACGGATAAAGCAGGATTGAACTATGTAAGTTATGACCTTAGTATCGATTCAACTTATAAGGCACAGTACCAAACTATATTAAACGCAAACAAAGATTTAAATGCCGATGATAAAAAACTTGAGAAGGCAGACAACAAGAAGTATTATTTAAGGCCGGGTAAATACGACCTGATAGTTACGACTCAAAAAGGTGTTAGCTCGAAAGTAAGCTTTACAGTTAAGCCTGCTGAGAAGCACCAACGGGAGCAGGAAGAACCGGGAGAGTAGTTAAACCCTAGTAGGTGTAGAACCTGGTAGATTCCTGCCTGTATATAGGCAGTATCCAACCAATGCGGAATCCGCTGAGCAGATCATGTTTGTTTTGCGAATCCATTGCCCTAAGGTCGAAATTGTAGCGCAAGCCTGCTGTGAATGCCTGAGTAAACTCAAAGCCGGCAAAAAAGTTAACCATGCGCCTGTTGCCTAAGTATTGATAGCCAATAAATTCAGTAACGCAATAGCCTTGGGTAAGACGGTCATAGCCCTGTTCATAAAGACTATCAACCTGCGGA
This sequence comes from Bacteroidota bacterium, assembly GCA_013288345.1. GTDB lineage: Bacteria > Bacteroidota > Bacteroidia > JABEUT01 > JABEUT01 > JABEUT01. The sequence goes on along the minus strand of JABDCA010000002.1, from coordinate 143,753 downwards.
GTATTAGCAGCCTGAATACGAATATGATGCCTTATATAACCACCATTAACAGTAACCAAAATGCCCGAATTAGGATTTGGCTTTTTAAATGTAAATAGCTTACCCACCGAAAATTGAATATCGTACCCTCTCTCGAAATAGCTTATCGATGGATAGGTTCCATCGTTGGCAATAAGGTTACGATCGCTGGTAGCAATGCTATCTAATATGCCAGAATTGCGCAATACATCACCAAATATAAAAGCGCCCTGCGCACCAAATATCCAGTTATTCTTTGTTTTGTAATATACCCCCAGTTGAATATTAGAATTCCAACCGAAATCCTTAGCCAGATCGCCACCGGGCAATTGTGCCGCATACGATGCTTCACAAAGAAAACCTGCGGCAATAGAATCCTTTACATTGTACTGAGCCAAAGCAGGCTTGTACAGATAAAAAGCAATAACTATAAGTAAACCATGAATGCTTTTACGCATATACTCTATTTCTTATCTCCCAGTTCGCTATCAGGTATCATGCTAAACAAACTCTTATTCTGGAACGACATAAGTTGCTGCATGGTACGCTGCATACCATCTGATGAGCCATCGAGGAATATTACATTGCCCTTACCGGCTTCAGCAAAGTTCTTGATTGCTTCTGTCCACATTGAGAACATAATAACTGACATATCGGCATTGATACTCTGCATTTCTTTTGCTGCAGCCAAAATACCTTTTGCAACTTCAGCACGGAACAATGCAACACCTTGTCCGCGAAGTTGTGCAGCCAAACGTTCAGCTTCAGCAGTAATACGTATGGCGTTACCTTCTGCTTCTGCAGCTTTGGTTTTAGTGATCAACAATGCCTGTCCTTCGTTTTCGGCAGCTTGTTTAAGGTTATTGGCAGCAACCACCTTAGCCATCGATTTCATAATAGCGTCGTCAAAGGCAATATCGTTAAGCTGCATATCTATTAAATGGTATCCCCAGCCCGCTAAAGTTGGATCAAGTTGTTCTTTTACATGCACCACTATTTCGCCACGTAATCCTAATATTTCTGCTTGCTTTAAATTAGCAACATAACTTCTTATGGCACCTTCAATTGTACGTATCAGAGCCTGCATCAGGTTCTTATTATCGATAAACTTAAAGGCTACATTTAATATAGTCGACTCTTGCTGATCCATTACTGCAAAAAGCAACATGGCTTTAAAGTTCACATTTGCCTGGTCTTGTGTAATTGCCTGAAACTCTAACTCAACAGAATTGTTCTGGATACTTATACGGCGATAAATGGTCTCAATAAAAGGGATCTTAAAATTAAGCCCCGGAGAAAGTATTCTTTTATATTTTCCGAAAACGGTAATTACCGCAATATAGCCCTGTTGTACGGTAACAAAGCCTGAAAAGACAAATGCAACCACAAAAAGTGCGATAGCGGAATAGACAATATTCATGTTCATAATAGATGGATTTAAGCCTGCAAGTTAGTAATTTTTCAACTGTCGCCCTTTAATGTGTTTCTTCAATATTACCAAAGGCAAAAATGCCTACATTCGCGTAAAATTTCCTCTTATTATGCAAGCAGCAGTAAAGAAAATACAGATGGTCGACCTGATTGGCCAATACGAAAAACTACAACCGGAAATAGATAAAGCCATATTAGACGTAGTACGTTCCGCGGCATTTATTAACGGGCCCGAGGTTAAGAATTTTCAGGCTGAATTTGAAAAATACCTGGGAGTAAAGCATGTTATTCCTTGTGCCAATGGCACCGATGCTTTGCAAATAGCTATGATGGCTATGGACCTGAAACCGGGCGATGAAATTATAACTGCCGACTTTACATACGTTGCTACTGCTGAGGTTATAGGCTTATTGGGACTGAAACCTGTTTTGGTTGATGTTTATCCGGGCACTTTCACCTTAAATATTGAAGAAGTAAAAAAGGCAATCACACCTAAAACTAAAGCTATTGTTCCTGTTCACCTGTTTGGCCAGTGTGCTGAAATGGATGAACTAATGAAACTGGCTAAGCAACATAATTTCTACGTTTTTGAAGATGTGGCTCAGGCTATTGGCGCTGACTATACCTACCCCGATGGCAAAAAAGTAAAGGCCGGAACCATTGGCCACATTGGCTGCACATCGTTCTTCCCATCGAAGAACTTAGGTTGCTACGGGGATGGTGGAGCAATGTTTACCAATGATGATGAACTGGCAAAGAAGATGCGAATGATTGCGAACCATGGCCAATCGGTACAATATTACCATGATGTGGTTGGAGTAAACTCACGCTTAGATAGCATACAAGCTGCCGTGCTCAGAATCAAATTGAGACACCTTGATGAATATGCAAAGGCTCGCCAAAAGGCCGCTGCATACTACAACAAAGCATTTGCCAATCATCCTAAAATTAAAACACCTGCTCGTAGCCAGCATTCTACACATGTATTCCACCAATACACATTGGTGCTTGAAGGCGCTGACCGCAATAAACTGAGAGAGTATTTAGCGACCAAAGATATTCCTGCCATGGTATATTACCCTGTGCCATTGCATTTACAAAAGGCCTATAAGGACCCACGTTATAAAGAAGGTGCTTTCCCGGTTACCGAGCATCTTTGCGCTTCGGTTATATCGTTACCAATACATACCGAACTGAGCGAAGAAACCCAAAGCTATATTACAGGAGCGGTATTAGAGTTTTTGAAATAAGACAATAGCAAGTTCACTAAACAATAATACCTCCCGAAGGAGGTATTACCAGAATTAAATAATCCAAATAAATATCAAGCTGCTCCAGTCTTACGTACAGTCTGCTTTTGAACCGCAGCTGATTGGGTACGAGGCTTGCCAGTTGCTCTTTGAGTCTTTGCATGTGTAGGTTTAGCTTTCATATTATCTGTCGGTAAAGATGATTTTGCTTCTTCGCCTTCTTCAGCCTTCACTTCATCAAAGTTCAGCATATCGGCCTTTTGCAAAATATTGTACCACTGTATAAGCTTACGAACATCAGAAATATGCACACGCTCTTTATCAAACTCAGGCAATACTTCGCCAAAGTACTTCAACAATTCAGGCTCATCGGCTTTATGATCAACCGGTGTAGCGCCTTTCTTTTCTTTTTCGCTTACCTTTTTAAATACTTCGCCCAATGGCATATCCTTATCGGTGCAATAAATGCTTATCGCTTCCAGTGTATGTACACGTTGTGTAGCATATACAGGCATACGCTTTTTATCTACTACCGATTCTACAATTACGCTGTTCTTCGACTGCGCTATGGTTTTATAAAGGCCACTCTGACCCGATACTGCTATAATTTCGCTTAAGTTCATGTCTATAGGTTTTGATGCAAATATAACGTTTTTACAATGCAATTATTGCACTTTGTCTAATTTTGTGCTTTTCCTATCTTTGAACAAAACCTAATTATATTATTATGAAACTTGCCAATTATATACAAGGGAAATGGATTGAAGGAGACGGCGATGGTGTTGCTCTCTTTAACGCAGTTACAGGCCAGCAAATAGCTGAGGCCACAACAAAAGGCACAGACTACAAGGCCATGCTCGAATATGCACGTAATGTGGGCGGGCCAAAGCTTCGTAAAATGACCTTTCATGAGCGTGCATTAATGCTTAAAAAGCTTGCGCTTTACCTTACCGAAAAGAAAGATATTTTCTATAAAGTCTCTGTTGCTACCGGTGCAACCAAAGTAGATTCTTGGATTGACATAGAAGGTGGCATTGGCAACCTGTTTGTGTATGCCAGTAAAGGCAGGCGCGAACTACCAAACGAGCCTTTTTTTGTTGATGGCAAACCCGAAATGATATCGAAGAATGGTACGTTTATTGGGCACCACATTTGTGTTCCGCTTGAAGGTGCTGCTGTACATATTAATGCATTCAATTTCCCATGTTGGGGTATGCTGGAGAAGATAGCTGTGAACTTGCTTGCGGGTATGCCGGCTATTGTTAAGCCAGCAACTGTTACATGTTACCTTACACAGATTATGGTAAAAGAAATTGCAGCTTCGGGTATTTTGCCGGATGGCGTATTGCAACTGCTTTGTGGCAGCACAGGCGATCTGCTTGACCATTTAACATTACAAGATGTAGTAACCTTTACAGGAAGCGCATCTACAGGCAAAAAATTAAAATCGCACCCGAATATTTTAGATAACTCCATACGTTTTAATATGGAAGCCGATTCGCTCAATTGTTGCATACTCGGCCCTGATGCACAACCCGGCACTCCTATATTCGACTTGTTTATAAAAGAAGTAGCTAAGGAAATGACTGTGAAAGCAGGGCAGAAATGTACTGCCATCCGCCGTACTATTATTCCTGAAAATTTAGCCGAACCGGCTATGGAAGCATTAAAGAAAAGACTAAGCACTATTGCATTAGGCGACCCAAGTACCGAAGGGGTAAGAATGGGCCCACTGGCAGGTAAGGATCAGGTAAAAGAAGTATTGGAAAAAGTAAAAGAACTGCAAAAGAGCTGCCAGACTGTTTATGGTAATTACGATGACTTTGAAGTAAGGGCTGCCGATAAAAAGAAAGGCGCATTCTTCCCTAGCATGTTGCTATTTGCTGCTGACCCGCTTCATAATAAAGCCCCACACGAAATAGAGGCATTCGGACCAATAAGCACTATTATGCCGTATAAAAACATTGCCGATGCTGCAACACTGGCACGTATGGGCAAAGGCAGTCTGGTTGGTTCTGTATTTACAGAAAACGATGACTATGCCCGCGAAATAGTATTAGGCACCGCTGCATACCACGGCCGTATGGTCATTATCAACTCACGTTGTGCCGGAGAAAACACAGGCCACGGTTCTCCCCTGCCCCACCTTGTACATGGTGGCCCGGGCAGAGCAGGAGGCGGAGAAGAAATGGGCGGTATGCGAGGCATATTCCATTATATGCAACGTACTGCCATACAATCGCACCCAACAACCATTATGAAGATAACCGATGTTTACCAGCCTAAGGCTGAACAAACAGAGGAGATAGTTCATGCTTTCCGTAAGCATTTTGAGGATTTGAAAATTGGAGAAACAGTTGTTACCCATAAGCGCACCGTTACCGAGGCAGATATTGTAAACTTTGCTAACATTAGCGGAGATAACTTCTACGCCCACATGGATGTAACATCCTTAGAAGGCACCATGTTTACCAGCCGAGTAGCACACGGATACTTTGTATTATCTGCCGCTGCAGGTTTATTTGTCGACCCTAAAAAAGGCCCTGTATTAGCTAACTATGGCCTTGATGAATGCCGCTTTATTAAACCTGTTTATGTGGGTGCCACCATTGGTGTACGCTTGACCGTAAAGGAAAAAGTGGCCAAGGAGAACCGCGAAGGCGAAACACCACAGGGCATTGTAAAATGGCAGGTAGATGTATACGATGAAACAGGCGAAACTGTTGCCTTGGCAACTATATTGACCATTGTTGCGAGGAAGAACAAATAGAATGATCCAATAAGAATCCCGTGAATGAGTTTCAATACTTTCCATATAAGGCATAGCAGTAAAAAAAAGTATACTTGCGCCATTACTGGCAAGAAATATAAAGAAAGTGATGGCTGGTATGGAAGTGATACCGTCTATATTTCAGATGAAGGTGTTAAAGAAATTATTGAGCAATACTTCTATATGCATCGAACCGATCAAGGGGGCGGAACGTCTAATTTCTTAAAACATTTAGAAAGGATGTATAATACATCATTCAATCAAATGCTTTATGGTTATAAAATCCCCTCATTCTTGAGAGTAAAAGTCTTAAAAAGGTATAATCACCAATGTTATATATGTGGCAGTAAAAAGAAATTAGAAATCGACCACATTGAACCTTTCAACAGAGGAGGTCTAACTGAAATAGAGAATCTACAGGTGTTGTGTAAACGACACAATCTAATGAAGCGACATACTAAACTGACAAGACATAAAAGATTAAAGAAATTTCAATTAAATAAGGAGGAGTAAATTCCTTAAAAAAAACACTCAAATATTTACAGATGCTAGCCTGTGTTCAACCCCTTCAGGGTTGCTATATTGCCGTTTATTATTTACCACCCATTTCATGGATGGCTACTCACATTGAAGCCCTTCGGGCTTCTTTTCTAGGGAAAATGCCTAAAATAGCGTACCTTCGCACCCTTGTAAAATTAAACAGATGATTTCAGTAGCTAATCTTTCTCTACGTTACGGCAAAAGGATACTTTTTGACGAGGTAAATATAAAATTTGCACCGGGCAATTGCTATGGTGTAATTGGCGCCAATGGCGCCGGTAAGTCAACTTTCCTTAAAATACTTTCAGGTGAAATAGATGCGACCACTGGGCAGGTAATCATGTCGCCCGGTGACCGTATGAGTGTACTAAGCCAGAACCACTTTGCCTTTGACCAATACAAGGTTTTAGATACCGTGATGATGGGGAACAAAAAGCTATGGGATGTAATGCTGGAAAAAGAAGCCTTATATGCCAAACCTGACTTTAGTGATAAGGATGGTATTAAAGCTGCCGAATTAGAAACCTATTTTGCAGAAATGGAAGGCTGGAATGCTGAGAGCGATGCCGCCACTATGTTAAGTAACTTAGGCGTTAAGGAAGAGTTCCATACCATGCTGATGTCGGAATTAAGCGGTAAAGAAAAGGTACGTGTGCTATTGGCACAGGCCCTTTATGGCAACCCCGATATATTGCTACTCGATGAGCCAACTAACGACCTTGACGTTGAAACTATATCGTGGCTTGAGAATTTTTTAGCTGATTTTGAAAACACTGTAATTGTAGTATCTCACGATCGTCACTTTTTAGATACAGTATGTACACACGTTGCCGATATTGACTTTGGAAAGATTCAGCTATATACAGGTAACTATACCTTCTGGTACGAAATGAGCCAATTGGCATTGCGCCAACGCACCGACCAGAATAAAAAGGTGGAAGATAAGCGTAAAGAGTTGCAGGAGTTCGTTGAGCGCTTTAGCGCGAATGCCTCTAAATCACGTCAGGCAACCAGCCGTAAGAAGTTATTAGAGAAATTAGTAGTAGATGAAATTAAAGCCTCTACACGTAAATACCCCGGTATTATCTTCAGGGCTGACCGTGATTGCGGCGACCAGATACTGACTATTGAAAAACTGACCAAGGCTTCTCCGGATGGTGTACCCTTATTCTCAAACGTAAACTTTACCCTTGATAAAGGTGATAAGGTTGCGTTCCTGTCAAAAGAACATATTGCCCTTACTACCTTTTTTGAAATTATCACAGGTGCTGAGACTGCAGACTATGGCGAGGTTAAATGGGGAAGCACAATTACCAAATCATACCTTCCTAACGAAAATGCATCTTTCTTTAAAGAAGACTTGAACCTGGTTGATTGGTTGCGTCAGTATTCGAAAGATAAACTGGAAACATACATACGTGGCTTTTTGGGCAAGATGCTTTTCTCTGGCGAGGAATCACTTAAGAAAGCGAATGTAATATCGGGTGGAGAGAAAGTAAGGTGTATGTTATCGCGCATGATGCTTACCAATGCTAACTGCCTCATTTTAGATGAGCCCACCAACCACCTTGATCTGGAATCTATTACTGCCTTTAACAATGCACTGAAAGACTGGAAGCACGTTATTTTGTTCACATCGCATGATCATGAATTTGTACAAACGGTAGCTAACCGTATTATAGAACTTACTCCTACAGGTATAATTGACAAGCGCATGCCTTATGATGATTACATTGCTGATGAGAACATTAAGGCACAGCGCGAAAAAATGTACGATAAAGCCAAGGTTAAGGCTTAGGTTAAGACAATCTACCCCCTATTTAATTTTATTTAATCCTTCTGTATCTAAGTTCCAACGCACCTGAATAGATATCAGCTTGTGGAATGCTTTGAAATAAAGTCAGCCAGTTTTGATTTAACACCTGTATAGGCAAACATGAGTCTAATTGCTTACCATTCCTCATTGTATGCTCAACCACATAAAATCCGCTTTGGCTATTAACGAACGAAGCGCCACAATGGGTTTGAGTGATCTCATAAACATTTCCTCTTATCCGATGTTCAGGTATGCCATTATTATTGCGCTTTAAATATTGAATGGAATCAGCAGTTATCTTTATTTTAATGGTACTGTCATCTACCATAACCCAGCTACCTACCAGCATTTTCTTTATATCAGAAATGCTTTTGCCCATAAAAGCAGTGTCTTGCTTTTGGCATTTGCCACTAGTAGCGCTTGCCAAGACAAGCATCACACTTAATAACCCTCTGTAAAACATTTTCGGCCTTATTCCCATAAATTTCATTCTCTTTAAATCTCCAATGCGATATCACTCATACTCTCCGCTATTTCGTATTTTCCAGCTTCTGCGTCTTTAATTACTTTCCTGATCCTTTGCCTGAATTCCTCCGCATAACCACCTGATTCAATAAGCTTAACTGCTTCTTCAAAAGTAGATAAAATGCAGTTATAGAATGTTACGGTTCGTTTATCATTCCTCCTGAAAGCTGCGACCCCGCATTCTACCCTATACAACATAAGGTCGGCAAGCTCACGATCATAAATACTCACTTTCTTAAACTCGGTAATGAGCCTGTTTAAATTCATATTGGTACTACGCTCTTTAGGATTCATTAATAAGTAAGCCTCCCTTATCTTCTTCTTATACTTTTCAAGTATAGGGTTAGCACTATCAGAAAGCTCTGCGGCATAAAACTCCTTTACATTTTTAAACTTATCAAACAGCGTTACTATTTCCTTAATAATATCTTCCTTATCAGATTTATCAAGGTGCTTTAACAGTGCTTTTTTAGTGAGCTTAGACATAAAAGAAAATGCTAATTCAACTTTATACCTGCTTCCTCTATGGTTATTAGTCTGGCTTTATACAAGCTGCCTATAGCCTTTTTAAAGGTTTTTTTACTGATACCGAACATATCATAAATAGCTTCAGCAGGACTCTTATCTACCAATGGAATAAACCCTTTTTCTTCTTTCAGCTTATCCAATATTTTTTGCGATATATCATCTATCTTTTCGTAACCAGGCTTATCTATAAGCAGGTCTATTTTTCTGTCCTCACGTATTCTCTTTATATAGCCTTTCGTTTTCTCACCTCTATCCAGCTTTCTGAATACATCACTGTTATATACAACGCCTGTATGTGTATTATTTATTATGGCCTTATATCCAATATCGGTATGGCTGTAAAGAACTAAATCAACTTCCTGTCCTTCGGTAAATTCGTGTGGGGTTAGATCCAGAAAATCCTCCACCTTGGCTGAGCCCACAATGCGGTTACTCACATCATCGACATATATATGCACCACATAAGAATAGCCTTCTTCCATTTTTTGCCTTTGTTCGCGGAAAGGAACAAACAAATCCTTCATGAGTCCCCAATCAAGAAAAGCACCAATACCACTAACCGAAACTACTTCAAGTAAAGCAAAATCGCCAACTTGCGCAAAAGGCTTTTCGGTTGTAGCAATAATACGATCTTCGGAATCGAGGTAAATAAAAACATCTACCTCATCATCTATCTTACAATCAGCAGGCACGTAGCGTATAGGCGTAAGTATTTCACCATGCTCACCTCCATCAAGGTAAGCGCCGAAATCTAAAAGCTTAACCACCCTCAAATTATTCCATTTCCCAATTTCTGCCATACGCTTTATTTATTGTACCTACCAAATATACGCTAAAGGGTAATTATCTCACTTTTTCCCAGCAGTTCAGCTTCTCTTCAAAAGCCGAAAACTTCAATTCGTAGCTATCAGGTATCTCATTCAAGGGGCTCCAGTATGTTGCCAGTCTGGTTCCTATTTGTTTCTTAGCCAACTGCCCGCTTACATAGCGGGTGTACATATTGTAAAAGTTAAAACCTCGCTCTACTGTATTATCGATAACTGCTGCTCTGTCAATATTTTCGTAAAAGGCATTGAAAAAATAAAAAGAATCGTAGTCAACAAATGGTATATCCATAATGTTAGAGTGAATGTACTTTGCATTTGCCAGACCATAACGCGCCGATATTTTATTCGACATTTCAACCAGGTAATCTCTTTGCTCAACACCTGTAAAAAGGCCATTGGTACACGAAGCGCCTACCATGCAGAATTTACCAACGCCCGAACCAATATCAAGGACCCTTGCATTTGGCTTTTCGGCCAGGAATTTTGCAGCAAGTCTTGAAACATCCAATGGTGTCCATTGATTATAAGCTATCTCTCTTATTTTTTCAGGATAAATAAGATTGAAATCTTCATCACTCACATTAATATCCAAGACCTTACATTCCGCTATCATAAATTGAAATTGGGCGCCAAAGATATAAGAAAGTACTTGATTACCTTATCAGTGTCAAGAATCCCTCTTTCGTGCCTTTTGCACCAAGGTAAGTACAGTATTTTATAATGTAATAATACACCCCATCAGATGCCGGAAGCTTTGTTTGCATAATAATACCATTCCATCCTCCCAGTGGGTCATCCCACTCGTAAACCTTTACACCCCACCTGTTAAATATTTCGGCATGAAAACAGGTCGTACCTTTTATGTTTGGCTTAAATACATCATTCTGATTATCTCCGTTAGGTGTAAATACATTTGGGAAATAGGTGCCATCACAATCTGTCGTGTCTACCTTAACGGTACTTCTCGGTGTAATACATCCGCCAATCACTTCCTGAACATAAAACAAAGTTGCCCCGCTTATTGCAGGAGTGGTGTATGAAGGGCCTATTGCAATTGGTGTTCCGCCTATTGGAACTGAATACCATGAAGCACTTCCTGAACCTGAAATTGATAAAGTAGCCTGTTCACCCAGGCAAACATTTGTATCGGCAACTATAGGGGGCTTCGTATTATTCGGGTTTGCTATGATCTTACTCGAATCGCGTGCTTTACATCCATCCGAATTGGTAGTTATTAAGGTATAAGTACCTGTAGTATATACCACCAAAGTTTGGCTGCTTACACCACCCGGATTCCATATATACTGAGACATGCCAGTATTTGCAGTAAGGGTAACAGAATCGCCAACACAGAATGTTTCAGGGCCGGAGGCAGTTATGCTAGCCACCGGATTTGATGAGGTAATTGTAATGGTACAAGTAGTAAGTATACCACAACTGGTAATAGTGCAGCTATATGTTCCGGGCTTGGTAATAACCTCCGATGTATCGTGGCCACTTAACGGTGGCAGCCAATTTATTGTACTTCCACCTGAACCCACAACATGCAAGTGAACAGAATCGCCGGGGCAAATTGCCGGGCTTGGAGATGAAGCCAGGTATGGAGTAGCGTAAAGGTCTAGCGTAACGGTATTTGATAATATAGGGGAACAGTACAAATTAGTATCGGTTAGAATACAGTAATACGAACCGGCTGTTTTAATATAAATAGTAGAGCTATTGCCTCCGATAGGGCCTGTTGCTCCCTGCCATTGAAAATTCCCGGTACCTGAACAGGTAAGTAATAACGAATCGCCGGGGCAAATTATGCCAGTGGTTGGGGTAACATTAATAGAAGGTGCAGTCTTCAGTCCAATAGAAGCAAATGCACTAGCAAATGCAGGACATCCGTATGAATTGACAACCTTTTCAGAAACACTATAACTACCAACCTTAGCCCATATACTATCTTGAGTACTACCGGTGGACCAAGCAAAACCCGCTCCTGTTGTAATACCTGAAGCAGTCAGTAAGACAGAATCACCCGGGCAAACAAGTTTATTTGTAGGTGTTATTTTTAAAGGAGCAAGTGTAGGAACCGGAAAAAGATGAACATAAACAGAGTCATGTACAACAGATACAAGTGTATCACATTTATTAGCCCTTTTAATAGTGTCTGTAATATAGTACCAACCAGAATCGATTGGTTGAACATAATTAGTACATGGACAAGTAGTAATAGAATTGTAAGATGCAGTATTCGGAGTTACTGACCACTTATTGGTTATATAAGGCGAACCGGGAGGGATGCATATACCTGCATTTTCAGCAATATTTGTAATAGAATCGAATGCCAGCATTTGAAATGTACTTCCTTTACAAAAGGCTATTGAATCGTGTATGCATTTAGGGCATACTAAGCCAGGTTTTATAGGAGGTAACGAATCTTCTATTATTACATTAACACAGGTTGAACTATCGCAGCCATATTTATTTTTAACATTGAAACAATAAGTACCACTGGTTGTAACGGTAATATTTTGAGTGGTTGCAGTACTTCCGCCCGACCATGAATATGTATTAGTACCAAAATTGCCCCCTGTTAAAATAACGGGTTTCTCACAAACATCTATAGGCTTAGGGTGTTGCGAATTGGTATTTACAATTACGTTATCTGAAATGGTAGGTGTGGATGGATTTGGATTAATCACAACATATATACTATCGTTACTTTGCAGGCAACCATCAGTTGATGTTTCTGTTACATAATACCAGCCTGTTTTACTTGCTGTTGCACCATTCGACAAAGAACCTGTTGACCATTTATAATTAAATGCAGGGGCAATTTGGGTACATGTATTTGTAATGGCATTCAACCCACCCGACTCACAAAACGTAACTGTATCAGGGCAACCAAAGTTTATACATACACCCTCTACAGGCCTGGTACATGTTGAGCCATTACGGATAAAGAAATCGTAGGGTTGACGGGCAAGGTCAATAGGTTTTGCAATAAATATATCGCTGTTGCCGGCAGTATTAAAATATTGAAAACTGCCGTAATCATTATCAGAACAATACCCCAGATTACAATTTATGGATGAAGAATTGTAGCCAATGTAATTTGCATCGCTGGTAACTATCATATCCTGGTTAAAGCTTCCGGCTGTATATACATCTCCACTGCCATCTACCGAAATTCCATATGCCAGATTATCCTTATGCCCGCCTATTTGCCTGCTCCATTGCCAGGCACCTGCCGCTGCACCATACTCAGCAACAAAAATATCCCATGTGCCAACTGAGTTAAATACTCCCTGTCCATACTGATCGGCATAGCTGTTAAAACGGCATTCAAAATTCCCGGTAATATATGCATTGCCTGAAGCATCAAGTGAAATAGCTTTTGATGTTACTGCACTTGAGGATCCATCAGAAACATCAAATAATAATTTTCCTGTACCATCGTACTTTGCAACAAAAATCCGATTTGCATAAGTATTGCTTAGTGTTACGGTTGGGCTTGCAAAAAAACTCAGTGTTCCTGTAAAATCGCCTGTCAAATAAATATTTGAATTATTGTCGAGAGCAATACCATTGGCAATATTCATACTTCCGCCACCAGCCATGGTAAACCATTGCTCTTGTCCACTGCTATTATACTTTATAAGAAAAATAGCATTATACAAACTACTCTTATGAATACTCCCAAAAGTTATGGTATCGGTAAACTGCCCTGTTACATATACATTACCACTTGCATCAGCCCCTACTCCAAGCCCTCTATCGGTATGTGGCCCGTAGCCCATTTGTGCCCAAAGGAAATTACCGTTAGCATCCAGTTCAGTTGTAAAAACATTTACATTGTTTTTGTCACTCGTTAAATTAAACGCACCGAAAGTAGCTGTACCTGCAAATTCTCCCGTAACTATTACATTCCCACCATTATCTACTGTTATAGCATTACCAACATCTGACAAGGTACCACCTGCACTTACTACCCATACTACATTACCTAAGTTATCATATTTAGCTATAAATACATCTTGCAAGCCTGCTGCTGTAATAGTATGCGTACCAAAAGTTGCAGAGCCATAATAAAAACCAGTAACATAACTATTGCCTGCTGCATCTGCTTTTATGGCAAGGCCTCTGCACGAACCGGCACCGCCTGCTTTTACTGCCCAAATAAAATTACCTGCATTATCAGTCTTTGCAATAAAAACATCGGATATTCCACTAGTATTGAGTGTAGTTGCACCAAAGGTAGCTGAGCCCGAAAAATACCCTGTTGTATAAGTGTTTCCGCTACCATCCGATGAAATGCCATATGCCTCATCAATCGTAGTTCCTCCTGCCTTTTGCATCCAATAGTTTTGTGCGAATGCGCTATTGCCAAACAACACTAACAGCAATATGCAAAAAGGGATAAAGTATTTTTTATAGAGAATCATTTACTTATACAGGGTTATGTTGCAAATGCAAAGTGGTTACATTTTAATCAAAAATACGAAAAAATAGCGAATAATGCACTATTCCAAGCCAGCTTATACTAGCCTTAAGGTTCATTATACTTTACTTATCGGCTGTAGAAGCAAAATAGCCAAGCTTATAGAAGTCAAGGGCAAACATATTATCAAAGCCGGAACAAAGTGAAGGCCTTATTAAAGGACGGTTTATTGCAAACAGAAACCGGATCAGAAAAAGCAAATTCCACTTCTTAAACCTATAGTAAACCCGCAGTAGTGTAATATCATTAATAAAGTCCTCGTCATTGCCCATAAACTTCATTATGCTGTTCAGGTTACGAATGGCTGAATCGGTATTATCCATAAACACTTCATTGCTGTGCAATTCAGCATGTAATACAGGGTTATCAATATGCTTTATAGCAACTCCTTTCAACTTAAGTTCATGCCCGAATAAGGTATCCTCGTGCCCGTAACCATTTAGTTTTTCATTGAGTTGTACGGCTTCAAAAACATTCTTCTCTACAACAAAGTTGTTTGTCATAAAAGATGCGTTGGGGTTTAGCTGCCTTATGTTTGCAGGCTTACTTTCTTTCGTTCTGCCATATTTCCAATGCAAGCGAGTGCTTCTATCAGGCATAGTATTGGCATATACTCTTCCACCACAAATAACCCTTTCGTCACGTTCTATTTCTGTAATGTACTTAGCAAGGAACTGCTTATCTAATACTTCTGAATCGCAATCGAGAAAGAGTAAATAGTTATACTGAACATGCTTTAAAAACAAGTTCCGGATGCGAGACCTACCAATGTTTTCGGGCAGATATATGTATTTTATTCCCTCAGTTTCAAGTGCCTTATTCTCTTTATGGTATACCTCATCTGAATGGTCATCTATAATTACAATCTCAACAGGCACATCCAAGCCCTTTGCCTGTTCCGACAATGCCATTACAAGCTTGCCCACCTTAACGTTATAAACAGGTATACAGATGGATAACATATTCAATTATAGATGTGCTAAAATACTTAAGATAGTAGTTAAGAAAACTCTTTGTTTTCAAAAATAGTATATATTAGCTGTATGAAGCTAACACACTTACATAGTTATTATTGGGCCTATCTCTACTCAGAGTAAGCCGTAAGTGTATTGTCAATAACCCAACACAAGAACAATTCCTGAAAGGCTTACCTTAAAAAGTAAGCCTTAATAATTTCATTTAACCGATAAAACAAATCATCATGCACAGGCCAACAGAACAGATCTACAGCAACTACACCCAACACGACTTTGCTGTTTGGGAAACCCTCTTTAACAGGCAGATAGTCCTGCTGAAGGAAACGGCTTCGAAGGAATACCTGGAGGCGCATAAGACCATCAAATTCTCTCCTGACAGGATACCTGACTTTAAGGAAGTGAACGCCATTGTGGGTGGCATAACCGGTTGGAACCTGCAAGTTGTGCCTTGTATCAGCCCGCAAAAGGACTTCTTCCAATTGCTTTCGAAAAAGAAGTTCACTGCAACCTGCTGGCTTCGTACCATGGAGCAGCTCGACTATTTGGAAGAGCCCGACATGTTCCATGATGTGTTTGGCCATGTACCCTTGCTTACCAATAAAAGCTATTGCAAATTCTTCGAAGGGATAAGTACTATTGCCTTGGAGCATATTGACAACCCTTTTGCGGTTGAATTACTAGGTAAGATATACTGGTTCACTATTGAATTTGGTTTGATACGCGAAGAGAACAATATGAAGATATATGGTGCCGGAATAATGTCATCGTTTGGTGAGGTAAAGCATTGCCTGAGTGATAAGGTAAAGCATGTCGATTTTGATGTGGAGAAGATATTCTCGACCGAGTACCGTAACGACCAGATGCAAAACCTCTACTATGTAATTGATTCCTACGAGCAGTTATATAACTCCTTGGATGAGATAAACACAGGATTAAAGCGCAGATTGAAGGCATCGGAGAAGGTTACTATTTAGGATTGGCGTCATGTTGAGCCTGTCGAAACATATTCCGGATATTAACATTGGGGGTTTAAAAACTAAGTCTCTTGCAGTGGAATTTGAATTATCATGTAACCTATTTTTGACAAGTGAATAAACACATCTCTACATATGGTTTCTATTGTCGGGTTTTCCTCATCATCCTCCTATTTACCGGCTGTGCCACTTCACGCCAGGCTGAACGCGCTCATCAAGCGGCTGAAGAAGAGAAGGAAAAAACGATCAAAGAAAAGTATGCCGCTAAACTTGAAGTTGGCGTAGACGACATTTGTAATTGCTCCCTCTACTCTTTCATAGATGACTGGTACGGTACTCCGTATCATTATGCAGGCCATTCAAAGAACGGTATCGATTGTTCCGATTTTGTTTCTATTCTCCTTCAAACTGTTTACTCTAAAACTATTACCGGTACTGCGGGCGATCAGTTTGAGATGTGCACCGCTGTTAAGAAATCGAACTTACAGGAAGGCGACCTGGTGTTTTTCCGGATCAACAGCAAAAGCATATCGCATGTGGGGGTTTACCTTCAAAACAACAAGTTTGTGCATGCCAGTGTACACAACGGAGTAATTATAAGCGACCTTACCGAGACCTATTACAAGACCTATTTCTACAAGGGCGGAAGGATCAAAGCCTAAGCGCTCAGTATATCTCCTATTGAGTTATCGTACTTCTTCTTAAAGCTGTTTACTTCGCCAAGCGATTCTTCATCAACTACAAACTCTTTGCCCACAACCACACCCAGCATACTGAATTCTGATTTGGTTTTGAGCATGTATTCTACAAAGGCATCTTCTTTAGCAGGGCTAACCGATACCACTACCCTGCCCTGACTTTCGCCG
Organism: Bacteroidota bacterium; assembly: GCA_013288345.1. Lineage (GTDB taxonomy): Bacteria > Bacteroidota > Bacteroidia > JABEUT01 > JABEUT01 > JABEUT01. Next base: position 126,742 of record JABDCA010000002.1, on the reverse strand, counting down.
AACAGGAAAGCATCTTTACGCACTACTCCGTCTGAGTTGATATCGAAGCCAAAGCCACGTGGCATAGCCGATTCAGCTATGGTAACAAACAAACCGCCATCGGAACAATCGTGTGCCGATTCAATTAAGTCAGCAGCAATAAGGCCCTTAACAGCAGCCTGTACTTCAAATTCCTCATCGAGGTTAAAGTACGGTGCAGGAGATCCTTTTACTTTATGATATGAGTATAGGTATTCCGAGCTATTGATATCGTCATGGCTCTCACCAATCAGATATATCATGTCGCCCTCTTTCTTGAAATCAAGGGTCATTACACGGTTCTTGTCTTTTACTATGCCCAACATACCAATGGTAGGGGTTGGGAACACAGGGCCCTCGTACGATGATTGATTATAGAAGCTAACGTTACCACCTGTTACAGGTGTATTGAATTTTTTGCAGGCTTCGCCAATGCCTTTAATGGCATTTACAAATTGCCAAAACACCTCCGGGTTATAAGGGTTACCAAAGTTGAGGCAGTTGGTAATAGCCACACCTTCGCCACCCGAACAGGCAATGTTTCTTGCAGCTTCGCATACTGCTATGGCTGCGCCCACTTGCGGGTCGGCATATACGTAACGCGAATTACAATCTACCTTCAACGCTAAAGCGGTATTGGTCTTTTTTACATTTACAATAGCAGCATCCGATGGTTTGTTGGTACTCATATTTACAGTACCCACCATCGAATCGTATTGTTCATACACCCATCTTTTTGATGCAATATTGGGGTGAGATAACAGGAATGCAGCCACCTCGGCATAGTCCGATGGTTCAGCTACTTTATCTATGTTAAACTTCTTAAATTCTTTATAGTATGCAGGCTCTTTAAACTCACGCATGTAAACAGGCGCACCACCACCCAGCACTAAAATATCTGCAGGCACATTGGCAACCAGTTCGCCGTGCATGTAGTATTTCAAATCTTTGGTATCGGTTACTTCGCCAATAATAGCGTAGTGCAAATCCCATTTCTTCATCACATCTTCCACTTCTTTCTCCCTACCCTTTTCTACAATTACCAACATACGCTCCTGCGATTCCGATAACAGTATTTCAAATGGCTGCATATTTTGCTGACGCAGTGGCACCTTATCCAGGTGTATTATCATTCCGCTTTCGCCCTTGGCCGACATTTCAGATGTGGAACAGGTAATACCTGCCGCACCCATATCCTGCATGCCTACTACCGCTCCGGTCTTTATCACTTCAAGCGATGCCTCTAACAATAGTTTTTCCTGAAAAGGGTCTCCAACCTGTACCGATGGAAGATCTTCTGCAGAGTCTTCGGTAATATCGGCAGATGCGAAGGTTGCACCGTGTATGCCATCCTTGCCGGTAAACGAACCAATAATATAAACAGGGTTGCCTGCACCTTTAGCAATGGCCGATGCCTGCTTACCCACTTTTACTATCCCCACCGACATGGCATTTACCAATGGGTTTACATTATAACATTCGTCAAAATAAACTTCGCCGCCAACCGTAGGTACACCAAAAGCATTACCATAATCGCCAATACCTTTTACAACACCCTTTACCAACCACTTGGTACGCTCAGCCTCAATGCTGCCAAAACGCAACGAGTTCAGTTGGGCTATAGGGCGGGCACCCATGGTAAATATATCGCGGTTAATACCGCCCACACCCGTAGCTGCTCCCTGGTAAGGCTCAACTGCCGAAGGGTGGTTATGCGATTCTATTTTAAATGCGCAGCCGTAGCCATCGCCAATATCAACAAGTCCTGCGTTCTCCTCGCCTGCTTTAGCCAGTAAATGCTCGCCATCGCGTGGGAGGGTCTTTATATAATGGATAGAGTTCTTATACGAGCAATGCTCACTCCACATCACCGAAAATATACTCAGTTCGGTATAGTTCGGGGTTCTGCCAAGGGCCACCTTAATCTTATCAAACTCTTCTGCTGAAAGCCCCAGTTGCTGGGCTATTTCTACTGTTACCTTGGGTGTTTTCTCCATTACTTCCATAGTGCGTATTTATTCTGCGGCAAAGATAGGTTTTGGGCTGCAATTTGTTTCGTTATTTTATGAACAGTTTATTAAAGGCAAGCCACGAATTACACGAATTTTATTGTCATGCTGAGTTAGCGAAGCCTGTCTGCCGACAAGGCAGGCATCTAATTCCATTGTGTTTGTTCGTCATTGCGAGCGCAGCGTGGCAATCTCCGTATTTGCTTTTCACTTTTAACTTTACACTTTTAACTTCTTTGGGCGTTCCCCTCGTTCCTCGGGTCGGGCTATACGCTACAAGTCCTCGCTGCGCTGTGGGCTTTCCGCTGCTATCCCTAACGCGAACAGCCTATCACGTGCTATTATCATTCCTAATTATTAATTCTTAATTTTTAATTGAGTATAATTTTCCCTTTCTTTCATCTTTTTGCCCTTTTCAGGGGGGATGGTATTCATTAATCTATTGGTTATCAATTTATTTTATTTTCATCATTTTTGCCCCAAAAGGCAAGTTTTTTTACCGCTAAGACACAAAGTCGCAAAGTTTTTGTTCCCCGCTGGAGGGGCAGGATATTATTGTCATTCTGAGCAGAGTGAAGTATCTATTCCTTATCTTTTTCACCACAGATTACTCAGATTTTCACAGATTTATTTCCCCTGGTGTTCTTTGCGTTTATTGCTTTGCGCACTTTGCGAGAAACCTTCCACGCTAAGAACGCTAAGCAAACAGCCCTCAGAGTTCGCCAAGATTTGGCGGAAACTGGCGGTTTTTGGCGGATAATACATTTTATTTTACCCCTTACCATTGGTTTTCAATCGCTTTCGCATTTTTTGCCCTGTTTTTTTCATGTAGTATACGCCAATTACCATCACAACAATTTGATTTCCAACAAATAACATAGTATAATTTTTCGATTCGTAACAGCGAAGCCCTCATGAGTTCAATATAAATAAACGAGATACGGATAATTTCTAATTTTTTTTACCGCAGAGACCGCAAAGAAATACACGCAGAGTGCCGCAGAGTTTCCATTCGTAATTTTTAATTCGTAATTCGTAATTGATAAGGGGGGGTATCACCTGCTACCACCCTGCTACACCTTAACTCATTGATTTCCATTAAATACAGTAAAAATATTTTTTACACTTTGCTACCCCCTATAAGCAATATGCGGAGCATAAACCAGGAGCAATGAATTAGTGGTATAATAGTCTACACCACAAAAATAAACATTTTGTTTAGTATATGGCGTAAAAAGTGGATATAGTTTTGAACAACTTGAATAAATAGACATTTTTACTACTTACTATCTAACTTCAAAAGGTAGTTAGATTATATATACATTAGTAATCTAGAATTCACTGCAACAAAACAATCAAAATGGAAATCAAAGAAACAGAAAAAGAAGAAGGCTCATTTGCAGATATATTTATTGACAAATCTACTGGCAGGGCTTACAAGCTTTTCAAAAGCTACCAACACCCTAACATTGATAAGTTTGATTATGGTGAACTAGAATTTAATGCTTATAGAAAAAGAGTATTTGAGTCAGAAAAAAAGGCTTATCAAATTACCCAAAATTGTAAACTGTTGAATGATAGATCTCTATTTCCAATATTCTATGGAACCCCAACTATTACAAAAGTTTACAATTCAAAGGGGGCTGATGTTAGCAATAATTATTTATTAGATTGTTGCTTAGATTTAGAATACATACAAGGTGAAAATAATAAACTAGGGCTGATTGACAAAAATGATTTCAACACAACATACTCTATAAATATTGATGCGATTATAAGAGAAATGAAGGATGCAGGCATCGGTTTTACTATAGACATGAGCATAATCTCAACCATAAAAACCTTCAAACTAATTGATTTTGCAATAGTTGACTTTTGTACCCTTCAACCTGAATTCTATAATAAACAAAAACCAGAATAATCGAAAATCAATATAATCTTCATTTCGAACACTAAGATACTACTATGGCTGTATATGATTTGTATTCAAAAAAACAAAAACGGTTAAGGGGTGAAGTTCCTCAAACTGTTATTCATGATGATCTTCCAAGAAAACTCAGAAAACAAATCTCTGAAGTTATTTCAGATGCCATAGGTGAAGCAGAAATTGCAGGAAGATCTATGGCTAATAGCCATTACTATAATATTTATAAAATACTTTGTAGAGAATATGGTGTCGATAGGTTAAAGACAGAAAATCGAATGGTGCTTACATTTCAAATGAAAGTGTTAGATTTTTTTGAAGAGGCTGATATTGATGAGGCTTTAGATGTAGTACAGTTATCTTTTCAAATCATCAATACTGAAATCAGGAATCAAACGGATTACAAACAAACCAATCGAATCAAAAGCAGCCCAGATGAAGCCGTAGAAGAGCTTAATACAAGATTTAGAGAAAGCGGGGTAGGATTTCAATTTGAAAGGAATGAAATTATTAGAGTTGACTCTACTTATATATATAAGGAAGTTACTAAACCCGTTATTAATCTTCTATATAATGATAAGTTTCAAGGCGCAAATGAAGAATTCATGGCTGCACATGAACACTACAAGCATAAAAAGAATAAAGAATGCTTAAATGAATGTTTAAAGGCTTTTGAAAGCGTTATGAAAATTATTTGCTTAGATAAGAAATGGGAATTTCAACAAAATATAACTGCAAATGGCCTTATAGATTTATGCTTAAAAAACAGCCTAATCCCTACAAATATGTCAAACCAGTTTAGCTCCATAAGGAGTTTACTTGAAACTGGCATTCCTTCCATAAGAAATAAATTTAGCGGTCATGGCCAAGGGAAAAGCAAAGTAATTGTTAGTGATAGCCTTGCACGTTATGCATTGAACTTGACTGGAACAAACATATTATTCTTAATTGAACAAAGTGAACTTAAAGATTAATTCACTTTCTTATATCTATAGGGATTTCTTCTCATATAAAGCTTACCCCATTCCTCCTAACACAAAGAGAACAGAAATAATAAAACAAAAAAAGAGGGCTTTCGCCCTCCTCTTTTCTCAAATAACAACTGCGCTCTTACTTGCCTTTGTGATGGCCGTGATGGTGCTTTCCATTTCCATGGGGGTGCGCCATTACTGAACCAGCTACTGCAAGAATCACCAACATTACGATGAACTTTTTCATTTTTTGGGGTTTTATTGGTTCTACATCTTATTTGACGACGCTACAAATAAAAACTTGCGCTGCTTATTAATACAGATAAGCAATTTGGCTATAAACCACAGTTTTTGTACCTTTGTTTTAGAAAGAGCGATGAAAGAAGCAGATAAAATACGGTCGTTATTGGTAAGTAATTTACCGCTGTTGCAAAAAAAATACCCTATTGCGGCAATGGCTCTATTTGGCTCATTGTTACGTACCGACTTTGACCCCACCAAAAGTGATGTGGATATTATGGTTGAACTTAATGGCGACATGGGTTGGGAATTTATTGACCTGGCAGATGAATTAGAAAAAATAGTTGGCAGAAAGGTGGACCTTGTTTCCCGTGGAGGTATAAAGCCACGTTACTGGGAGCATATTAAAACCAGTATGCAATACATCTGTTAATTTTCTTATCCCTTATTCCATACCCCTTACTACTCTCTTAAAATTCCCTATTTTTGAGCAACACGTATAAAACATGGGAGATATAGTTTTTTGCTCTTTTTACCTGCTCCTGTTCTCCTTTATCATTCTAAAAGCCAAATTATTTAAACTTCCGGGCCTAAATAGCGCTTGGTCTGTTGGGGCATTCGGGCTAAAGCTATTATTTGCCGCTTTGCTTTGGTATATATATACCCACCACTACAAAAACAGGTACACCTCCGATATTTTTAAATACTTCGACGATGGAAAGTTCATGTACCAAACTGTCCATACCAATATATCTGATTTTTTAGCCATGATGACAGGCATTGGAGATTGGGGCAGTAAAATACAGGGCTATTACCACTCCATGGCAAGCTGGGTAAACGGGCACGATAGCACTTTATATAACAACAGCCATTTCATCATCAGGTTCAATGCTTTGTTAATGTTCTTTTCGGGTGGGCATTATGGGGTGCATGTGCTTGTTATGTGCTTTATTTCATTCATAGGCCTTACCTATTTATACAAGGCTTTTTATCCTTACCTACAAGATAAAGCCAAGTTATTGTTTGCAGCCATATTCCTTTTTCCATCGGTATTGCTTTGGAGCTCGGGTATTTTAAAAGAGGGCTTTGTTTTTCTGGGCTTGGGATTATCGATATACTACTTCAAGTTGCTGCTTAATGGAACACAGATAACACGGATGCAACAGATAAAAACGCCTGTCTGCCGACAAGGCAGGGATAAAATCAGTGAAAACCCGCCTAATCCGTTTAATCCGTGGTCTATCATGCTACTACTACTCGGGTTTATCTTGCTGTTCGAAGCAAAAGCCTACATTTTACTCTGCATTATTCCGGGTTTTATTTCAGAGGTGCTTATCAGCAAAGTAAAACCTGCCGCTAAGCATCCCTTTATAACCTATATAACAGTAACAGCCATTTATCTTTTAGTTGGGCTGAACATAAACACTATTTACCCGAGCATTAACCCCATCCAAACATTATCGGACAAGCAAAAGGAATTTATCCGCCTGACCAAAGGAGGCATTTATTTGGAAGAAACAGCCAATGATTCGCTATTTGCTTACATACCTGTAACAGATTCGGTAAACATTATACCCGTTAATGCCTATGCCGATAGCCTCCGAAAAAGAGGCATTCAATATCTTTCTACTGCTGCCTTTTGTTACCAGGAAGAAGTCACAAAAAAAATTGCCCCTTTCAGATTAAAAGCCGGTTTAAAATTCGACCTTATACACGAAGGCCATAACGATACATTACACCTTACAGCGCACGACAGCGCCACTTACATTATCAATACTTACATAGAACCTGCCAAAAGTGCAATTGCCATTCCGCCTTTCAGGCCCACTCTATTTGGCTTGATCTCTGCCGTGCCTAATGCTCTTGTTGTTTCCATTATCAGGCCATTCCCTAAGGAGATAAGCTCGGCTGCAATTCTTATCTATTCCGGCGAAAATGTTTTTATACTATTACTTATAATACTTGCATTCGTGTTTTACAAGAAGAACAACCCGAACAATAATACTATTGCTTTTTGCGTTAATTATTGTTTGCTAATGCTTGTGCTTATTGGCATTTCGACCCCTCTTTATGGTGGTATTGAACGTTATAAGTCGGTAGTAATACCTTTTATGCTTATTTTGCTGCTTCTGATCTACGACAAGGATAAATACAAAAAAACAGCAAAGAGTTAAAGCATAATTATGACTCATCATCAACACAGAGAGCACAGGGTTAACAGAGTTTCACAGAGAAAAATAATGTAATGACACTTCTATAATGATATATACAACTCTGTGTAACTCATAATGCTCCGTGAACTCTGTGTTGAAATACAAGTAACTAAAACATTTTATCTTTGATACTATATAACAACAAAAACATTCTGCATGGCATTTAACCGCAAGCACCTGTTTCAACGAAAATCGCACCAGCAAATACTCGACCGCCTCGAAGAAGATGCACACAGTGGCGGTGCCATGAACAAAATACTGACCGTACGAGATCTTACTGCATTGGGTATTGCAGCTATTGTAGGCGCAGGTATATTTTCGACCGTTGGTAAAGCTTGTTTTGATGGTGGCCCGGGCGTAATTTTCCTTTTTATTATCATTCCTATTGTATGTGCTTTTTCTGCGCTTTGTTATGCCGAGTTTGCTTCACGTGTACCTATTTCAGGTAGCGCTTATACCTACTCTTATGTTGCTTTTGGCGAATTAACCGCATGGATAATTGGCTGGGCCCTTATTATGGAATATGCTATTGGTAACGTAGTCGTAGCCATTTCCTGGTCATCGAACCTAAAGACTTTGTTTCAAAATTTGGGTGTTACTATACCCGATTATTTAAGCACCAGTTTTTTTGAGGTAAAAAGCGGCAACGACCAGTTTTTAAAACTTACTGAGCAACATGCTACTATTACTCCAGATATAACTGCCTACCACCAACTATGGACCGGCGCTCCGCATTTGGGTAGTATACCCATCATACTCAACTTCCCTGCATTGTTAATCACATTCCTTATTACATGGCTGGCATTTGTAGGTATTAAAGAATCGCGCACCGGCAGTAACCTGATGGTGGCATTTAAATTATTGGTAGTAGTAGCTGTAATTGCAATAGGCTTCCTGCATATTAAACCTGCCAACTGGACTCCTTTTTTACCTAATGGTATGGGTGGAGTTATGAAGGGTGTATCGGCAATATTCTTTGCCTATATAGGCTTCGATGCTATATCTACCACGGCAGAAGAATGCAAGGACCCTCAACGAGATCTGCCAAAGGGTATGATGTATTCGCTCATTGCCTGTACGGTATTATATATTTTATTGGCCCTAGTTTTGACAGGTATGACCAAATACACCAACCTGAACACAGAAGCCTTTTTGGCCAATGCTTTCAACTCGATAGGTATGTATTGGTTTGGCGGCATTATTGCATTAAGCGCTGTTGTAGCTACTACAAGTGTAATGTTAGTGTTCCAGTTGGGCCAACCCCGTATTTGGATGAGTATGAGCCGCGATGGCCTTTTGCCACCTGCATTTAAAAGAGTGCATCCTAAATTCAAGACCCCTTCATTCGCAACGATAGTTACCGGCTTTTTAGTAGGTATTCCTGCCCTGGTACTCGATTCGAACTTTGTAACCGACCTTACCAGTATTGGCACTTTGTTTGCATTTATATTGGTTTGCGGCGGTATACTTATGCTATCGAAAGACAAAAGCGGGCCTGCACCTAAATTTAAAGTGCCTTATATAAACGGCAGGTATTTACTGCCAATAATCTTTATAGCTACTATTGCTATATTCCAATATTTTGCACCGGGCACTTTATCCGATTTCTTTAACCTGAACGGCATAGCAAAAAGCGAAAACATAAGCTATTCTGATGCATTTATTGAGCGCATACCATACTTTGTTTTCTTGATCATCTGCTCGCTGCTGCTGGTGTTCTCTATACTGCGTAAGCTATCGCTTATTCCGGTGTTGGGGGTATTATCGTGTTTCTACCTAATGACTCAGTTAGCAGTGGTTAACTGGGCATGGTTTGCTATATGGCTAATGATAGGGCTGATAATATATTTCAGCTATGGCATGAAGCATAGTAATTTAAGAAAGCTAAATGCTTAAATTTGCCTATTGCTAAAAGGCAATTGTTGACTTTTATGACAAAGACAAGTCGCTTACTCTTTGCGGGAATGCTTTTACTTTTGTCATACAACTGTAATGCACAAAGTGCCTCAAGGTATCTATTCCATTTCGACCCGTTTAAACAAGTACAACCCGAATCGCCCATGCAGGGGAGAAAGGTAAAAGTGCGTATAGACTTTGGCCTGTTGCAGCAGTTTTATGTAACCGACCCCAATTATACCACCGGCGAAAACACAACCGGAGACGGCACACCCTATACCCTTGGCCTTAAGCTGGAGATACCTATCATGAAAAATTCTGACATAATAACGGGTATCGATTATATGAACGAGGGCTTTAATTTTGACTCTTATTTTTTTGCCAAAGGTTATTCTTTTCTTTACAACGATAGCCTGGTATACAACCACGATATTTCGCTTGACGAAATACAAATACCTATTTTGTACAAGATGAATTTCTCGAATGAAGAGAGGAATGTAAAAACATTTTATGCCACCTTGGGATGGGCCTTTCGCTATCTGCTATTTAATAATGCAACCGTAACCAGTACAGAAGACACTAAACACCCCTTTGTATGGGAAGGACAGAATGATATAGTAAGCGCTTACCACCTTATAACCGCACAAGGCAGTGGCATTATTGAAGCCAGCCTTGGTTACCAGCACAACGCACTGCGTAATGGCAATGCCTGGTATTTAGAAATTGAATATAAATACGGGGTGTCTCCGTTTATTTATAATGGAAACGGAATGGGCTCAAATAATGTTCAGTTTTCATTAAATACGCTGGCCTTTAAATTCGGCTTGCGCCTGTAGGTTTTAAATTAACACGGAATTAAAGAATTCATTGTGAAAAAAAAATCATTCTTAAGGGAAATGTTCTCGCTTCTTTTATGGGTGTTTGTTATAGTATTTATACTCATCAATTTTGTGGGTTCATTTTCTTACATCTCATCAAGTTCGATGGAGGGCGAGGTTGAACCGGGAGATTTGGTATGGGTAAATAAACTGGCTTACGGCCCGCGCTTCATTCAAACATTGCTCTCACTTCCTTTTTCAGGCAACAGAATACCTTTTACATCTCATACCCATTCCTACCTTACCTGGATAGAGATTCCTTATTTCAGGCTACCGGCCTATTCGCATATTAAACGCAATGATGTGGTGGTTTTTAATTACCCGCTCGAAATTGACAGGCCCGTAGATAAACGCGGCAACTACATGAAACGCTGCATTGGCTTACCCGGAGATACCCTACAAATATTCGATAGGGATGTTTTTATTGGTAAAAAGCCAATTGATGACTTGCCCGATTTTCATTATTCGTATTTTATAAAAGCAACAACCGATACACTTGAATCGTTTGCACATAATAAACTACACATCGAAGAAACAGAAGTAGCCACGAGCAGCAAGGAATATATTTTTATGATGACCAAGGCACAGGCCGACTCATTACGTAAATTTCCATTTGTTACTTCAGTAAATCCTTCTATTACTTCCTATACACCTAATGTTCTTTTCCCTAATGGCCCACACTTTTTATGGACCGAAGATAATTATGGCCCTATAGTTGTGCCAAAAAAAGGAATGACCGTTCATTTAAATACGGACAGCATATCCTTATATGAAAAGATAATAGGCATATACGAACACCATAAGCTTACAACCAGGAATGATTCTATATTTATTGATGGCACGTACACAACCCACTATACTTTTAAAATGGATTACTATTTTATGATGGGCGATAACCGCAACAATTCAATTGATTCGCGCTATTGGGGCTTTGTACCCGAAGACCATATTATTGGCAAAGCTTCATTTGTTGCCTTTTCGGCAAACCCCGGCCCAAGGGGGCAATCGCTATGGAAACGAACAAATGGCAGCCGTTGCTTTAAAGGGATAAAATAATCTGTTACTTTTATATTGTTTATGTCGACAATAAAACCTTTTAAAGCCATCAGGCCCGCTGCAGATAAAGTACAACACATTGTATCGCATGCAGTGGAAAGATATAAGGCATCAACCATTCAACATATACTTGCCAATAACCCTGATTCGTTTTTACAGGTAATTTATGCTGCAAAAACAAGAAAGGAAATATACAGTGAGCAACTGCATTCTATTAAAAATAAGTTCGACGAATTCAGGCACAACCAGTTATTTAAGCAAGACAGAGAGCCTTGCTTTTATGTGTACAGGCAAGTGAAAGATAGTATCTCGCACGTTGGCATAATAGCCCTCGCTTCGGTTGATGAGTACGAAAAAGGTATTATAAAAATACACGAGCAAACCCTTGCAGAGCGCGAAAAGAAACTGAAGGAATATTTGACCATCTGCGATTTTAATGCAGAACCTGTATGTCTTACACATCCATATAATAAAGAGCTGCACGACTTTTTACTTCTAAAAACAAAAGCTGCTGCACTCTATAATTTCAAAGCTGACGATATAGAGCATTCCATTTGGAAGGTATCGGAGGCAGATGATCTGAAAAAAATATCCGGGTTATTTAATAATATCCCTAACCTGTATATTGCCGATGGTCACCACAGGGCTGCTTCATCAACATTATTAGCAAAATCAAAAAAAGAAAACAACCCTTCCCATACGGGTAATGAGCCCTACAACTTTTTTATGGCTGCCATTTTTGCCGATACGGAGCTAACCATCTTCAACTTCGACCGTATGGTTACAAGCCTTAACGGCCATACACAGGAATCGTTCTTTAAGGAAATTGAAAAGTGTTTCACCATAGCAGCATACGGCGATACCGTATGCAAGCCCTCCTCTGCCAGAGAAATTGGTATGTATATAAATAAACAATGGTATCTGCTGAAAATAAAAGACGGTCTCAATAAAGATGCAGATCCGGTAAACAGCCTTGATGTAAGCATGCTGTCGAATTTTATTTTGAGCCCTATACTAGGCATTAAAGATTTGAGAAATGATAAGAGGATAGCTTTTATTCCAGGAGTAAAAGATATTGAAGAAATAAAGAACAGTGTTGACGGAGAGAAAATGAAAGCAGCCTTCTGCCTCTACCCCATCTCGTTTGAAGAACTGAAGGCAGTAGCTGATATTGGCAAAGAGATGCCACCAAAATCTACCTGGATAGAACCTAAATTTGAAAGCGGATTACTTGTGTATAGCCTGAGTAATTAAAACTTCGACCTTGTCCTTCGGTGAAATGAAGATGTGGAATAAGTAACCGTTATAAAAGAGAACATATAAGTATCGTTATGCTTAGGATCTCCACGTTCTTCGCCTGCCTTATCAGGCTCAATAGGTTGTATTATGCTATGCAATGATGGATCGGAAAAATACGCAGCTATAGGGCCATACTTACTTAATATGGCAGAATAATCGTAATAAACATTATGGGTATCATCCATATAATCACTGCTTGTCCATATCCTGTCTGATATTTCTAAGCCAATAGTAAATTGTGGAGTTATATTATACTTAACACCAATACCTGCAGGTATACAAATCCCTATTTGAGAATACTCAGCAGGACCACCGGGCATTCCTTCACCTTCAGTATGTAATGGCCTCAAGTTATACCATGTACCATCACTATATTGTCCTTGCGGATTAAAATAAAAGCCTCCTATGCCAACAAAAACATACCCATCGATATTTAAACGCTTAAAACCACTGGCATGCTGAATATGATAACGGTGCCCTATGTGACTACTCTGATAAAAATAATATTCAGCCTGAAGCCCTAACTCCATTAGCGGTGAGCGGAAATTAATATTCCTGTTGTGCCTGTAAATTTCACTGCTGTATGAATCATTACCCGATAACATACCACCCGTAAAATTAGCCCTTACGGCAAGGTCGGGGTTAAAAAAATAGCGGTAGCCTACAAAGCCACCATAGCGAATAGCTTGCGGGTTAAAATCTTGCAAAAAGTGAGTACCTATAGAAGGCGAACCACCCACATCTCCTAAAAACTGAGATGGGCCAACACCAAAAACCCATTCATTATGGGCACCATTACGTTTAAAAAAATACTGAGCCTTTACAAATACAGGAAGTATTGTAATTGCTAAAACGAGACAGATAGAAATATAGCTTTTCCTCATTTGTGCAAATGTAGCAAGTTTTCAGCAATTATTGAAGCTTTTTATGAACAGATTATGCACTTTATCCAATTTTTCAGCAATAATCACCAAAAGATAAGGAATTTCAATCTGGCATTATCTTATAAGGATGTGCCTACGGAGAGATTCGGCTTCTATTCCTATTAATTTACCTATAATCAAGACATATATACTCCTGGGTAGTTGATTCCCTTTATTTCTTTAACATTTTTAATATCTCTTGCTTTTTACGACGTGGAGCCTCAAAAACCATTCCATCGCTCATCGTAATCATGCAGGGCTCATCCTTTGTATATGACTTAACATGCGCAATATTTACTATTAAGCTTCTGCTAATACGGATAAATAACCTTTCGTTACACAAAAATCCTTCAAATTCCTTTAAGGTTTTAGCCAATGTGTAAGTCTCGTTTTGAAGGGTTTTAATCAAAGAATAGCGGTCGTCTGCTTCAATGTGAACAATATTACTGAGGCTTATAAATACTACACTTTCATTTTTATGAACACTAATGCGCTTCTCTTTAACTTCAGGGTCAATATTATTTAAAAGGTTAATAATCTGAACCTGTCTATCCGCATAAATCTTCGACTTATTTAATGCTCTGTCAACTGCACTTCTCAGCTCAATTGTTTCAACCGGCTTAAGTAAATAATCGAGTGCTGAAAATTTTATTGCACTTATTGCATATTGGTCAAAACTGGTAACAAAAATAACGTCAAATGATACTTCTTTAAATTTCTCAAGTAGTGCAAAGCCATTGCCCGTTGGCATTTGCACATCTAAAAAAACAAGTTGCGGCTTTACATTATTTATAACAACATATGCCTCATCAATATTTTTAGCTTCACCAACTATCTTAACCTCAGGGCAAAAACCTGCAAGTAATTTGCGCAATACTCTACGGCTCCTATCTTCATCATCTACTATAATAGCATTAAGAATTTCCATACTCAATTGGTTTATTAATGATTTTTATTTCAACACGTGTGCCCGTGTTATTTTCGTTTTCATCTTTTAAATGGTATAGTGTAACCGAGGAAGAAGCATATTCGGGAAGGTTTTTAAGTATACCTAAACGCTGCACAGTCAAATCCATGCCAATTGATTTATGTCCTTTCGTTTTTATACTTCCGGCCATATTTGCAAATCCAACGCCATTGTCTTCAACATTTATTCTCAACTCATCTGCATTCTGCTTTATACTTAATTTAAGCACCCCTTTACGCAAATCGCCAAGTGGCATAAGCCCATGCCATATTGCGTTTTCAATATAAGGCTGTATTATCATTGCAGGCAGTTGAACAGTATATTGATCGATACATTCATCCACTTCAAGCACAAAATCAAACGTATTACTAAACCTAAGCTGCTCAAGCTTTATATAAATATCCAGTGTTTCAAGCTCAGTTTCGAGCGAAATAGATTTTTCTTTTGCATTATTTAATACCATGCGAATAAGTTTAGCAAAACTTGTGAGGTAATCGTATGCCTTCTGAGGATCATTACCAAGTACAAAATCTTGTATTGAATTTATTGCATTGAATACAAAATGCGGGTTCATTTGTGCACGAAGGGCAGTCATCTGGTATTCAGTTATCATTTTATTAATCCCTGTTTTTTCTTCTTCTTTTTTCTTAATTACGTTTAACCGCAACCTAATAAAGAACGTTATGAGCCCTCCCACAAGTAAAATCTCAATCAGAATAAACCACCATGTCCGCCAAAAAGGGTTTAGCACAGTAAACAAAAAAGTTGCCGGCTTATCAGAAGCAAGTCCATCGGCATTGATTGCCTTTACTTCGAATGAATAGTTTCCGGGTAGAATATTGGTAATAATTACATCGGGAGACTCAGAAATAGTCCAATTAGTATCGGAACCAATAAGGCGATATTTAAAACGAGATTTATTATCCTTAAATGTTAATCCCTGTAATTTAAACCTGAAGTTGTTATAGTTATACGGAAACCTCTCTTGGTGTTCTATAAGGCTATCGTTTACATATATGGCCTTTATATATACAGGGGGGTCGGTGTTATTGCTTTTTAGTTGGTCTGCATTTATAAGACAAAGACCTGCATCGGTACCCACCCACAATTTATTGCCATTAATAGCGAGACTTAGTATTTGGTTAGAAGTTAATCCATGTCGCACATCAAAATTTTGAACAGAATAATTATTTATTGAAGATATTTTACTTATACCATTATCTGTACCGGCCCATGCATTGCCCGCATTATCAAACACAATGGCTTTAACATAATTTGAAGCGAGGCCATCTTTTGTCGAAATTGTCCTTACTATTTTATCATTGCTATATATGTATATTCCATTACCATATGTAGTTACCCAAATATTTCCATTTTTGTCTTCACCAAATTTCTGTCCATTCTCGAACGACAAATCACTTTTCGGGCTTATGTTTATATATCCATTATTTACATACTTATATAACCCTTTGGTAGTTCCTATGAATATTTCGCCAGATTTAGAAATAAAAATGCATCGGCCACGGGCAGGTAGTTTACTTATAGTGTCTGCTGAGTCTTTTACTGTAGACCAAAGGTATGTATAGGAAACTCCATAAATTTTATCCTGAGGCGATATTGATATTTCATTCATATAGGCTCTTAAATGGCTTTTTGTCTGATATACAATCCTCCACTTTTTAAGTACAGTATCTGTTTGTAAAACATAGGGCATTCCGGTTATAAATAGCTTATCATTAATCTGATTATATGCTGAAACAAACTCTATTTTGCAACTATCAGATGGCACTATCTTTACTATTCCGGTATCGCTGACTACTGATACAAAATCTTTATGATTATTTACCAGTAATTTGTTATTGATTATCGCTATGGCACCAACTTTATCATTTAACCCATCCTTATTACTGTAATCAATAACGTATTTTGAATTGGCATGAAAAACTCCTTTTTCAAGCGTACTTACCCAAATACCATTCTCCTTATCTTCTATTATACCCGACACCGAAATACCTTGTAAAGAAACTAAAGGAGTTCCAGTTAATGAGGCATCTTTATAATAAGTCAGGCCTTTATTCAGAAGGCCAAACCACACACCTCCACTTTTATCCTGGTACATATTAACTATTTTTCCATCAAAGCTTTTAATAGTGTATTGGCCATTGGGTTGAATGATGTACAGTTTATCAATATTGCCCCATAATAAATTGCCATTGTTAAGCAAAAGGGTGCTGAACTGCGAAGCGCTCTCGCCCTTTAAATCAATAAAATAAGGTATAGTAAAACTCTTTGCACCATTGTTCACCGACACATGGAATCGTATACCTTTATTATTCTGTTTAAATTTTGCGTCGTTTAATGCATATATAGTTTTTTTTCCATCTATTACCTTTAACACTACATGCGATGAGTCAGCATCATTTGGCTTTACAAACTCTGCATCTGAATAATCATCAGGATTAACTGTTCTGTAAAGGCCATGGTAAGTGGGTATCCATAATACGCCACTATCGTCTACATACAGGCTATAAATAATATAAGAGCCATGGTGCAACAACAATTCAAGCTTCTGATTAAGCTTGGGATAAACAACCGAATCATGATAAACATATCCAACAGTACCTTGCAGAGTATTAAAAAGTATGCGGCCCTGATGATCTTCAAATAACTGAAACACACTATTATGCAATAATCCATTGTCGTTATTAAAACACTTATAGGCATTGCCATCATATCGATAAAGTCCTTTTTCTGAACTAAACCATATATACCCCTTACTATCTTGCAATACGCAGTAACACTGAGAGGAAGATGCCTCGCCTAAATGGAGGAAGTTGAACTGCTGTGCAAAAGACTGCAACGATAAAAACAGTAGGAAAATTATAATAGATACACCTTTTACTATTGAGGACAATCTATACTTTGAAATTTTCATACCACTAAAATAAAATAATAAAGCAAGCAGTAAAACAAAATATACTCATGTGCGAAAAACGTAGTGAGTGGTATCGATGACCCCATACCGATGCCCTAGTTTTGCTTTTGTAAATAAAACCTCTAATTAAACAAGAAATTCTCCGCCACACAAAATGAAGCCGGGTTGGCTAACGAAAATTAGCCGCCCGGTTTTAAAAAACTTAAATAGCAAACCATTAACCCTAAACAAATAAAACTAAAAAAAACATGAAAAACAAAACGAAAATTTTAGGAAAAGCAGCCATCTTCACTATGCTATTAGGTACTGCTTTTAACTCCAACGCGCAGAATTGGCTAACGGCGGGGAACGCTCTTACTTCAGGAGGTTTCTTAGGTACTACAAATACCCAAGATTTAATATTCAAAACCAATAACGTTCAAAACATGGTAATACAAAACTCTACAGGAGATGTAGGAATAGGAGTTTCTTCGCCAGGAAACTTCTTGGATATTTCCGCAGGCTCAAGGTCGGGCACACATATTACCGGAGATGCATTATACGTAACCGGCAATCTTGGCTCAAATACGGGTATAAGGTTTGCCCATAACAATGCAACACAAGGCATAAATTTTGGATACTCGGGTATTTCTAAATACGCAAGCACTGGGAGCAATAATAATTTGACTATTGACGCTGCATCCACAGGCAACTTACTTTTTCAGACCAGTGCTACCGGCTATGTTGGAATCGGGACTGCAAGTCCGGCAATGAAACTCGATGTTAATGGAGCTAATTCATCAGGTCAAACTGCGGCATTCCGTAATGGTAATTCCAATATTTTTCTAACATCTGCAATGGCTGCAACAGCATTTAACCCATTAACCCAATCAGGAGATAATGGTATATTTTGGACTGACCAGAACAATGCAGCTAACAGCTCAAGTTCATTTATTATAGCACCATGGAGCAGTAGCACATACGGAATGAGGCTTGACGGCAGCAGCGGTAATTTTACAGTGGGTGGCCAAGCTTATGGAGCTTATGCAACCACTCTGGGCATGTGCGGCTCATCTGCCATTGGATACGGAACATCATATATAGGATTTAATGCTTCCCGTTCATCCTCAGGCACCTGGACAGCAAAAACAGATGCTGCACACAATGGAGGAAACATTATATATGGAGATATTAATGGGAATTTAAGATTTGTGAACATACCAAATTCAAGTACCCCAACCGTTAGCCAAACACTTTCGGATGCAACTGTATATACAAATACAATTATGCAGATATCAAACAATGGTAAGGTACTTATTGGTAACCCCTTTGGCTCATCACCTTTCTATACACAGAATATGAACACCCCTGGTGCTTATAATTTATATGTAACCGGAGGCATTTTAACAGAACAAGTAAGGGTTGCTGTGGTTAACACCTCCGGTTGGGCCGACTATGTATTTGCTGATGGCTATAAATTGAAACCATTAAGTGAAGTAGAACAATACTTAAAAGACAATAAACACTTACCTGATGTTCCTTCAACAACGGAAGTCACAAAAAATGGAATTGATGTTGCTACTATGGATGCTACTTTGTTAAAAAAGATTGAGGAACTTACACTTTACACAATTGAGTTGCAAAAACAAAATACTACTCTTGAGAAAAGCAATAGCGCTAATGCAGCTAAAATTGATCAATTGGAAGAGCAAATGAAAGCCCTTGTTTCAGGCAAATAATCAATAGGTTATAAACTTTTAATAACGATATTATGAAAAAATATATCATATTGATTATGGTGCTGTGCTCTAAGTGTTTGTGGGCACAAACCTGGTCTTTTGTTGGTCCAAAGTCAGATGGTGTTAATTTTGTGCCGGAAAGAGCTCAGTGCATAGCAGATAATCCTTTTTATGTTGATAGTATGTATGTGGGTTCAAGAGGTGGCGTATGGGTAACAGGTTCGGCCGGAGCTCCGGTTGGAAGTACTCCTGGATGGACAGAATTGGATCCCAATAACAATATGCTACTTTATAGCGGCGCAAGCAGCATTATTGTTGGACCCAGTACTCATCACGTTTATATTGCGTCAACCGACCTTGATGATCATATATCTGATAGTAAAATTTGGGTTTATGATAATCAAACATCATCCTGGTCATCTCTTAATTCTATTGCCAGTGGAACATTTATAATCCATAATATCCTTTTCTATCCGGGTAATGAAAGTAAAATTTATGCCTGTACCAGTATAGGATTATATTATAGCGCAAATGGAGGAAGTACCTGGACTTCGCTTTATTCCTCTGAAATTTACAATTTGGTATTTATTTTAGATGGAGGTACAGAATATGGTTTTGCAACCGGTGATGGTACTTTTCTTGAAGCTTCTAATGGAGTAACTTTTACCGATAATTTAACTGTTGAAAGCCTTATTTCAAATAGTGGTTCATGGACTACTATGCTTTCGAATATATCTGTTGGTAATTTAACAGGCTCCAATAAAGACTTATACATTCTTTCTGCCAATTCATATATAACTGGTACAACTAGAGTTTCAGAATATGATGTATTTAAAGTAACAGAAAGCGGTGGTGTTATTGGATCCAGCTCACTTTATACCACCTATAATGATGGCTACAATGATCCGGATAGACTTGCTCTTCAATATATTCAAAGTAATGGATTACTTTTTTATGGTGGGTTGGGCTTGAACTGTGTAGACACGAAAAATGGAGGTGCTAATGTCGACGGAAATATTAGTGTTCACTCAGACCAACATTTTATTTTAGATGTACCCACAATTTCAACAGTATTAGTGGCAAACGATGGAAGTTTCTACACATCGAACTATTCTGCTTATACTTATTCTAATTCTTCAACATATCCTTCTTTTACGATTGTTAATACCGGCCTTGATATTTGCCAGATAACTGGATTTTCAGGAGCTGGAACAAGCACTACTAAATACGTTACAGGTGAGCAGGATAGGGAAGGAAAGGTTTATGACTTCAGCCTTTCAAGCCCGATACTGCATCATTTTGGTAATGAAAATAATGGAGGTATAGTGAGTAAATTTACTGACCTTATAATAGGAGATAATAATTCAGAAGATGGAAGCGTGGATAACGCCTATGCGCTTAATACTGGAGGAACCAGCTTTTCAAGCCCTGATCAATCTTACGGTATCCCGTCTCCTTATAATGCTTTTGTACCAGGTACAGTAACGAACGACTTTAAGCTCTTTGGCACCAATACATTCTCCCAGGATCCTTCAAGACCCAATAAGATTTATTTTGGAGAATCATCTTTAGATTTGTGGGACGTCAACAGTAATAAATTTCTTGTTAAACTTCGCCCATTTTCATTTTTTAGCGATTTAAGTTGGTATAGTGTTATTAATGGAATTGCAATTAATCCTTATTATTACAATTCAATGTATTGCACTGTAACTAATCGATATGCTCCTCCGAATAATTATGTCGCTCAGGTATTGAAATTTACGGGTACGAATATTGATGACTGCTGGATGGGGCATAATGAAGGCAGCTGGTCAGAAATAAAACCGGACCTAAGCACAATTTCATTTTCACCACCATTTACTTCGCTGGGAACCGATGGGATTTATCAATACTATTTTCCATCTATAGTTGTAAGTACATGGGATCCGAACAAAATATGGGTGGCTTGTTCACCAGTGCCGAATAATCCGCAAATTAAGGTTTTACAATACTTTAACGGATCATGGACTGATTATAGTACAGGAATTCCAACAGGTGAAAATGTTACATGTATGGTAATGGAAATTGGCAGTAACGATGGTATCTATCTGGGTACTAATAGAGCAGTGTACTACCGCAATCCAACTATGTCTTCATGGCAATTGTATAATAATGCTACGTTGCCTTTGCCTGAAGTTACAATGCACGGGCTTGAAATAAACTATAATGAAAATGCATTACGTGCTGGAACATTCGGTCGTGGTATATGGAAGTCTGGCTTTTATTGCCCTTCCAGTACAACACTTACTTTGTCTGGTACAGCTGGCACTACTGACTTTGATGAAGCTGTCAACACAATAACATCTTCAGCTACTATCCCTATTGCTGGGACATTAGCCGATGGATGGGCAACTCAAGATGTTTATAGGGCTGGGCAGTCAATTTCATTGCAATCTGGATTTTACGCAACACCTGGAAGTGACTTTATTGCGTACATACATCCATGCGCAATTAACACTGGTACTAATCCAGTTAATAGTGTACTAGAGCGTGCTATAAGTAGCTCTGTTGGCGATCCCTCTAAAGAGGCAAGTAATCTGAAGTATGAAATAAATGTGTACCCAAACCCTAATAACGGAAGCTTTACTTTAAACTTACCGGCAGATGATGAAAGCACTGAAAAAATAACAAGCAATATATATGTATATAACTTGCTTGGTGCCTTAATCTATACTAAAACTGAGTTATCAGGCCAAACTGAAATTGATTTGAGCAATCAACCTAAAGGCACTTATTTTGTAAAAGCCATTAATAATAAAACTGGCGAAACTGATGTAAAAAAGGTAATGGTACAGTAAGAATGTAACATTGTACAAAAAAAGAGCACCTTATCGGTGCTCTTTTTTTATTATAATAGATTAACACATTCAATACGCTATTCTATATAATTAATAATCTTATGGATGTGCCCGGTGAGAGACTCGAACTCTCAAGGATGTAACTCCAACGGCTTCTGAGACCGCAACGTTTGCCAATTTCGCCAACCGGGCCTATAACAGTGAAAAGCTAAAAGTGTAAAGTTTAAAGTAATTGCAATTTTACTTTTCACTTTTAACTTTAACCTTTTAACTCACTCAGTGCCCGAAGCGAGACTCGAACTCGCACACCATTACTGGCGTCACCCCCTCAAAGTGATGCGTCTACCAATTTCGCCATCCGGGCATTTAAAAGAACATGCTTAAAAAAAGCAGGGTGCAAATATAAAAACAGAATCTATACCAGCTACTAAAATTATCGACCAGGCCTTTTTCACGAAAAACCGCGTCTGCTCTTAACATCTTCGTAGGCTTGCTGTATCTTTTTAAACTTCTCCTCAGCAGCTTTACGTATGTCTTCCCCCAAATGGGTTACTTTATCAGGATGACTCTCCAGGGCCATGCGCCTGTATGCCTTCTTAACCTCTTCATCAGTAGCATCAGGGTTAATACCCAATATTTCGTACGATACATTGCTGTTTATACCTGTTCCTTTATCGAACATGGCGGCAATCGACCTTAAGTCGACTGGAGAAATACCCAATAACAAAGCTATACGGCCCAGCACATCCCGTTCTTCATCTGTTAGTTTATTATCGGCCATTGCAATGCCGAACAGGTAATGCAATAACTGTAGCCTGCCCTCGTAAGCCATGTTCTGCCTCAGTGGCATGCAAATCCTCTCATACGGCACTCGTTGCTTTAGCATATCGCGCAGTTCAAGCAGGTATTCTTTGGTTTTTTCAACCCCAAACTGCCTGATAAAAAATGCTTTTACATAGTCAAGCTCCGGCCGGGTTGTAATGCCATCGCTTTGCATAACTGCGGCTGAAAGGGCCAAAAGGCCAGTATGAAAATCTCCGGTAGGGTTATGCCATCTATTACCATTGGTATTTACCTGGCTCTTTCCTGTAGATACATTTACTGAAATGCCATCTAATAAAGAACCTATGAGAAAGCCCGCAATGGCACCATCGAAATGGCCAAATAAATACCCTAAAATTGCGCCTATTATTTTACCCGAATTCTTTATCATACAGAAATGAGCTGCAAAAATAAGCTTGTTTTGCCTACCATATAGCTTTACCCCGGCATTTAAACATTATGTAAATTATTATCTTTATCGTCTAAAATGCTTATTTATGGAAACTTTTGTACTGTTACTTGAAATATTATTACCTGCAATAGTAGTGGGTGCAACCTCCTACCTTATTATTAAAAGCTACCTTAGTTACGAAGAAAGCAGGCAAGCCCTTGAAATTGAAAAAGCAAAGCAAGATGTAATATTCCCTGCACGTATGCAGGCATATGAGCGTGTAGTTCTTTACCTTGAGCGTACCACACCCGATAGCCTTATACGCCGTGTACTTAAAACCAATATAACTGCTCGTCATTTTCAGAGCGACCTTACTTCAATAGTTCGCAGCGAGTTTGAACACAACTTATCACAACAGGTATATATATCTGCCAATGCATGGGCCATGGTAAAAACAGCAACCGAAGAAACCCTGCGCCTCATTAACATATCGGCATCTAAACTAAATGCAACCGCCACAGCCACCGACCTGGCTGAAACTATGCTTCAAATAACTGCACAGGTAGGTAAATTCCCTACACAGATTGCTATTGAGAACGTTAAAAAAGAATTCTCGCAATACTTTTTAAAAAGCATTAACTAAAGCTTAACACGCTGTTCCCTTTATGTATGGAAGTGTTACCCTTTACCCATACTGATTTAGATGCACTGCAAGAATTGCAGCCTGCAGGTTGGGATAACATTACTCCTGCCTTTAATTTTTATTTAGGCTCAAATTTCTGCTTCCCGGTAAAAATCGTTGTTAACGGAAAAGTTATTGGCACTGGTGTTTCTATCATACATGATGATGTGGCGTGGTTGGCGCACATAATAGTCCATGCAGATTATAGGAACAAAGGCATAGGAAAGCATATTACCCAATACTTAATTGACCGCATACCTGTTAAATGCAAAACCATCTACCTTATTGCAACCGACTTGGGAGAACCTGTTTACAAAAAACTCGGTTTTGTTACTGAAACCGATTATGCTTTTTATAAAGATGGAAGCTTCGGCACTGACATTACACTATCCAGCAACATATTGCCTTTTAAAGAAGAATATTTAAACCAGCTACTTGCAATAGATAAAGAAGCTTCCGGCGAAAACAGGGAAATGCACCTTAAAGAATATTTACAAGGCTCTTTTGTACTTATCGAAAACAATAAAGTAAAAGCCTACTACCTACCTGAATTTGGTAATGGGCTAATTATCGGGATAGATACTGTAGCAGGAATTGAGTTGATGAAACTGCGAAGCAAGAAATATTATTATTTTATTTTACCTGCTGATAATAAAGCTGCAACAGATTGCCTTATTAAACATAACTACGTTCACTTTAGAACTGCCAAACGAATGATACTGGGCACTAACAGACCATGGCAACCAATGAATATGTACAATAGGATAAGTGGACAAATAGGCTAAAGAAGTAACACCTAATGCTTTGGATGAATCTCCACGGAAGCTGTAATAGGTTGAGGGTTAAAGTAACCACCCTTTTCTACTACAACATGCCAAAGGCCATCGTTCGGAATTTCAAAATCGTGGCTCTTTTCTTCAATCATACCACCGCGGTAACTAAAAGTCTTATGTTCTTTATATTGCTTGTACTGATAATCGCCTATAAGCAAAACCCTTGTAGGCTGGCTTATACTTACCACTACATGAGTACCCTTTTTGGCTTTAAAAACGCGATGTAAATATTTCATAGCTACCGGCTAATTGTATTAGTTAAGGTAAATTACCACAACAAAGAAAAGAAAATTTTTCAAATCTGAACCCCACCTTTCACTTTATTCTGCTTAGGGCAGCTTTTTTTTTCTAAATGCTGTTGCTGGTATTGCACCGAATCTTTAGGGCAGCATTGGGGTGTAGGGGCAGGTTGGCAGAAAAAACCATTACAGGGTGGGGTTCCGTACATCTGCATCATCTCATTCATCTGCTTTTGCAGCATTTGTTGCATTTTATCAAAGTCCATTACACCAAACTGCTGAATGAAGGGATAATTAGAAATATCGGGGGTATTGAGTGGAATTGAAAAAAACATGGAATTCATATTCATGCCATATTTCTTCATAATTGAATCAACATAGGCATTATTATGGCAGCACTTACCCGAATAAATATAGGTATAGGTAGAATCGTAACT
Organism: Bacteroidota bacterium; assembly: GCA_013288345.1. Lineage (GTDB taxonomy): Bacteria > Bacteroidota > Bacteroidia > JABEUT01 > JABEUT01 > JABEUT01. The sequence continues at coordinate 101,454 of JABDCA010000002.1, read as the reverse complement.
AATTACATTACCGTTGGCATCGGTTTGCTTATGCACACTAATATGCAAATTAGGATCCTTACCACTGTTCGGCAAATTCTGATCTTGACCGAAAAGGGAATAAGAGCAACCCGAGCAAAATGCAAGAATAGAAAATATGACTAAACGCGCCTGAGCCTTCATATACATTAAATTGCTACATACAAATATACTATGCCTTAAGGCTTACAAGCTTTATTATACCGTTAAAAAGTGTTAAACAGCCAATACAATCAATTAAGATACGGGCTTTTCCAGCAGAAATTGCTGAATTTTTTATAGAAAGTAAAGCCTCCAAACACTACAATAAACAAGGTCGATACGGTAAAACCCGCCAGGTAAAGCATTTGGTAATATTGTACCTGTTCTGGCTTACTGAAAATTAAGGCAGGCAGTATAAACATAAGAGGCAACACAATGATTAACAGCGTGATAAGTAGAGTTAAAATACTCCTGAAAGGGAATGAGATCAGCTTTTTATACCATTTAAGATCAGCACTTAGTTTATGCACCAGGTAAAAATTAGTTTCATCGAGCTGGGCAAATAAAAACGGTGCGCTTTTCAAATTTTCCTGCCTGAAAAATTGTGTAGAAGCAAGCATTTTTACTTTAGTAATTTCTTTACCTAATTCTTTTTCAAGGCTTTTAACTGTGCTTATCTCATCTGTAGTTAAATCCTCCACCTTGAAAAACTTACTATCTAAAAACCTTAATCTGTATTGTATGCAAATGCTTTTTATATCGTCAAGCGAAAACACTTTGTTCTTATCCAGCAATTGATTCTCAAAATTCCATTTACCTGGTTTTGCAGCAGTACGGATTCGCCTTAGGATAAATTCGTCCACAGTAGTTCCTTTTTTCTTAGCATCATCTACCTGTTGCATAAGCGAATGCTGAACCCCTGCATGCTTTTGCCTGATCTTAACCAGTTCGTCCTGTATATTGACCGATGAGAACATAATGCAATATTTATGCTTACAAAGATATGCCTTTTGAGGTTGAGATTTAGGTTAAGGCTAAGATTGAGGTTGAGAATGACTATCGTACCTACTTAGCCTGAATCTCAGCCTTAGCCTCAACCTAAATTAATACATTTGTATTATAATCTGTTTTATGTACACAAGCGAAAATATAATACGAGTGCGCTATGCCGAGACCGACCGCATGGGTTATGTGTATTATGGCAACTATGCTGCCTATTATGAATCAGGCAGGGTTGAGGCATTACGTGCTTTAGGACTCAGTTATAGAGAAATGGAAGACAGGGGAATTATGCTCCCTGTATTATCGTACACTATAAAATATTTTAAACCTGCTTTTTTTGATGAAGTGCTTACTATTAAGACGACATTGAAAGAATTACCTTCAGGCACAAGGCTTTCGTTTTATTATGAAATGTGGAACGAAAAAGGAATACAGATCAACCAGGGAGAAACCACACACGTATTTGTAAAGATCGATGGAGGCAGGCCAATCACTATACCACAGGAGGTTATTGATAAGTTGGCTCCGTTCTTCAAAAAATAATTGCAATTTCCTACGCCAGCTGTTCAGCAGGTATATATTCCTGTAACAGATCTTTAATATTAGGGTACATGTTCTCCATGTAATTTTTTATTTGGGAAGGTTTTGCCCAAACCGCTTTCTCAATACCCTCATTCTCTTGCGGAACAGGTATTTTAGTAGAGGTAGTTGTCATAGAAAACCAATTGCTATGCTTTAGCATATACCAGCCTTCTTCTTCATATATATGGTAGCTTGTATTTAAAGTGTTCACAATACTCAACTCCCCTATTCCACACTCCTCCTCCACTTCTCGCATCGCTGCCATTTCGAGGGTCTCTTTCTTTTCAAGCTTGCCTTTAGGCAAGTCCCACTTACCTTTACGAAATATCAACAAATATTCTCCATTGCTATTCTGAACAAGCCCCCCGGCGGCTTTTACCCTTACAAACATCGACTTAAACTTGTTCCATATCCCCTTGGCATGGCCCTGCATCCAAAGGCTCTTGTAGGTCTCGTCATTCTTAAACTTTTCCCACTCTTCCCTTACATTAAAGGCCCCGGTAAGCTTCTTACTTATCTTTTTCTCAAGAAGGGGTTGAATATCAGAGCCAATACATATTAACCTGTTATTATAATAAACTTTATACATTTGCATCATGATACAGAATAAGGATTCAGCGCGCAAAATTGCGGATTTTTTACTCCAAATCAAAGCAATAAAACTACAACCCGATAAACCTTTCGTTTGGTCATCGGGCATTAAGTCGCCTATATACTGCGATAACCGCAAAACACTCTCGTACCCTAAAATACGCACCTATTTAAGGCAGCAATTTACCAGTGCCATTCAGGAGCAATATGGTAAGCCTGATGTAATAGCAGGCATTGCAACCGGTGGCATAGCACATGGTGCATTGGTAGCACAAGATATGGGATTACCATTTGTTTACGTACGCAGTGAAGCAAAATCGCATGGTACCGAAAAGCTTATTGAAGGTGAAATAGAAGCAGGCCAATCGGTTGTGCTTATCGAAGACTTAATATCGACAGGTGGAAGCAGCCTTAAAGCTGCAGAAGCTCTAAAAAAGGAAAAATGCCTTGTAAAAGGTATTGTATCTATATTCAATTACAACCTTGGCATTGCTGAGGAAAACTTCAAAAAGGCCAAAGTAAATGTCACCTCATTGTGTGACTATAACACTTTAATAGAAAGGGCTTTAGAAAGTAATTACATTACCGAAAAAGATCTTAAGCCTTTGCAAGAATGGGTGAAGAATCCTGAAGGCTGGAAGAAATAGGTTATTTGGCAGCAGCTATTACTTTTTTATATAATGCCACATAAATAGGCAGTATGTTCTTTATATCATACTTTTCTGCCTGTTTGTGCGCATTCTCTTTAAACTGCTCCAGTACTTTTTCATCGCCAAGTATATGTATGGCATTCTTAGCCATATCTTCCACATCGCCTACATTACTCAGCATACCAGAGAAGCCCTGCTTATTTATCTCAGGCAAACCACCAGTATTAGTTGAAATAACCGGTACGCGGGCCGCCATAGCCTCAAGTGCAGCCAAGCCAAAACTTTCTGTTTCCGATGGAAGTATAAACAGATCGGCAACTGCTAGTATACCATTAGGGTCAACCAGCTTTCCGAGTGAAAGAATTTCAGCACAGGTATCTAACTCACGGCAAAGCCTGTCTATATTACTACGTTCAGGACCATCACCAACCAGTATAAGGCGCGATGGAATTTTCTTCCGTACAATATCAAACATGCGCAACACATCCTCCACCCTCTTTACTTTACGGAAGTTTGATACATGGACAAGTATTTTTTGTTTTTCTGATGCGTACAGGTGCCTGTCCTTTTTTGCTTGTTCAAAATCATATTGGTCGAGCTGTATAAAATTAGGAATGACATGTATCTCCTTCTTCGCAACACTCCTGAAATAAAAATAAGTATCCTGCTTAAGACTTTCTGATACTGCAGTTACAGCATCTGATTCATTTATAGCAAACGAAATGGCTGTTTCAAATGATGCATCTTTACCTACCAGCGTAATATCAGTTCCGTGCAGTGTAGTAATAAATGGCAGAGAAATACCTTCGGCCGCTAACATTTGCTTTGCCATATAGGCTGCCGAAGCATGCGGAATAGCATAATGCACATGTAACAGATCGAGTTTGCTATACTTGGCAACTTCTACAATTTTATTGGCAAGGGCCAATTCGTAGGGCGGGTAATCAAATAAAGGGTAATCAGAAACGGTTACCTCGTGGTAAAATATATTACCGGAAAACACACTAAGCCTTACCGGTTGGCTATAGGTAATAAAATGCACATTGTGCCCTTCCAAAGCAAGCGCTTTACCTAATTCTGTTGCTACTACACCACTACCGCCAAATGTAGGGTAGCAAACAATTCCGATATTCATTTTTAACAGTCGTTAGTCAATAGTCGTTATTCCTATGCTATTAGACGTTAATTAACTGTAATTACTTTTAATTGTCAATTAACGCTTATTTATCGCATCATAAACAGCCTGTGCAATTTTAGTCCGGATGCTAAGCTTTGCAAGCTTATTATCATCGGAACCCGATGCTACTCTGTTTGATAAAAATACATAAACTAAATGATATTTAGGGTCAACCCAAGTGTAAGTACCTGTAAACCCATAGTGCCCATAACTTTCCGCCGAAGCAGAAGCGCAGGCCGGGCTCTCTTTGGTTGTATCTGTCTCAGGTTTATCAAAGCCCAGACCACGACGGTTACCTTTATCACAATAAACACATGATGTAAATAGCTTGACCGTTGCACTATCCAAATATCTTACACCACCATATTTACCATAATTCAAATACATCTGCATAAGTACTGCCAAGTCATTGGCATCAGAAAACAAACCGGCATTACCGGCAACGCCACCTAACATGGCAGCAGATTGGTCATGCACATACCCTCTAAGCAATTGCTTACGGAAAACACTATCATATTCCGTTGGGATAATGCGTGACTTAGGCAAATGATACAGCGGATGGTACCACATAGTTTGTAATCCTAATGGTTTGTAGAAGTTATTATTAACGTATGTATCGAAAGGCATTCCACTAATATTGCTCATAATATTGGCAAGCAGAATAAAACCAATATCGCTGTATTTGTATACTGGCTTCTTATCTACCGAAGATTTAAGTATCTCGGCAATCATACTATCCTTATAATCTTTACGAATGAACATGTGTGCCGCAACAGGGTAAGGATATTGTGCTGAGGAATCGGAGCTATATACTCCACTCCTCAAGCTCTTACCCGACATGGTTTCTTTCCAGAAGAAGATAGATGCTTGTAACCCTGCTTGATGGGTAAGTATATCTTCTATTACCATTTTCTTTTTATTGCTTTTGGCAGCAGCAGGCATAAGCACAGGCAAGGTGGAGCCCAACAGCATTTTATTTTGGTAATATATTTTCATAAAGGCAGGCGTAGTGGCTGCAATCTTCGTAATAGAAGCCAGGTCATATACATCAGTCTTCTTTACATGATTGGTGTCTTTATAATTCTGGTAACCAAATGTTTTTTGATAAATAACCTTGCCATCTTTCGCGACAAGTACCACACAGCCCGGATATGCATGTTGTTGCATACCGTAATTAGCTAGCGAATCTATAGCACCAAGTTTAGCTGAATTTATTCCAGCATCTTCCGGAACAGTGTATTCGAATCGGGTTGCTTTGGTGATCATACCATAACCACGCTGGTAAAAAACAGATGCAGTTACTGGTAATTTACCACTCGCACCAATTCCGCCAAATATCATTTGGGCAGCATAATCTTGGGTATATGGCGTATCCTGATACGACATGATCAATGCCCTCGCTTTCCTTACCGAAGGCAAATAGTTAAGTATATAAGGGTCAGAGAAAAAATTGAGAACAGTCGGATAATTCTTAACTACTGTATCAAGCATTTTTATAGCAGCATGGCTAATACCAAAAGTATCTTGTGGATGCAATTTGGTATGATTCACACCTACTATAACAAGGTTGAAGGCTTTTAATTTTTGATAAATAACACCTATTGTACTATCAGTAATATTAAAGGGCACATCAAAATGAGTAACTTGCGCATAATCATTCATCCGGGTTTGAAATGCATTAACTGCTGTATCACCAATATCAAGTGATGCAATGCGGAGTGTATCTAATCTTTTTAATGGCAATAACTGGCCATTGTTTGCCAGCAAGGTAATTGTCTTCTTTGCGAATTCCCTGTTAATTAAATCGGCTTGTTTGGTATTCAGGTCTTTCACCAAATTGGTAAGCACAATAGGTTTATAATGATTGAGCCCTGCCCATGCTTTTGCCATTAATATTTTACGGCAACGACTATCAATCTCCTCTTGTGTTATTTCTTTTTTCTTGACTGCTTTTTTTATTTCCTCTATTGCCTTAGGTACATCTTGCGAAAAGAGTAACACATCATTACCCGCCAATAATGCCTTTACATCTACAAGTCCTGGCGCATAATACTTGGCTACACCTTGCATATTTAATGCATCAGTATAAATAAGTCCGGAAAAGCCCAATTGATGCTTTAGTAAACTATCTACTATTTTTGGTGAAAGCGTCGATGCCCTGTTCTTGGTTGAATCGAGCGAAGGAATATATAAATGCGCAACCATTACGCTGCTAAGCCCTTTGTTGAATAACTTTATAAAAGGATAAAGCTCTAGGGTATCTAATCTGCTAACGGGAAAATCTACAATAGGCAGAGATAAATGCGAATCGGTTTTGGTATCGCCATGGCCGGGGAAGTGTTTGCCACATGCTAACACATGGTTATCCTGAAGGCCCAGCATATAGGCCATACCCATATCTGTAACACGCAATTTATCTTCCCCGAAAGAACGCATACCAATTACAGGGTTCTCGGGATTATCGTTTATATCTATTACCGGGGCAAAATCTTCATGCACACCTAACCTCTTACATTCTCGGGCCAATTCAGCTGCCATTTGGTAAACCAGCGAATCGTTGTGCATGGCACCCATTGTCATTTGAAAAGGAAAACGGGGAACACTATCTAATCGCATAGCCAACCCCCATTCGGCATCCATACCAATCAACAGTGGAACCTTAGACATAGCTTGGTAGCTATTGGTAAGTTCCGCCTGTGCAACGGGACCACCTTTAAAAAATATAAGTCCGCCAATTTCCTGATCTTGTATAAGCTTAGTTACTTCGTCCCTATTTTTAGGATGGTTAGTATCTGAATAGGCTGCTACCATAAATAACTGGCCAATGCGCTCATCAACAGTAAGTTTTTTCATTACTGAATCAGCCCAAGTCTCATTTTGCTTTTGGTAAAATGGTGCATTATTCTGTGCTGAAGCAGACTGAATAAAAAAAACAAAAACTGCCCACCTAAATCCTCCCATTAGGGAGGACCTACAGAATTGCTTATTAACCCCAATCAATTTACATATTTTCATAGAACACGAAAATACCGATGAAGACAACTGCATACTATATGCAGAAACCTATTTTATCAACAAAGAAAGGTTAGGCTATTTCTCAATTACCACACTCACCTCATCCACGTTTCCGTTCATAGGTGGTTTTTTCTTAATCACCTCAACTGAAAGATGTTGAACGCCGGTAAAAGTGTCTTTTAAGTGTTTGGCTATACGTTCTGCAACGTGCTCAATAAGGTGTGAGCGTATCTTCATTTCTCGTTTTACAATATCGTAAACCATTACATAATCGGCTGCATCACTCAGCTTATCGCTTTTAGCAGCAACCGAAAAATCGCCTTTCAATATTACGTTAACAACATAGTCTCCGCCAATCTTAGCTTCTTCTTCAAGGCAACCGTGGTGTGCCCTTAAGTGTATTCCTCTTATGTTTATGGTTTGCATTACTTTATGATTTCACAGTCATTATTCACCACAGATTACACAGATAATCACAGATTATAAAACAAATCGTTGAATACCTTCTTTCAAATCCGTTGTATTAAAGTTAATTAATAAACCAAGTTTAGCTCCTGACAACTTCATATATGTCAGAATTTGTGCTTTGTGTACTGGAGCAATTGCTTCAACAGCCTTTATTTCAACAATAACCTTCTTTTCAACCAGTAAGTCAATTCGATACCCTGCTTCTAATTTAATATCGTTGTACACTAATGGCAATTCTTTTTGCCTTTCAGCATTCACTCCTGCATTAGTCAACTCATAATTAAGACAAACTTCATAAGTAGACTCTAACAAACCAGGGCCAAGTTGCTTATGCACTTTAAAAGCACAACCAATTATCTTATAAGATATATCGTTTAAGTCCTTAAGATCTGTGCTCATCTGTGTAATCTGTGGTGAAAGGTGTTTATTTCAAAGTCGTCAATGCTTTTTCTAATCTCTTCACAACCTCATCCTTACCTAATACGCTTATTGTATCAAATAAAATTGGCCCTACAGTGAGTCCAGTAACTATTACCCTGAACAACTGCATTACTGAACCCGGTGCAACACCACTTTCTTCGGCGGTCTTTTTAAACACAGCTTCTACATTATGTGCGGAAAAATCAGTTGTGTTGGCAAATACATCTTTAACCTTCGCAAAAAATTCAGGCGCTCCGTCTTTCCATTTCTTTACTATAACACTCTCATCATATTTTTCAGGCGCGAAGAAGAAAAAACTGCCCAGATCCCAAAACTCACTTACAAAGTGTGCTTTCTCTTTTATCAGGGCACACACGCGCTCAACATAATTCTCAGTTGTGAGCGATACATGTACGCCTTTCTCTTTTACTGTTGGAAGAAACAAAGCAGCTAATTCAGTATCCGTCTTTTTGCGCAGGTATTGTTGGTTATACCATTTGGCTTTATCCGGGTCGAACTTAGCTCCGTGCTTGCTAACCCTGTCTAACGAAAACGCAGTGATCAATTCTTCCATAGAGAAAAGCTCTTGCGTAGTTCCGGGGTTCCAGCCCAAAAATGCCAGCAAGTTTACTACAGCATCCTGAAAATATCCACGTTCCCTGTAACCCGATGATTGCTCACCTGTAGCAGGGTCTTTCCAATCGAGCGGAAACACCGGAAAACCCAGTCTGTCGCCATCGCGCTTACTTAATTTACCATTGCCATCGGGACGCAACAATAAAGGTAAGTGAGCAAATTCAGGCATAACTGCTTCCCAACCCATAGCACGGTATAATAACACATGCAACGGAGCCGATGGCAGCCATTCTTCGCCGCGTATTACGTGGGTAATTTTCATCAGGTAATCATCTACCACATTGGCCAAGTGGTAGGTCGGCATACCGTCCGATTTAAACAAAACTTTATCATCGAGCGATTGGGTATGTACCACTACCCATCCTCTTATCACATCATGAAAACGTATCTCTTCGTTACGGGGTATTTTCATGCGTATTACATAATGTGCTCCTGACTCCATTAACTTTTTCACCTCATCTTCCGATAGGGTAAGTGAGTTCTTCATGGTGCTGCGCGTAACAGCATTGTATTGCGGGGCAGCAACCTTAGCAGCTTCGAGGCGTTTACGCATAGCATCTAACTCTTCAGTTGTATCAAAGGCATAATAGGCATGTCCCAATTCAACCAGTTTCTCGGCATACTGGCGGTACATGGCTTTACGCTCCGACTGGCGGTAAGGTGCATGTGGACCACCTACGCTAACGCCTTCTTCTATTTGAATGCCGCACCACCTGAGAGCCTCAATAATATATTCTTCAGCACCCGGTACATAGCGATTTTGATCGGTATCTTCTATCCGCAATATAAAAGTGCCATTGTGTTTCTTGGCAAATAAGTAATTATATAAAGCAGTTCTTACACCGCCAATATGCAAAGGGCCTGTTGGGCTGGGTGCGAATCTTACTCTTACCGGTCTGTCTGACATAGTTCTTGTTTTTGAAGGTGTAAATATATTAATTAGTGGTCAGTGTCCAGTGGTCAGTTTTCAGCAAATAACTATCAACCCGCTCAATTTAAAATTCAAAATTTAGAATTTAGAATTCATTTTTAACGTAGGTTTGCAACTTATGAGTACACTCAGGCAAAATAAAGTTTCCCGCCTTGTGCAAAAGGAAATGGGCGATATGTTCCAAAAAGAAGCTAAGCACTTGTTTGTTGGCGGACTGGCTACCGTTACAGGTGTTGAAATAAGCCCCGACCTGTCTATAGCGAAGGTATTTATAAGCTTCCTTAACCTGAAGCCTAAAGAAACCCTTGAAATGCTTATGGATAAAAGGGCTGAAATACGTAATTACCTGTCGTCAAGGGTAAAGCAGCAGTTGCGCATTGTGCCTGACCTGCGCTTTTACATTGATGATTCCTATGAGGCTATTATGCACATTGACCAGCTTTTGAAAAAATAGGTTTTCAAAGCTAATTCACATTCATTTATTACCGTTTCCATAAGTTAATGCATATTTGCATACTTTTTACGATCTATACCAATGGAATACGACCCGATTAAAAATAAACTAGGTGTATTTTTCAACATGTCACCTGGCCTGCGTAAGCTCTTTTACCGCCTGCTCGACCTGCTGTTATTGCGCACCTGGCATATACATAAAGAACTCCGTGTGTGGGAGAAAACCGCTCCTGCTAAAGCCGATATATTAGATGCCGGTTCGGGCTTTGGGCAATACTCATGGTATATGGCACGCAAGCACAGCAACTGGAATATTTTTGGTGTAGATGTAAAAGACGACCAGATTGCAGATTGCAACAACTTTTTTAGCAAATGCGGTGTAACCAATGTAAAATTTGAAGTAGCCGATCTTACTAAATTCAGCAAGCCTGAGAGCTACGACTTTGCCCTGTCGGTAGATGTTATGGAACATATTTTAGAAGATGTTGAAGTATTTAAAAATATTCATGCTTCACTCCGTAAAAACGGAATGCTGCTCATCTCTACTCCATCGGACCAGGGTGGTTCTGATGCCGACGATTCAACCGACGGTTCATTTATTGGCGAGCACGTACGTAATGGCTACAACATTAACGAAATACAGGATAAACTGAGAACAGCAGGCTTTTCTAAAATAGAGGCACGTTACTCCTACGGTGTACCCGGTCATATTTCATGGGTTCTCTCTATGAAATACCCTATGAAGATGCTATCGGCAAGCAAAGCGCTTATCGTTCTGCTTCCTTTCTATTATCTTATAACATTCCCCTTCTCCCTCATCCTTAACCAGATGGATACCAACGGTACTCATGCCAAAGGCACTGGGTTGATTGTTAAGGCCTGGAAATAGGAGGCAGAGCCCATAGGAAATTTCTAAAGGAAATGCGAAAAACACTACTCATACCTTTCTTTATTCTTGCCCTATGCAATCTTGCATTTACCCAAGAACATAAGTATTGGGTTGGAGACACCGTAAATGTTCGACACTGGCCAAATCAGATGCCCGAGGCATATATGGATAGTACCGACTATTACTTAAAACACCGTGATACGGCTAAAGGTAGTTGGGTCGTATTATATTGGGACAAGGAAATGAAGCATAAATACAGAGAATATAAAACTGCTGATAGTGGCAGCTATACCGAATGGTATAAAGAGGGTCAGCTTGGAGAAAAATATGCTTACCCAGTTGAACCCGATGGCATTGATGAAGACACTGTTTGGTACCCGGATGGGGTTATAAAAAAATTAGCCGTTAATAAAGACAATACACGTCAGCTAATAATGTATTATCATAGTAAAAAGGTTAGGCAAATTGATGTATCCCTACTGAATAAAAAAGAAGTGTACCCATTTAACTATGACTGGGTTTATACTGAAGCTTGGTGCGAAAATGGTCAGCTTATTGGTAGGGATTCAATGAAATCTGTACGACCTTTTTTACTTACGAGTTATTACTGCAATGGTAATAAAAGGCTTGAGGGTATTATACATTATGGGCATTGTTATGGCATATTAAAAATGTGGTATGAGAATGGGCAACTGAAATCGTTGGAACAATATGAAGATACTATCACTAGTAATGGTCATTTAAACAGGGCTGGAATAAAAACAGGTAAATGGAGCTATTTTGATGAGAAAGGCAAATTAATCAAGGAAGAAGTATATAAGGACGACGTTCTTATAGAAAAAAAGAAATATTAGCGCTTATTGCAGTCCGCCCTGCGAGGTGAAGCCGACGTGAATCTTTATCGTATTTTTGTTCTTAATGAACTTACCTTTATTTATAGCCCGCCGGTACCTGGTATCTAAAAAGTCGCATAACGCCATTAATATTATTTCGGGTGTGGCTTTGGGTGGCATTGCTATTGGCACCATGGCGCTTATTATTGTGTTATCGGCTTTTAACGGCATATCTAACCTTGTACGTTCGCTTTATAATTCCTTCGGGGCCGACCTGCAAATTACTGTAGCAAAGGGCAAGACCTTTATTCCGAATGGGCCAAAATTTGAAAGCATAAAACATTACGAGGGAGTGAATTATTTTACGCAAGTACTACAGGACAGGGCCTTGCTCAAATTCAACGACCAGCAAACACTGGCCATGATAAAAGGCGTAAGCAAAGAGTTCAGCCCAATGACCAATTTCGATACCCTAATGCGCCAAGGCAGTTTTGCACTGCAAAAAGGTCAGCTCGATTATGGCGTATTCGGGCGTGGTGTTGGCTATATGCTTAACATTGCTCAAACCAATGCCGATTACTATTCTATATCGTGCTATGCACCTAAGCGTGGTATACAGCAAGGCTTTGTTAATCCTGAAGATGCCATTACTGAAATGCATATATACCCAGCAGGCATGTTTTCTATTAACGACGACTTTGATTATCAATATGTAATTACATCTATTGGTTTTACAAGGCGATTATTCGATTACAAGGATAGTTCTGTAAGTAGCATAGAGCTGGGCATTGCAAAGAATGCAGATATAGAAAAAGTAAAACAAAAAATAAGAGGAACACTGGGTAACGATTATAAAGTAAAGGACCGCTACGAACAAAATGAAATGCTGTTTCGCACCCTTAAAACAGAGAAACTACTCACATTTATTATACTAGCTATGGTATTGGTAATAGCCACATTCAATATAGTTGGCTCCTTATCCATGCTTATTTTAGATAAAGAAAAAGATATAGACATACTCTGGAAAATGGGAGTAGACAACAACTCCATTCAAAAGATATTTTTGTACGAAGGATTACTCATTACTTTTATTGGTGCCAGTATCGGGCTTGTTATTGGTACTGCTATTTGCCTTGTTCAAATTCATTTCAAATTAATTCATTTCAGTTCAGGCTTTGTGGTTGATGCCTACCCTGTAAGTCTGCAATTTATGGATTACCTCTACGTATTTGGAGCCGTACTCATTATAGGCTTCTTCTCTTCCTGGTACCCTGTAAGGGTATTTGCAAAAAAAGGGTTGAATAAAACAGCTTAGTTTTTAGCCACTAATTACACGAATCAACAAACACGTCTGTGAAAATCTGTTGAATCTGTGTCATCCGTGTTCCATTGTCAAGGTTTTTCACATATAAAAGTGAATAAAATAAAGCCTTTAACGTTTTATATAGCTAATGCTTACCTTATTTTTGGTAGATTATATAATTTATGGCCAAGCGCTATTCAAATAAGCTCAAAGACGACGCTACTCCCGAAAAGGAGAAAGAGGAAAAAGTAGTTGAGAAAGAAAAGGAAGAAAAAAGTACACCTTCGGGCCCACGTATGCAACGCATTAAGGATTGGCTGGAGAGATACAAAATAGCGGCTTTATCGGGTTTGTTCTTAATTCTTTTTGCTATTTGTCTTGTTTTAGCATTCACATCCTTCCTGTTTACATGGCAGGTAGATTACGATAAAGTAAGCGGCCCAGTGCACGATCTGCTCTCCACAAGTGTTAAGACTGCCAACTGGCTCGGCAACTTCGGAGCACTGCTTTCGAACGTATTTATGAACCGTTGGTTTGGTATTGCTGCATACGGCATTGCCCTACTCTCTTTTATTACCGGGGTAAAACTATTACTGAACGTCACTTTACTACCCATGGCAAAGACCATTCGCATTACGCTGTTTGTAATGTTGTGGACCTGTGTAATGATGGGATATATATTCAACAAGAACTACCTGTTCATGGGTGGTGGCATTGGCTACTACTCTGCATCGTGGCTCGATGGAATGATTGGAAGGATTGGAACTCTGCTCTCACTCTCTTTTGTAGGAATAGCCTTTTTACTTATCAATAACCTGGTAAAAATTCCTTCGTTTACAAAACCCGATGCACCTGAAATTGAAGAAGAAGTAGCAGAGCCGGCTGAAAGTGAAAGGCACGAAATTGAAGAACCTATATTGAAAGTAGAGAAGCCTAAGAACATTGTTAAAGATGTGCCTCCACCCACAGCTATAGAGTTTAATGTAGAACCTGTTACGCCCGTAGTTGAAGAAAAGAAAACGCCGGTGGTAAAACCTTCTGATAGTGTTGAATTCTCGATTGAAAAAGCGCCTGAAGTAAAAGAAGAAATAAAGATTGTAGAAGAAAAGATAGAACTACCCGCTTCTGCATATGACCCTACCCTTGATCTCTCATCATACAAATTCCCTCCACTTAGTTTATTGCAGGATTATGGCAAAGAAAGCGTACAAATTGACCAGGATGAACTGACAGCCAATAAGGACAGGATTGTTGCCACACTTGCCAATTACAGCATCGGCATTAAAAAAATAAAAGCTACTCCAGGCCCCACTGTAACGCTTTACGAAATTGTTCCGCAAGATGGTACACGTATCTCGAAGATCAAAAACCTCGAAGATGATATAGCTCTTAGCTTATCTGCATTGGGAATACGTATTATAGCCCCAATGCCTGGTCAGGGTACAATAGGTATCGAAGTACCTAATCGCAACCCGGGTATGGTAAGCATGAAATCTATTCTGGCGTCAGACCAATTTCAGAAAGCAAATATGGAACTGCCCATTGGTCTAGGCAAAACCATATCTGACCAGCCTTTTGTAATTGACCTTGCCAAAATGCCTCACTTGCTTATGGCGGGTTCAACTGGGCAAGGTAAATCGGTAGGATTGAATGCAGTACTTGTTTCCCTGTTATACAAAAAGCATCCATCGCAAATTAAGTTTGTATTGGTTGATCCGAAGAAGGTTGAGCTTACACTTTTCAATAAAATTGAAAGACACTTTTTAGCAAAGCTGCCTAATTCAGGTGAGGCAATTATTACCGATACAAAAAAGGTAATACATACACTCAATTCGCTTTGTATTGAAATGGACCAGCGTTACGACCTGTTGAAAGATGCACAGGTACGGAATATAAAAGAGTACAACGAAAAGTTTGTAGCCCGCAAACTTAACCCCGAGAAGGGCCACAAATACCTGCCATACATAGTGCTTATTGTAGATGAGTTTGCCGATTTGATTATGACCGCAGGCAAAGAAGTAGAAACACCAATAGCCAGGTTGGCACAGTTGGCGCGAGCAATAGGTATCCATTTAATTATTGCAACTCAGCGCCCATCGGTAAACATTATTACGGGAACTATTAAAGCCAACTTCCCTGCACGTATTGCTTTCAGGGTAATATCTAAGATAGATTCGCGTACCATACTTGATTCAGGTGGCGCAGATCAGTTAATTGGCCGTGGTGATATGTTATTGGCTACAGGTAGCGACTTAATACGCTTACAATGCGCTTTTGTAAGTACCAACGAAGTAGAAGAAATAACCGATTATATTGGTGCACAACAAGCTTATCCACAAGCCTTCCAATTGCCGGAATATGTGGAAGAAGGCAGCGAAGATGGCAATGTTGAATTCAGCGCTAACGAAAAAGATGCTTTGTTTGACCAATGCGCACGTATTGTAGTAGAAACCCAACAAGGCTCAGCATCATTATTACAGCGTAGATTAAAAATAGGCTACAACCGTGCAGGTAGAATAATAGATCAGTTACAGGCAGCAGGAATCATTGGTGCATTTGAGGGCAGCAAAGCGCGTGAAGTAATGATAAAGGACTTTATGCAACTGGACGAAAAGCTAAAAGCTTTGTCTTCCTCGTCGGAGCCTCAGATGTGAAGTGAAGCCTTCTTTTCAAGTAGCTCTGCTTCAGACTCCTTATGAGCATCATCTAATATACAGCAGTCTACAGGACAAACCGAAGCGCATTGTGGCTCATCATGGAAGCCTTTACACTCGGTACATTTATCAGATACAATATAGTACCTATCCAATTCAACAGGTTGTTGTGGAGCGTCAGCATCGGCTACCAAACCACTCTTAGCGGCATACATGCCTTTAACAGAGGTTCCATCGCCAAAACGCCATTCGTTGCCACCTTCATATATTGCATTATTCGGGCACTCGGGTTCACATGCCCCGCAGTTGATACATTCGTCAGTTATTCTAATTGCCATAATAGTTCTTGTTAAAGAGATGCAAAGATATATAAAATGATACTTTCTCCCTGCAACCCTTTTTTAATATCTCTATTGAATCACTACCTTACGGTAGGTAACACCGTCGCCGGTAATTACCTGCACGGTATATATTCCTTTACTTAATGCACTAAGGTCGAACTGCTTCAATATCTTACCGCTTTGTGTGCCATAGTTATCCTCTTCAATAGCCCTTCCCAAAGCGTCATATATCTTCACCTGTACATTCTGTTGTTTATCCAGGTCAAGGCTCATAGTAAACACCCCTCTGGTAGGGTTAGGATATACATTGAGCGAATTAACGGAGGATATGGTTTGAATACCCACAGTTGAAAAAGTTATATTACCTGTGTTCGATTTTGAAGCATTATAGTTGATAGACAGTGCCTGGTGCGGCATTTTTGGAACCAGGGAACAACCAAAAGCACCTCCAATACCAACATGGTAATACCATTTGGTTCTGAAAGGAGGTTTATCTACATAGCCAAACGTGTTTGTATCTACTGATGCAATACTATCGCTGATAACACCCGGTAAGCTATCACGATAAATTATATATCGCTGGAAGGTTGCACCCTCGAAGTTATCCCATACCAGGTTTACCGAATTATTTGCATTTGCAGTTGCAGTAAGGTGAATTGTCTTAAACAAAATACCTGCGCTTATAGGGGAAGACTGTCCACATGAATCAAGCTCAGATATTTCATACCACCAGCTACGTTTGCCTGCATTTGAAAGTGTATCTACATAAGTACCTGAGTTACCACCCGAATGGCCTATAACATTATATACACCCGGTGTTGTAGTTTGCCTGTATATCAGGTACTCCTGAATCTTTTCAGGATTGATCGAATCCCATGTTAAGGTATTGAGGCCTGTTTTAGGGTTAACTGTAACCATACATATTGTTGCACCTGTTGGCAAAGCAGTGGTAATAGTAGCTCCGGCTGCACCTTTACAACCTGCTGCATCCATAACCGTTACGGCATAATTACCCGCATTAAGGCCTGCAACATTTTGGGTAGTAGCACTATTGCTCCATAAATAAGAGTAAGGTGGAGTACCACCGCTGGCGGTTATTACTATCTGCCCCAATGTTTTAGTAGCGCAGTTCATATCAATAACTGAGTCTAACGTAACTAATGGGCCTGTTGGATTAACAATAGAAGCAAGGTCTGTTAAAGTACATCCCGCTTTATCAGTAACGGTAACAGTGTATGTGCCTGCTGCTACATTGGTAATATTATAAGCTGTAGCGCCTGTATTCCATAAATAAGTATAAGGTGCAGTACCACCCGAAACAGCCACACCTGCGCCACCGGTAGAAGCTCCGCAGCCTGCTGCTGAAGTAACTACATTGGTAACAAGTACTGCTGGTTCAGTAATATTTATTGTACTTACAGCTACGCAACCACCTGCATCTGTAACCGTTATAAGATATGGCCCTGATTGAAGGCCGCTAATACTTGCTGTAGTAGCACCATTCGACCATTTGTACTTATATCCTCCTGCACCTCCGGTTACATTCAGTGTAATAGCTCCGTTAGAACCTCCACTGCAACTCACATTAGTAATTGAGCTAGTCTTTATGGTCGGGCCTGTCGCATCATTAATATTAACAGGCTCAAATGTAAAACAACCCGATGCATCGGTAACGGTTATTACATAGGTTGCTGCAGCCATATTACTATCGGTAGAAAGTGTATCGCCATTGTTCCATGAATAACGGTATGGTGGAGTACCACCACTCATAACCACTTGGGCTCTGCCATTTTTATTGCCGCATGTGCTGTTAGTAATAATTGGAGTTATTACAGGGCTGTTTGAAGCGCCTACAGTTGCCTGGAAATTAGCGGTACAGCCACTTCCATCAGTTAATGTTACGCTGTATGTTCCCGATGCAAGGCCTGTAACTGTTGCTCCCGCCTGTGCAGGAGTAGTTGTCCATAAATAATTATATGGTGCTGTACCACCTGTTGGGCTGGCAGTAACAGTTCCATTGGCTTTGCCACAACTGGTATTGGTAGCGCTTGTAGTTACACTTAGTGAACTTGGTTGAATTATTTTAGCAGTAGTAGAATCTTTACAACCTATAGAATCTTTTACTACTACTGAATATGTTCCGGTAGGCAAATTGTATATCAGTTGGGTTGTTGCTCCAGTATTCCAGTTATAGCTATACTTAGGTGTACCGCCTGCAACTACAGCAGTTATATTTCCATTGGTTAAACCATTGCATGATACGTTGACCGTATTCATGTTTATAGATAGTACCTCAACTTTTACTATTGTTGTACCTGTATTAACACAGCCATTAATAGCTGTTCCGGTTGCCGTATACGTAGTAGTAACCGTGGGGGTAGCGGTAGCATTACCCATGCTAATATAACTTATGGCTGCCGCCGGTGCCCAGGTATATGAACTTGTACCCGTAGCTGTTAACGAACTGCTACCACCCGGACAAATTGAAGGGTTAGTAGATTGCATAGTTATTGTTGGTGTGGCATTAACAGTTACAGATGCTGTAGCAATCGGACTGGTACATCCAACTGATGAAGTTACTGTTGCGCTGTATGTGCCCGATGCCGCTGTTGTGGAATTGCTTATGGTAGGGTTTTGGGAACTCGAAATAAAACTGTTGGGGCCCGTCCAGCTAAATGTTGCACCAATTCCATTTAATGTAAGGTTAAGCGCGTTCCCTGAACATACCGGGCTATTACTACCTAAAGTCGGAGTAGCAGGATTTGGGTACACAGTAACTATAACAGGTATAGATGAAGAACAGCCGTTAGCACCTGTACCATTAACCGTATAGGTTATGGAAGTTGTTGGTGAAGCAATTACAGAAGCACTTGAAGGAGTACTTAAATTAGTAGTAGGGCTCCAGTTATAACTGGTAGCACCTGATGCCACAAGTGTAGCTTTACTACCTGAACAATAAGCAGCAGAAGGCGGAGTAACTGTAATGGTTGGTGATGGATTTACTGTAACGGTTACAGTAGATGTACTAGCACACCCTGAACTTGTGCCGGTACAGGTATACGTAGTTGTAACAGTTGGGCTGGCAGTTATATAATTTCCCGTTGTAACTGTTAACCCAGCTGATGGAGACCATGAATAGGTACTTGCACCACTTCCGGATAATGGGCTGCTGCCACCAGGGCAAATAGTACTAACACTGGCCGTAGCAACAACTGAAGGTGTTGTGTTTACAGTAATATTTTGCGCACCATTAGTTGAACATGAATTGGCATCAGTTATGCTTACGCTATAAATTGTAGTGCTGGCTGGGCTAACCGTAATGTTTGAAGTGGTTCCACCCTGCGTCCATGAATAAGTATATGGAGTTGTACCACCTGATACATTAGCCGATATAGTAGCTGAGGTACCACTACAAATAGTAGACGATGGCACAGTAGAAGTAGAAGCTGATAACGCAGCTGCAGGTTGAGTTATGGTTACTGTTAAAGTTCCGGTACAGGAATTATTATCGGTAGCGGTTACAGTATAGCTACCTGCAGGGAGACCAGCTAAGCTGGCTGCAGTTTGTCCACCTGGAGACCATAAATAATTATAAGGAGCTGTACCACCTGATGCAGTTACAGTTACCGCACCTGTACTTTGGCCATAGCACTTTACATTTGTTTGGCTTGACGTGCTAACGGTAATAGTAGGACAAACCGCTGATGTTGTTTTAATTGTCCCCCAATCATCACCGCCATCAAAAAAAGGGGTTATGACTTTCGCATTTGTAATTGAACTACAAAGAACTCCGATTAAAAATACAAGTGTAAGTTTTCTCATGATGAATTTCAATATGTGATTAACAAAATTGTTTCTATTTTAATTTCCAGGGTATTAAAAATCTTGATAATTCAAGACAGAAATACAATCCCAAACTTAGGCATATATACTGAATGTTAGTAGCTAAATCGCATTATTTTTATTTATCTCTTTATAGCTTTTTATGCAACTATTAAGCAAATAAGAACATCACAGGGCTAATTTCATTTATATTACGTAATTCTGCTGAATGAATAAGTTACTTTTACGAGCTATGAAGCAATCGGAAGCAATTAAGAGTTTTAACCAATTGGGCAATGAACTACGGGAGTTCTTAAAGGAACCATCATTGCCAAAGCACGAAGATTGGAATACTGCCCTTAAATTAGCTGAACAGCAAAATGGTTGGTTTACAAGAGATAGCATTTTAAGCGCTTTAAAAGGGATAGAGCCCTGGCTGAATATTAAGATGCTGGAAGAATGGCTGGCGAAATACCCTGAATTACAAAAAGAGAATACAAAACCAATAACTATAAGCGTAGTTATGGCAGGCAATATACCAATGGTTGGCTTCCACGATTTTGTGTGTATACTCATCACCGGAAACAATATTAGTGCCAAGCAATCGCATGCCGATAACATACTCATGAAGTTTATGGCAAAAAAACTTATTGCCATTGAACCGGAATGGGAAAAACACATTCAGTTTATAGAGAAACTCTCGCCTTCGGCAAATGCCATTATAGCAACAGGCAGTAATAATACCGCCAAACATTTTGAGTATTACTTCAGAAATGTGCCGCACATCATCCGTAAAAACCGGAATGGCATTGCCATATTAGACGGAACTGAAACATCGGAAGAGATCGGCAAACTGGGAGAAGATATTTTTAGCTATTATGGCCTGGGCTGCAGGAATATCTCAAAAATGTATGTGCCGCAAGATTACGACCTTGGTATATTTTTCAGAGGTATTGAGAAATTCAGCAACGTGATAAACCACCATAAATACGCGAACAATTATACCTACAACCGCACTATATTCCTGATGGACGGTAAAGTATTTACCGACAACAATTTTTTGGCTGTTATTGAAGATAAGGCTATTCCATCTTCTATTGCTGTGTTACACTGCGAAAGGTACAATGACCTCCCAACTCTTGCTAAATCGCTATCAACCCAAAAGGAATTGATACAATGCATTGCAGCCAACGAGAGAGTTATTAAGAAATTGGACGAGCTGCCTATACCCATTGTATGTCTTGGAGATACTCAATCGCCTAAACTATGGGATTATGCTGATGGCGTTGATGTAGTGAAATTTATAATGGAACAGAGTAAGAGTAATTAACTTTACTGCTTACTCCAAATTCGGGTATTAAGGCCAAATTCCTCAACCATACCAATTGCCAATTGTAATGCCCTACCCCATTGTTCAATATCTTCAAGGGTTGCCTGCTTATTTAGGTCTGGCTCAAATATATTCCATGACTTCGTTCCAAAAGCAAGAAACATGCGTGAACGCCTGAATGATATATACAAATCATTATTTGCTTTACTTCTAAACTCAAGCATCTTTTCCATAAAAGCAGGAGTAATGATATATCTTGTTTCAATATCATTTGTACCAAAAACAACAAATTCCTTTTCAAAATCAGGGTTCTCCATTTTTATTGGCGCGAGAATCTCATTATCAATTGTATGGAATACTTTACCGATAAGCGATTCAATTCCGGTATAACTTCTTTGAAGGATTGTATAATTACCATTATAATATTTATTGAAACTAGAAATCATAAATATTCCGGTAAACCCATTATTGACAAGGCTGATTTTTGAAAATTGAATAAAAGTTTCATCAAGTTGGCCTTCAACATAATCACTTGATTTACTTACAGCACCTGTAAATAAATCGCTTATCTCAACAGCATTAGGTAATATACCACGATCTGGTGTATATGTAAGTCTGCTATCATAAAACTTAACCATGGCATATATAATTTCCTTCTTAAAAGCAGTTGCATACCTATCTTTTAATGATAAGGAAATAATATAAAGAAAGCACAAAATAATTGGCATAATGAAAATAATCCCGCCAAATAAATCTCCAGAGTCATATAAAAGAAAATAGGTCATTAAAAGTGTACAAATAATTGCAATCAGAGCAATTATTCTGTTACGATTTCTTCCAGTCTTAATGCGGATTCTTTCAATTCCTGCTAGCTTCTTTGCCAGTACATCAGAAAAGAACTGCGCCAATTCTCCTTCTGTTTTCATTTAATGGGAGAATTCAGCGTGGTTAGATTAAATGAATTACTTGGAATTAAATAACTCAGAAGCATTAACATTCTTGCGCTCCTCATCCGGAATTGCTATTACTTGCTTATGTTCAAACTTCATGCTACCTGCAAATATACTTCCGGGGAATCCCTCAAAAGAAGTATTATAGTTAGTAACGGCCGAATTATATGCTCTTCTCGCTGCTGCAATTTGTTCCTCGCTTTCATTCCAGGATGCCTGCAAGTTCAAAAAACTTCTATCTGCCTTAAGGGTTGGATAATTTTCAACTGACATCATAACATTGCTCATTGATTGTCCTATTTTAGTATCTAAGTCATGCTTATCATTATCTGAAACACTGCCCGATAATCTTTTTGTGCGCATATCAGTTACTTCAGCCAGTACTCCTTTTTCAAAGTTCATATAATTATTGACTATAGTAACGAGATTTGGGAGCAGATCATACCTCTTTTTAAGCATGGCATCCAGTCCGCCATTTGCATTTTCAACTTCATTTTTAGCAGAAACAAGGTTATTGAATGTAATTATGGCACCTATTATAGCAAGTCCACATATTATTAATACTGCAATCATTATAGTTTCTTTATTTATTGGTAATCACAAATTTAACAAAACAAATCAAAGTTCATACGATAAGAAACACTCCAGTATTTGTTAAAAAGTATAAATTTTATTATTAATCGAAATCCAAAACAAGCTTTTGCTATTTTTGGGAAATAACATGGGCACTACAACCATATATACCGCAAATCGTTTAAAACCTTTAGTGTTTTCTAATGGCAAGCAATTGTCTTTTGATACACCATTGGTAATGGGCATATTAAACATTACCCCCGATTCATTCTATGATGGAGGGAAATATGAAAGTCCGGAAGATGCCATAAGACAGGTTGAAAAATTATTAGCCGAAGGGGCAGATATTATTGACCTGGGTGCTGCCTCTACAAAACCTAATGCAGAGTTACTAAGCCCTGAAGAAGAATTGGGAAGACTATTACCGGTGCTTGATGCACTTATTGAAAAATATCCTGAATTGATTATCTCAGTTGATACATTTCATGCACAAGTGGCCAAAGAAGCAGTAGCTCATGGGGCCTCAATGATAAATGATATTTCGGGTGGTACAATGGATGCGGCTATGCTGAAAACTGTTGCAGGCCTAAAGGTGCCTTATATACTTATGCATATACAGGGCACACCACAGACCATGCAGCATAACCCACAATATGAAGATGTAACTACAGAAGTTTACAACTTCCTCTCTGCACAGGTCGATAAGGCACAAAGGGCAGGCATTAAGCAACTAATAGTTGACCCCGGATTTGGTTTTGGCAAAACGGTGGAACATAATTTTACATTATTGCATACACTTGGTACATTCCGTAAACTTGGACTACCGGTTCTGGCAGGCCTTTCGCGTAAATCGATGATAAATAAAGTACTTAAGACTAAACCTGCAAATGCATTAACCGGGACCATAGCACTAAATACGCTTGCTTTATTACAAGGTGCAAATATCATAAGGGTGCATGATGTAAAAGAAGCCAAAGAAGTTATAAAACTGGTGAACCAATATTTACACCCAAGTTCGCAAGTATGATAAGCCTATTCATAACATTCAGATGGTTAGATGCGGTAGATATTCTACTTGTGGCGATATTGCTCTATGAATTATACAGCCTGGTTAGGGGTACGGCTGCAATTAACATTCTTACCGGTATCGTATTACTTTACATCATCTGGCTTATAGTTAGGGCACTCGATATGCAGTTATTCAGCAGTATACTTAGCCGCTTTATTGATGTGGGAGTAATAGCAATAATTATTGTTTTTCAGCAGGAGTTGCGGAGATTCTTACTTATCATTGGCAAGACGGAATTCTTCAACCGTAAAAACTTTACCAAGAACTTTTTAATGCTGCAATTAGATAAAGACAGTGAGCTTGACTTGCACCCTATTTTTAAAGCCTGTCGTAACCTGGCAGATAAGCAAACCGGGGCTTTGATTGTAATTGAAAAAGATACCGACCTGAGTTTTTATGCCCAAACCGGAGATATTATTGACAGTAATATTACCGAGGCCATGCTCGAAAGTATTTTCTTTAAAAATAATCCCCTGCACGATGGTGCAGTAATTATAAAGGACAACAAAATATATGCCGCACGCTGTGTATTGCCAAGTACTGAAAAGACCGACTTCCCGGCGAACCTGGGCATGAGGCACAGAGCAGCAGTAGGTATTTCAGAAAAATCGGATGCTATTGCCATATCGGTATCTGAACAAACGGGTTCTATTTCGGTGGCACATTTGGGCAAGCTTTACCGAGACCTTAGCCCTGAAAAGTTTACAGCATTGCTGCAGGAACAGTTGCAATAGAGATTTCTTTTATCACACAGCCCCAAACCCCTAAAGGGGCTTTAGCTGTTCGTCACACTGAGCTTGTCGAAGTGTCAAAGGAATATGTTTCGACGGGCTCAACAAGACGCCTATAATTTAAAGCCCCTTTAGGGGTTGGGGCTAATTCGTGTAATTCGTGGCTAAGGCTTTAAAACTTCAAATTAACTCCTACTAAGAAATTAGCCGGTGCCTGAGGGAAATAATAATTCTGATTGTATACTATTCCACCTTGCAGGTATTCGTAATTAGTGTATCCATTAGATACATACTTCAAACTGGTAATATTATTTATAAGTAGAGTAAAATCGATTTCTTTTATCCACTTAGCACAGAGCAATGCATAATTAATTCTAAAATCGTTGGTGAAGTATGCAGGTATCGCGCGGTCAGCGTTTTCAGTATTATCTAAATACTGCTTACCTACATATTTGGTAAGCAGGCTGAGGTCAAGATTCTTAAACGGAGTAAACGTGAGTATGCTTCCTGCGATCCATGATGGAGAGAATGAGATATCTGCCAATGGATGTGTTTGATAAAGAATAATTTTTCCACTGTCATTCGAATACACATACTCGTTAAAGTTCTTTATTTTATTAATACTGTAAGTTGCATTTGCATCCCATCTGAGCCATTTAAACGGTTGATACGCCCACTGCAATTCAATGCCTTCACGGTAACTTTGAGGAACGTTTATGCGATTATATGCTCCTACATCATTTACCTGTCCATTCAGCACCAGCTGGTTTTTATAGTCCATATAGTATAGGTTGGCTTGCACCGCTATTTTCTTCCAATGCTGTTTATACCCGGCCTCCCAGTCGACCAGATGCTCGGGCAACGGTCGGCTGGATGGGGTCGACTGGGTATAGTCATCGCGCGATGGTTCTTTATTTCCCACCGCTACCGATGCATATACATTTTGTGTTGAAGAAATATCATAACTGATTCCGCCTTTAGGATTAAAAAAATCAAGCGTTACTGCTTGTGTTACATTCTGCAACGAATCGTTGAACCCCAGGAAAGAATAATCAATATGCCTGTATTGCATATCGGCAAACAAACTCAGCTTATTAAATAACTGGTAATTGGCTCTTGCAAAAAAATTGAAATCGGTTTTCAAAGCGGTATTAGATACATACTGGTAATTCGGATTTGGAAGCCCTCCGTTTTGTGCCCAAATTATATTATCGTAATGCTGTCCGTAATACTGATCCCATGCTCCGCCAAAATCTGCTGTAAGGCGGCCGTGGTCAGAATATTTTAAGTTGTAAGTAGCGCCATAAAATTTATTATTCAACCACAGGTCCTCTACAAAATCGCCCGTGTCTTTTCCTGCACCTGGGCCTTGCAATCCATAATACGAATAAGGATATTGCGCATCATAATCTTCATAATAACCCCAGCCATTGGTTTGGAAGAGTGCGCCGTTCAATTCCCAGTTATGCCCTAATTGCTGCGACAGGTGTAATTGAAAATAATCCTGTTCGTAATTATCGGTCTCATTGGGGTAGAACTGCATTTTTCCGTTCCCATCATAATACAATCCTGCAGGGTTAAAGGTGCGGTTAGTAGCTAATGAATCTTGAGGAACTCCGTACCATGCCTGGTAGGTTTTTTCTTTGCCTGTAAATACAACCGCTTTTATCATGGTAGTTTTGGTATAATAACCTGCATCTAAAAAAGCCGACTGAAAACTGGATGTTGCCCTGTCGATATATCCGTTAGAAGTTATATCAGATGCCCTGCCATCAAAAGCCCAGTGGCCACCAATAAGGCCTGTACCAAACTGAAACGAGTTTTTAAATGTATTGTATGAACCGGCAGAACTACTATACTCAGCATAAGGTTGCGTAGTTAGCTTAGTAGTTTCAATATTAATACTTCCACCAAATGCACCTGCTCCGTTGGTAGAAGTACCTACCCCGCGTTGTATCTGAATATTATCGGTACTCGAAACGATATCGGGCATATCTACCCAATACACTCCCTGGTCTTCGGCATCATTGATTGGCACACCATCGATAGTTACATTAACACGCGTGGCATCACTACCGCGCAGGTGAATGTAAGTGTACCCTACTCCTGCACCGGCATCGGAAGTAGTAACCATAGATGGAGTAAAATTCAACAGGAAAGGCATATCCTGGCCTACATTGCTTTTTTCGAGATAGGCTTTGTCAATATTGGTATAGGCTGTGGGAGTTTTATCATCAGCACGGGTAGCGCTTACCACTACCTCGTTCGAATATAACGCTGAAGAAGATAATTGCACATTTAATACTGAATCTTTAGGCAGCGATATTTTAACAGTTTGCGATTTGTATCCTAAAAAAATGATAGACACATTATAATCTCCATCATTCAGGCGCAGCTTGAACTTACCATCTAAGTCCGTTAATGTGGTAAACATGGTAGAGTTTATTGCCACTGCAACTCCCGGTAATTTCTCTCCACTGGCAGAATCGGTAATAACACCACTGAAAGAATGTTGCGCTGAAACCGCAACAGGCAACAACATAATTACTGCAAACAGTTTTGCAAACGGAAATCGTGTAATGATCTTTATCATTAGCTTGGGTATATAATACTGCCGGAAAACGAAAGGGTGGAAAATTCCCCGGCTATCTATGTATCGCTATCTCCTTCCCTCCGCAAGCATTACCTTGTTCAGGTTCCAAAACATATTACTATGTTTAATGGGTATGATCTCAGCCGTAAATTGTGGCACCCCTTAAAAGTAGACCGAGCAAAAGTAATTATTTTTTCAGTTAATTTCATATCTTTATAAAATGCATCGAATTTTCTATTCTTTTATTATCCTTACTTTTTTGTTTGGATGTAAAAAGCCTGAATACAAGCCAAGTAATGATGTCTTTTTCTATCGATGGACTGACAGGCAAAAA
This sequence comes from Bacteroidota bacterium, assembly GCA_013288345.1. Classification (GTDB taxonomy): domain Bacteria; phylum Bacteroidota; class Bacteroidia; order JABEUT01; family JABEUT01; genus JABEUT01. Next base: position 74,107 of record JABDCA010000002.1, on the reverse strand, counting down.
GATGCATTTAAAACACTTTGTTCACAAACTGAAACTTTCAACAAGCTTTGTATTTGTTTTATAGGATTCAATAGTGATGAGTTTGATTCTGTTTTAGTTAATGAATATAAGGATCATGAATTAATTAACTCATTTAAGGTATATGTGTTCCCTTCACAAAGTCCAGATGAAAAAACACACAAAGAACGTTGGGGTACAATATGGCAGAATATGAATATTAATTATAGATATGTATTTATTGTACCAAAACAAAAGCCTTGGGAACTAAAAAACATGAAAATGATTATGAGAGCTCATTTCACGATGAATTCTGAAGGCTATGGATGTGATATGTTTGATTATACTATTGATGGTATAAGGTTTAAAAATGGGAACCCAATATTTCATAAACATTAAGTATTCACAACTTACTCCATTCTCTTATACACCCTCTTCAACAACTCCTCCAGTTCACTTAGCATCATGGCAGTGGCACCCCAAACAATATGTCCAGCAATATTATAATAAGGTGTTTTTATTTCAGCGCTCGAATTAGAATGCAGAATAAGTTTCTCCTCTTTTATCTTGGGGTCTAGTAATTGGCGCACATTAATATCGATGGTATGCTGCACCTCTGTTTCTTGTATTATAGCGGGCATATTATTTTCGCTCATACCAATATAGGGCTGCACCCAGAAATTGCTTGGTGGTATATACACAGGGCTCAATTCACCTACAAACTTTATCTTCTCGGGCAATAAGCCCACCTCCTCATGCGCTTCACGCAAGGCAGTTTGCCACAGGTTAGTATCAGTTTCTTCTTTTGTCCCTCCCGGAAAGGCTACTTGTGCGCTATGTACCCCTTTATAGGCTGTGCGCAGTATAAGCCGTGTATATATATCTTCGTTATCGGGGTATAGCCACACCAATACACTACTCTGACGCGGGTTCTTCTTGGCTATCAGCTCCAAATCCATTTTAGGCCTGCCCGATATCATCCGCTGTTGTGCTTCCCAACCGGGTAAACCCAGCCTTATTTCGTCGGTCAAAATATCTATAAACTCAAGAAACATAGGCATTTGCGGGTAAAAATGAAACGAAAATCCGTTTTCACCGTAAAATTAGTAAGAATAGGATAAATATGGAGGTTTACGATGTGGAAAAAATACAAAATATTATTCGGCCTTATTTTTCTTTTGACATCTTTTCTCGAAGTAAAGAAGTGTACGCTCCCCGGTGCTAAGGATCAAGTTAAGGATGACTATAGCAATATTGAACACAGGGACCTTGACCAGATAAAGAAAAGCAAAAAGCTGGTGCTGCTTACCGAAAACAGCTCTACCACCTACTTTATATATAAGGGCCAGCCAATGGGCTACGAATATGAAATGCTGAACGCATTCGCGCAATCTATTGGAGTGGAATTAGATGTGGTGGTAGTTAGGAACGTGGACAATATCTTCCAGATGCTGGATAGTTGCGAGGGCGATATTGCAGCCGATAACCTGACCATAACCAGCAACCGCAGAAAAGATGTAGAGTTTGCAAGCCCATTATTTAATACACGGCAGGTACTCGTTCAGCGTAAGCCAGATAACTGGAATAAGCTTATGCCATTGCAACTGGAAAGCCTCTTGGTAAAGAACCCATTGCAGCTGGGCGAAAAGCAGGTGTATGTGAGGAAGGGCTCATCATTTTACGAACGCCTGAAAGATCTGTCGAATGAAATTGGTGGCAAAATAGAAGTGATTGAAACACCAGGCACCGAAACAACAGAAGAGCTTATAGGCGATGTAGCCAAGGGCAAAATAGATTTTACCATTGCCGATGAAAACGTAGCCCGCATTATTGCATCGTACTATGACAATATAGATATAAGTACCCCTATCAGTTTCCCTCAAAAAATAGCCTGGGCCACCAGGCGAGAATCTCCTGAACTGCTTACGGCCATTAATGAATGGATAATAAAGGAAAAGAAAAAAGGCTACAACGATGTGGTATATGGCAAGTATTTTATCGACAAAAAATCGGCATGGAACAGGCAGAACAGCGAGTACTTCTCATTGTCCGGTGGAAAAATATCGCCTTACGATGACATGATAAAAAAATACAGTGTTAAAATTGGCTGGGACTGGAAACTGCTTGCTGCGCAGATCTATCAGGAATCGCAGTTTAACCCTGAAGCGCGTTCATGGTCGGGTGCATTTGGCCTTATGCAACTGTTGCCGTCTACCGCAGCAAAATATAATATAGATACTACTAATATGTCTCCTGAAGCTAGTATTGCAGCCGGTGTGGCTTACCTGAAAGAAGTAGATGGCTATTTTGCAAAATTCATATCTGATAAGAATACACGCATACCATTCGACCTTGCTTCCTACGATGTAGGAGCAGGGCATATTATCGATGCCCGTAACCTTGCCAGCAAATACGGGCTCGATCCTAACAAGTGGGAAAACAATGTAGCCTACTTCCTGCTTAATGAATCGCTGCCTCAATATTACAACGACCCTATAGTTACCTTCGGTTATTGCCGGGGACAAGAGCCCTACCAGTATGTGCGCGAAATAATGAACCGCTACAGTATGTACAGCGACCAGATTGCATACCAATACACAGCAAAAACGAACCCTTAATTCAAATAGTGCTCAAACCTTAAATTCCTCAAAATCATGAACACAAACGACAAAACAATTGATGTGCTTGGCTGGCTTCAAGACCAGGTAAGAAGCATAAGCCAGGCTATATGCGACCTGGAAAAAAGCCATAACTACGGCAAAGCTGCCATGTGCGAAGGGATGCGCGAAGCATATATGAAGTGTATTGAAAAACTGCAAACCTGAATCTATTATTCAAGGAAGTACTTTACCCATTATGAAACTCACTCAATCTTACACCCACTCTGCATATATACCCCTGCCCGGCATTTATCTTTGCCTGAGTTAATTTTTTTTGCCGGTTACTAAATCGGTACACCATTCTATTAATCAATTACAAAAGCAATCTCATTATATCATAGCGAATGTTAAATATTTAACATTGGGTTAAATAATACTTTCCTCTCTTAATAAAATTATATAATTTTGCTGCTATACGATTATTCAGATAATTTTAGCGTTTAAGCAGGTATAAAACCCTACCAATTAAACTTAATTTTTAGCCATTAATGGAGCCCACCAGGGGGATTAAGTTGCAGGTTATGAACTAACAAGCTGCTTGTCCGGGCTCCATTACTTTACTCTTAAAATTCCTTATTTTGGACTTTTAGCCCCCTTCAAATCAGGTAATTATATGGCTGGGAACGAGGTAAATCAACTTGCTTCAATTCGTCATTATTTTATTTATAACTTTGGTGCTTATCAATTATATACTATTTAACAGTTTCTATGAGTTTTATAGCAAGCATACAGGCACGTCAAATTCTTGATTCACGAGGAAACCCAACCATTGAAGTAGATGTAATAACAGACAGCGGCACACTGGGCCGTGCTGCAATACCATCTGGTGCATCAACAGGCATACACGAAGCAGTTGAACTACGCGACGGCGATAAAGGTGTGTACATGGGCAAAGGCGTATTAAAGGCCGTTGGCAATGTAATAGGCACTATTCAGGAAGAGCTGAAAGGCATGTATATATTTGAGCAACGCCAGATTGATGCCAAAATGCTGGAGATGGATGGAACCCCTAACAAGGCCAACCTGGGTGCAAATGCTATACTTGGCGTATCGCTTGCTGTGGCTAAAGCTGCTGCTGAAGAATCGAGATTGCCATTGTATAAATATATTGGAGGTGTAAACTCAAATGTACTTCCGGTACCAATGATGAACATTCTGAATGGTGGTAGCCATGCAGATAATAATATAGACTTCCAGGAATTTATGATAATGCCTGTGAATGCAGTTTCGTTTTCAGAAGCGCTGCGCATGGGAACAGAAGTTTTTCATAACCTGAAAAAATTATTGCACGATAAAAAATATAATACCAGCGTAGGCGATGAGGGTGGCTTTGCTCCCAACCTTAAATCGACCGAAGAAGCGCTTGACTTTATTTTAAAAGCTATTGAAAAGGCCGGTTACGCACCGGGCAAAGACATTTGCCTCGCGCTCGATGTGGCTTCATCTTCCTTCTACCTCGAAAAAGAGAACAAATATCATTTCTTTAAATCGTCGGGCGATAAGCTTGATTCGAAAGATATGATTGCTTTGTACCAATCATTGGTAAAAAAATATCCCATAGTATCTATCGAAGACGGCCTTGCTGAAGATGATTGGGATGGCTGGAAAGACCTTACCGATAAGCTCGGAAAGAAGATACAATTGGTGGGCGACGATTTATTTGTTACTAATGTAAGCCGCCTGCAACAAGGCATTGATAAAGGTATTGCCAATTCTATTTTAGTTAAAGTAAACCAAATTGGTTCGCTTAGCGAAACTATTGATGCAGTGCAACTTGCAGACCGCAATTCATACACAGCGGTTATGAGCCACCGTTCAGGCGAAACAGAAGACACAACAATTGCAGACCTTTGTGTAGCATTGAATACCGGACAAATTAAAACAGGCTCTGCTTGCCGTTCGGAACGTATTGCTAAATACAACCAATTACTTCGCATTGAAGAAGGCCTTGGTACCTCAGCACAATATGGAGGAAAGACTTTTAAATATAAACTTTAAAAAAACTATATAATACATACCCAATGGATAAGCTCAAAGAAGCATTCGCAAAAAAGGCAGCAAGTGAAGCTGTAAATGTAAAGCAGTTTATTGCTGAACACGGTGATGCAGTAGTAGGAGAATATACTGTTGCACAAGTATACCAGGGCATGCGTGGCATGACTGGCCTGGTTACCGAAACATCGAAACTTGATCCGGAAGAAGGAATCCGTTTTCGCGGATATACTATTCCTGAATTAAGGGAAAAACTGCCTAAAGCTCCCGGTGGAAGCGAACCATTACCTGAAGGTATATTCTACCTCATGCTTATGGGCGAACTTCCTACACAGGATGATGTAAATGATCTGACCAACAACTGGGCAAGGAGAAGCATTGTACCTCGTCACGTGTTCGACACACTTGATTCATTGCCTGCCAATACTCACCCTATGACTGAATTCAGTATTGGTGTAATGGCTATGCAAACAGAATCGCTTTTTGCTGCAGCTTACAAAAAAGGTATCAACAAAAAAGATTACTGGGATTACGTTTACGAAGATTCTATGAACCTGATTGCACGTTTACCGCGTGTGGCAGCTTATATATACCGCAGAAAGTATAAGAACAACGAACATATTGAACCGGATCCTAAATTAGACTGGGCAGCAAACCTGGCTCACATGTTAGGCTTCGATGTATTTGACGTACAACGCCTGATGCGTTTGTATTTAACCATACACGCAGATCATGAAGGCGGAAACGTATCTGCTCACTCTACACACCTTGTAGGTTCAGCTCTGAGCGATCCTTACTTAGCATTTGCAGCAGGACTAAACGGATTAGCAGGCCCATTACACGGACTTGCCAACCAGGAAGTAGTTGCATGGATTTTGGAACTCCGTAAAGAATTAGGCGGAGGTTTACCAACAAAAGAACAAATTGCAGAGTACATTAAAAAAACATTGGCTGAAGGCCGTGTAGTACCGGGTTACGGACACGCAGTATTGCGCAAGACCGACCCGCGTTTCACTGCTCAACAAGATTTCTATAAAAAATATATCAAGCACGATGACCTTTGCGAAATAGTGCAGATGATATATGCAGTGGCACCTCCTATTTTAGAAGGTACCGGAAAAATTAAGAATCCTTGGCCAAACGTTGATGCACACTCTGGCGCATTACTTATACATTATGGCATTGTAGAATACGATTTCTACACTGTATTATTTGGTGTATCAAGGGCATTGGGTGTACTGTCTTCTTTAATATGGGACAGGGTACTTAACTCACCTATTGAGCGTCCGGGTTCCAATACAACAGAAGGCTTGAAGAAAAAATTCGGAGCTGTAAAACAGAAATAAAAAAATGCAAAGTATAGTCATCTATATTATTCTGGCTGCGGCAGTAGCATTTGTGGTACAAAGGCTGTACAAGGCATTTAGCCATAAGGGCGGTGCAGGTTGTGCGCATTGCGATCCGGCAGATATGAATAAATTAAAGAAGACTGTACCACCGGGTAAATAACTCTCATTCGCAAACATGGTACTACTCTGTAAAACCTGTTAACACCGAATGAGAATCCGTACCCTTATAGCATTTATTTTACTTTGCGGTTTTTCATTGCAGGGTTTTGCCCAAAGTAAGCTTATCGATTCGCTGAAGAACCGCATCAATACCGAAAAGCAAGACACTACAAAAGTCATTCTGGAAATAGCCGTATGCAAGGCTTACAATAAACGAGGAGATTTCCTTGATGCACTTGACTACGGGATACGTGCATTAAGGCGCACTAAAAGCTTAGAGGTCTCCACTAATTCTGCCATTTTACTATCAGCAAAAAAAAGCGAAGCTGTTGCCTATATTAACATTGGCAATGCTTACAGCAACCAAGGTAACTATGCACAGGCTGAAATTCACTACACTAAAGCGCTGCATGTAAAAGAAGAACTTGGCGATAAACGTGGTATTGCTAATGCCAACAACAACCTTGGCCTTGTTTACTGGAGCCAGAGCAATTACCCTGTAGCTCTCGATTATTTTTTAAAGAGCCAGAGTGTATTTGAAGAAATTGGCAACAAACCGGGCCTTGCGCTTACTTATAATAATATCGGGTTGTTGTATATGGATGAAGAGAACAACGATTCTGCTTTATCGTATTTTATAAAGAGCTTGAACATTGAACAAGCTTTGAACAATAAGGAAGGTGTTGATATGGGGTATAATAACATCGGCATTATTTACCGCAATCGAAAAAATTACCTGGGTGCACTCGATTATTACTTTAAAAGCCTAGTGATCAGGAAAGAGGCTAACAATCCTGCCAATATTGCGATTACCTATACCAATATTGCAAATGCATACAACATACTTGCCACTGAACCCGATAGTATTAAAAAGCACTTTATTGAAGTGTATTATGCCTCAAACCCGCATAAGCCATCGTTAAAAGACATTAGCAGTATTTTAAGAGATAGTGCATTAATACTTTACACCAAAGGGCTTGAGATAAGCAAAGCCGCAGGCGATATGGGCAATATTGCAGAATCGACGGAAGGTATTGGGCTTATAAACAATGATAGGGGGAATTACAAACCTGCTATAAGCTACTTGATGAACGCCGCTTCTATTTACAAAGACATCAATAGCAGGAAGAGTTATTATGAAGTCCTGAAAGATATTTCAACCAGCTATGAAAAACTGAAACAGCCAGATAGTGCACTTACTTATTTTAAACTGGCAATGGCCATACACGACAGTGTATTTAATGAAGACAAACAGAAAGCAATAGGCCGCGAAGAAGTAAAATATTCGTACGATAAGAAACAAGCGCTGCAGGAAGCTGAAAGTAAAAAACAACACGCACTGGAAGAAGAACAGCGTAAACGCCAGCAGCTAATTATTTACGCAGGAACCGGTGGAGTATTGTTGCTTATTGCCTTCCTTATTTTTGTGGCACAACGCTTGCGTATAACCAACAGGCAGAAAAATATTATTGGTGAACAAAAAGAAAAGATCGATCACGCCTTTGCACAATTGGGTGATGCCACAAAATTATTGGAGGAACGCCACAAAGACCTTACCGACAGCATACACTATGCCAGCCGGATACAGACAGCCTTGCTCACCAGCGAAAAATACTTATCGGAATACCTGCCTGAATACTTTATATTTTTTAAACCTAAAGATATTGTAAGCGGCGATTTTTACTGGGCATTACATCATAAAGGTAAGTTTTATATAGCCTGCTGCGATTGTACGGGCCATGGTGTACCGGGCGCATTTATGTCATTGCTGAATATTACCTTTTTGCACCAGGCCGTAATAGAAAAGGGAATAGTACAACCAAACGAGATATTTAATAATGTTCGTACCAATGTAGTAGATGCACTAAACCCTGATAATACCGATGATACCAAAGATGGCATGGATGCTACTCTTTGCGCTATTGATTTTGAGAAGCATTTATTAATGGCAGCGTGTGCAAACAATGGGCTATGGATAGCGCGCAAAGGTGAGCTAATGGAGTTTAAACCTGATAAAATGCCTATAGGAATTAGCGGTGGTGAGGCAAAACCATTTACCATGCACGAAATAAACCTGCAAAAAGGCGATTGTATTTATATGTTCAGTGATGGTTATGCCGACCAGTTTGGCGGACCTAATGGAAAGAAGTTCAAACTTGCGCAATTAAAAGAATTGGTGCTAAACATAAGTGCTAAACCTATGAAAGAACAGAAAGCTATCCTTGAAAAATCACTAAGCGATTGGAAAGGTGGTCAAATGCAGATAGATGATGTTTGCGTAATTGGTATCAGGATATAAAGCAAGAAAACAATTACTCGTCAAATTCAATTGCCGTCAGCTTTAGCTGACGGATTCAATAAATACAAAATTTTGGCTTTAGCCTAAAGCAAAGAATAAATAGACTATTAGGCTAAAGCCATTTAGGTTTCAGCCCTTATACCCGTCAGCTAAAGCTGACGGCAATTAAAAACATCATAAAATTATTGTATTTACTTCGATTTCTTAAATGCCTGATCTATATCGGCAATAATATCATCAGCATGCTCAAGGCCTGCTGATATACGAATGAGGTTAGGCAACACACCTGTTTCAATACGCTGTTGCTCTGTAAGTTTAAAATGTGTTGTAGATGCAGGGTGAGACACAATTGTGCGGGTATCGCCTAGGTTTGCTGTCATAGATGCTAATTCCAGTGCATCAAGGAATTTCCTGCCACGCTTCAAGCCGCCTTTAATAAGGAAGGCTATCATACCCCCACCCTGGCTCATTTGTTTTTTGGCAATTTTATATTGCGGATGAGATTTCAGGAAAGGGTATTTCACAGATTCTACATCAGCATGTTTTTCCAAGTACTGGGCAATCTTTAAGGCATTGCTGCTGTGCCTATCCATACGGACAGAAAGTGTTTCAATACTCTTGGATAATATCCATGCATTAAAAGGAGAGATTGCCGGGCCCGAACTACGAGCAAAGGTTCGTATCTCGTCAATCAAATTCTTTTTACCGGCTACTACTCCGCCTAATACACGTCCCTGCCCGTCTAAATACTTGGTAGCAGAATGTATTACCAAGTCAGCGCCAAAGAGGATAGGTTGCTGCAACATAGGTGTAGCAAAGCAATTATCTACTATTAAAATGGTTTTATGCTTTTTTGAAAACTTGCCCAACCAGTCCAGATCAATAATATCTATTGCAGGGTTCGATGGAGTTTCTACAAAAATTATTTTGGTATTTGGCTTCACCTCTTTGCCCCATTCATTGGTTTTATGAATATCGACGTAAGTATGGCTTATACCAAATTTAGATAACTGCTTTTCTAACACCGTGTGCGTAGAACCAAATACCGAATTACAGCAAAGAATATGGTCGCCGCTTTTAAGTAATGCTGTAAAGGTGGTAAACACAGCAGCCATACCCGAAGCAAAAGAAAAACCAGCTTCCGCTTCTTCGAGTTGTGCTATTTTATCTGATAACTCTGTGGCATTAGGGTTTGAAAATCGGCTGTATATATTGCCGGGTATTTCATCGGCAAACATGGCGCGCATAGATTCAGCATCGTCATATACAAAACTCGATGTCAGATACAATGGCACAGAGTGCTCATTGAATTGAGTCTTTTCAAGTTGGGTACGGACTGCTATGGTGTCTCTATGCTTTTTCTTAGCCATTATTAATTCAATTGGTACGAGAAGGTGATTTTAGCAGTCTTTTCCAGCATTTTTGATACTGTACAATATTTATCAAGGCTCAACTCAATAGCTTTTTTTAGTTTGTCTTCATCTACTTTGCCTTTTACAATAAACTTAATATGTATCTGTGTAATTAAAGCAGGTTCAAGGTTACGGTCGCGTTCGTATTCTATTTCCACATCATAGCTCTCAATCTCCTGTCTTTGTTTTTTCAGAATCATAATTATATCCATGCTGCTGCAACCGCCTAAGGATGCAATCATCGTCTCTAAAGGGCGAAAAGCAAGATTGTGCCCACCAATTTCAGGATTGCCATCCATTTGTAATTTTGAGCCTACTGCATTGGTTGCTTCCAGATGAAACGCATCATCTACTCTATGTAAAGTGACTTTTGCCATTTTGTTTTTATTAGTTATTCAAATGTAATTCTTTTTGTGCCTCAGCAGAAACAGCCTTTTCTTTATGCCCGATAGCAAAAGGCAGAGATGCAAGGAACACTTTTTCTTTACTAAGCAAAGGCTTTAATTCAAGCAGTTGAGCCAGGCTTATTTTGCCCGTTGCATAATTCTTGCCTTTAATATGCTTGCCCTCTTTCAGCTTAATTTCATTCAGTACTTTTTCTGAACTTGCCCTTACATAAACTTCTATTTCAATAGAATTAGCAAGGCTCAGCCCATTATTGTCTTTGTATTTTTCGTAACGGTATTTAAAACCACCCAATGATGCATGCACATCCGATAGTACTGCTGCACCGGTTGGATAACTGCCGGCGCCCTTTCCTGAGAAAAACTGTGTGCCCGAATGTTCTGCTTCAATGGTTATTCCGTTGTACTCATTCTCTACATGATATAAAGGATCGGCAGGAGAGATGAACTGAGGCACTACCCATAGGCCAACTTTATTATTTGCCAATTTGTATACCTGTGCCACCTGGCGTACTTTATACCCATTGGCTTTAGCATACTCAATATCCTCAGGGCTGATGTTCGATATACCGTAGTTGAATATCTGCTCAGGCTTTACCAATAGGCCAAAACCATGCAGGGTTAGTATTATAAGCTTAAATAATGCATCATAGCTTTCCACATCAAGCGTTGGGTCAGCTTCGGCAAAGCCAAGGCGTTGTGATTCCTTAAGTGCAGTTGCATAATCCCATCCCTTGTTATATACCTGCGACAAAATATAATTCGAAGTACCATTGCACAAACCACGAATAGCGCTTATTGGCTCTTGTGAAAAATAGCTGTCGATTGTACGTAGGATAGGGATACTAGCGCACACACCTGCCTCGTATAAAAGCGATACATTGTGTTTTTCCTGTAAGGCCAAAAGCTCGGACAGGTTTTCGACTACCATCTTTTTATTCGCAGATACAGCATTTTTACCTGCTCTCAGGGCGCCTCCAATAATTTCAAAAGCTTCTTTCGAGTTATCAATTACTTCCACCACAAGGTTAGTGCTTTCATCCTGCAACACATCCTCTTTATCAAAACTCAGTAAATGGGTTTCCACTTTGCGTTTTTTCAACGCATCCTTCACCACAATTTTATGCGGCACTACTGAAGGTGTTTGAATATGTGTAAGCTCATAGAAGCCTTGTCCCACACAACCCAGGCCGAACAAACCTATTTTAGGTGTGTTCATTATTTTCTTGTAAAAATTTTGTATAGCCAATGTTAGTTTCGGCACTTCTATTAAAAAACCATCATGCCCATAAAGGGAATTTATCTCTTCGTAAATAGCTCCGGGAACATGCTCTGCCGTATATCTCGATTCAGTAGCAGGGAATAATAAATCAGATGTAATACCAACAGCTAATGTTTTGGCTTTGATAGTTGCCAGTACCTGCTTCACTCCGCCTCTGCCACGACCCACGTTATGCGAATCCATTATTTTAGAAAGTGCGTAATACGAAAATGCATTAAAACGCTTCACCAATTTATCGCCCTGGTAACGTTGATACGATGAAGCATTATATCCATCCGTTTTGGTATCATCCGTTTCTTTTTGTGTCTGCGAATAGGTTATATAATTGCGGTAACTCAATAAAGCAATGGACCGTGCCGCTTTCAGCCCCTCCGTACCTGCATCTGCACAAGATTCTTTCCAGGTTTGGTCAGCTTCAATAGCCAAGCGTTGGCTCTCACGGAATGCAATACCCCATGGAGAACTTACCGAATTAGATGCCACTACTATAAGGTGTTTAATAACATCTGGTGAGCTTATGGCCCACTCTATTGCCTGTTGCCCACCTAACGAACCTCCAATGGCAGTGTGTATTTGATCAATACCCAATTCGTTGCGCAACAGATCAAGTGAACCGACAATATCACGCACAGTAAGCAAAGGGAAATCGTGATAGAAAGGTTTGCCGGTTGCAGTATTCACAGACAAGGGCCCTGTTGAGCCATAGCAAGAGCCCAAAATATTAGCACAGACAATGAAATGTTTTGCAGGATCGAATACCTTACCCGCGCCAATAATACCCGGCCACCAGTCCTCTGCATCGGCATTAGCCGTAAGGGCATGGCATATCCATATAGTATTATCCTTTTCTTTATTCAGTTTGCCCCATGTCTGGTAAGCAAGGGTAAAACCTTGCAGGTTTTGGCCTGATTCTAACTGATAAGCGTTTTTATATTCGAAAGTATTATTCATTAGGTTGAGATTTAGGTTGAGGTTAAGATTAAGGCTTCTATGCTCTGCGAGGCAGATATCCTTATTGCAATAAAATGGAATAGGATATGCTATTGGCAGGACATGGGCATTCGTCCGCAACAACAAATAATAGAATTGCTGAAATTTCTCTTTCGAGATTTACCTAAAGGACTGTGTCTTTTGTTTTTCATGGCCTATGTAATTTTTATATGTCCCGTGTTGCCTTGGGCAGGAGTTGGCACCTTTTCTAAACTTAGACGGTTGCCAGAGGGTCTTCGAGCCTGATCTCTCACCTCTTCTGTATAACAATTACACCATGCTTTTATGCGTGGAGTAATTATTTGCGCTGCAAATGTAAGAAATATTTATTTAATGAGAAAAATCCCTATAAACAGACATCTCTAATAACCCGGCACTACTTCAAAATCTGCGAGCAGTAAAGCTTTATAACAAGATATGCTTCTGTCACACCTAGTTCACCTGCCTTGCTATAATCCTGGCAGGCGCTTATCTTATCATTCAGGCAAAAGAACAATAAGCCCCGGTTATAATATGCATCGCCAAAGCCCGGATCTATTTCAATGGCCTTATTATAATCGTCGATAGCTCCCTTTAAGTCTTTCAATTTATATTTCACAAATGCCCTGTTATAATAGGCAAAAGCAAATTCAGGCTCTATCTCTATTGTTTTATTAAAATCGGCAAGGGCGCTTTCGTATTTATCGTTGTTCTGTATCCTAACTATTTTATAGGTTTTATTTACCATTGTGTATTGTTTATCCTCGTTAAAACGGCTAAGCATCTCCATTTCTTTGCACTGACTTATACCCCGCTGAAAATATGCAATTGCAGAACCTGTATTTTGCTCTATTATATTGTTATAGTCTTTAATGGCATCGTTAAACAATTGCAGGTTGGTTTCCTGCACTGCCCGTCTCAGTATTATTCCTTCACTTTCATTACTGTCCTTATTTAAAACAAACAAAGCGCTATCCGTTATATTATCCGGTGCTGTGGTTTTTTTATTTACTATACAAAAATCATTGTAAACCTGTTTTGTTTTTTTCAGAAACACAGGTGAGCAAACTGTTTTCGCAGAATTCTTGTCACTCAGCATTAAATAAAATAAAGGCAACAGGCCAATGCTGGCAGTATCGGATAATTTCTTGCTATTATTATCAAAATCGGAATTGAGCGCTAACAAATGAGAAAGGTTTACCGAGTCATTTACCCGTTGAGAATTATCCTTGAAATGGCTGAGATCGCCCATTACCTTACCCGTATTATAATCAGCCTGCGCTCCTTTATAATCATGCAGGCTCTCTTTTAACCGCGCACGCTCGTTATATGCCTCTACAAAATAAGGGAACAGCTCAATCGTTTTATCATAATCACTTAATGCCCCCTGCAAGTCATTCAAGGCACACCTGAGTTTAGCCCTGTTAAAAAGTGCCTGTATATTTTTAGGGTTGAGCATTATTACCTTACTGAAGTCAGCAAGTGCATCATTATAATTGTTCTTATTAGACTCTATAATGGCCCTGTCGTAATAGGCAATGGAATTCAACGGATCATATATTATAACCGTATTAAAATCTTCCATAGCCTCCTTATCCTTATTCATCTTCATATAAGCCTCAGCCCTGCTGAAATAGGCAAGGGTACTGGCAGAATCTATTTTCAATGCTTTGTTATACTCTTCAATTGCGTCGTTATAGTTGCTCATATTCGCATTAACCATGCCAATGCGCACATAAATCTCTTCATTTTTAGGATTTAATACGAGTGCCTTATTATAATACACTAAAGCGCTGTCGAACTTATTCAGCGCGTTTTGGGCCATGCCTAAGCACAGATATAAGTTTTCATTAACATATTGCATGCTTAATACTTTATAACAATCTTTTATTGCACCATTATAGTCCTGACTGGATAATTTGGAAAAAGCTCTTTCCATGTATAATTTCGGGTCTTTTCCCTGAATCGAAATAAGCTGGTCAACATCCCTGATGGCCCCTTCATAATCGCCAAGGCGGTATCTGACAAAGCTCCTGTAATGATAGGCGTCCGAGAGGTACGGGTCATACATATTAACTGCAACATTCAAGTCTGCTTCAGCACCTAAATCATCGTTAAGATAGTATTTGCACACTCCCCTGAAAAAATATGCATCGTATTGGCCCGGTTTTGTCTGGATGCAAACATCGAGTTTTTGTATCGCATCAAAATAATGGCTTGCAGCTATATCTTCCCTTGCTTCTTGCAGGTATGTACTCGTATTAAACTGCGAAAATGCGTTTAAAGAAAAAATAAACTGAAGAATAAAAAGCAAACGGCATTTTGATAACGACATAAAAGACTTCTCCCAAAAAATTAAAATCACAATTTACTGAATATATGGAGAAATTCAGGCAGGTTGCTGCATCAAAAATAGCTTATTTTATCTTTTAATCTGAGTGGCTCTATACTGAGAGGTGTGGGCACTGAAATAACCCAACGCATTATTCGAGATATTTGAAACCGGATTGGCAGGTGTTACATTGGTCGAGCCGGAAGCCTCGCCCACTGTAGTAAGGTATGTATACGCGCCTTTATCAATACACTGCATTTCAATCTTAACACTATCGCCCACATTTAACCTATGGCGTATAGGGTATGCAATATATTTTCCGTTAAAATACTGGTCATCTATACAATCAATATTAGTTTGCAAGGTATCATTTACGGTTTCAATAAAGCGGTAATAATTGGCAACAGCAGCAGGATCCTGAAATACAACATTGGGTGTATAACTGGTATCATTACCTCCTCTGAATCCGCCAATATGCTGCTGCACCACCAGTGTATCGAACGTAACCAACTGGGGCATTGTACTTGCAGACGTATATGTTTGGCCATTAGAAATAACGGTAAGTGTATAGGTGCGGCCCGGTATACCCATAATTTTTTTGGTATGATATGTGCCCGGTGTTGCAGTCTCAAATAAGGTATCTACTATACCCGTATTATCAGATATGGTAACAAAGGCGCCATCGACTGGCGGAAACGTATTGGGCAGACTGAAGTTCACCGTTTGATTTAAAGTAACGACATAAGGCCCCGGTTGATCGCTTATGTTGCCTACTATTACAATGACAGGAGAAGCCGAATTCAAATCGATGTTAATTACCTTTTGACACGAAGCAGCTAACAGCCAATAACTAATGGCCACAAGCATTATATATTTAATCTTCATTTTCAAAACTTAAAATTATAAGACACTGATGGTATTATACCAAATAGCGAAGTAAGTACTGCCTGTGTTTCCTGCGCATTGTTAGGGTTCTGCTGGAATGTAATAGAATAGGCGTTCCACCTGTCATACACATTATAAACCGAAAATGCCCATTCGCCCTGGAAATGGCCATGTTTTTTGCACTTAAAGGTTGCCCCTACATCCATCCTGTCGTAATCGGGCATACGGTAACCATTGCGCGATGTATAGTAATAAACTACGTTTCCATCAACTTCATACTTGCCACTTGGGAAGGTTACAGGGTAGCCGGTATTATATATCCATGTAGCTGAAAAGGACCACTTGTCATTTAGCTCATATATCACTACTACATCCACATCATTGGTAATATCCTGTCTTGCAGGATACCAGTTACCATTATTAATGCCAGGTATCTGTATTTCGGTTTTCGAATAGGTATAACCCAGCCATCCGTTCAGTTTTCCAAACTTCTTTTTAAAGAAGAATTCGGCGCCATATGAACGGCCATTACCGTACAATAACTGACTCTCCACACTCTGGTTCAACAATAGCTGAGCGCCATTTTTATAATCGATCTGGTTTTGCATTATTTTATAATAGGTCTCTACCGAAAATTCGTACCTGTTGTCGTCAAAGTTGCGGTAATACCCGACAGAAAACTGATCGGCAATCTCAGGTTTTACATTGTTACTGCTGGGTATCCAAAGGTCTGTCGGGTTCGACGAAGTAGAATTAGATAACAGGTGCAGATTCTGCACATTCCTGTCGTACGAGGCTTTTATAGATGAAACCTCGTTAAGCATATAATTGGCATTGAACCTTGGCTCAGGGTTTATATATGTTTTAACAAACTGTCCGCTCGAATATTTAGCAGAATCGCTTGCTATACCACTGGCATCATAATTATAAAAGGTACCTGCCCCCATTAAACTAAACGAAGTAAGCCTTATTCCAGCCATGAACCTCAAGCGCTCACTTACTTTAAATTCATCTGATGCATACACCGAGCCTTCCAAGGCATAACGGGTTTGTATATTGGTATTATTAAAAATAGAATCGTTTGCCACTAAGTTGCCGGGTACAATGGTGTGGTAGGTGCCATTAAAGCCAAATAGTATTTTATTCTTAGAACTCGGGAAGTATTGAAACTCCTCTTTTAAGCCCCAGTCTTTTATTACTGACTGTATACCCAGATTAAGGTTTGCAGCAGTAATGCTTATATTATAATTGTAGTTGCTGTAAATTACAGATGTGTTCGAAAAAAGCTTTGGGCCGTATATGTGATTCCACCTGAAGGTGCCAGTGGCATTACCCCAGTTAACACCAAAAAGTTTATCGGCGCCAAGCACATCTTTACCAAAATAACCCGATATATATATCCTGTCCTTATCGCCAAATGTGTAATTGCCTTTTGCATTAAAATCGTAAAAATAAAGGCTGCTATTCTTCAAGGCAGTATTGTTCGAGAGCTTCAGGAAAAGGTCAGCATATGTCCTTCGTCCTGCAATTAAAAACGAGCCTTTCCCTTTTTTTATTGGCCCTTCGAAATTCAAGCGCGAGGCGATGAACCCTATACCGCCACTTAAATGATAGGTTTGGTCGTTACCGTCATTCATCTTAATATCTTCTACCGAGGCAAGGCGTCCACCAAACTGAGCCGGCATACCACTCTTATATAAGGTCACATCTTTTATAGCATCGGAATTGAAGACGGAGAAAAAACCAAGCAAGTGCGAAGCATTATATACAGGGGCATCATCGAGCAATATCAGGTTCTGGTCCGATGCACCACCACGTACATAAAAGCCACTGTTACCATCTCCTGCCGATATAACTCCAGGCAATAATTGCATGGTCTTTAATACATCTTTCTCGCCAAAGAACACAGGTATCTTGCTTATAGCTTTTACATCCAGCGATATGGTTCCGGTCTGGGTGCTTGTAACATTCTCATTTGCTTTCGCTCCTTGCACATGCACTTCCTGTAATGATTCACCGGCATTGGCCAACCGTATATTCTGCTTTACATTCTGATGCAGCGATATTTTAACCGAATCGATCTTATATCCCAGATAACTATACAGAAGCGTATATGAACCTTCGTTCAGAGTTATTGAATAAAAACCATACTCATTGGTACTCACCCCCGTTGCCTCTAACTCCCTAACAGATACAAGTACCCCAATAAGTTCTTCGCCTGAGGCAGAATCTTTTATGGTACCGCTAATGGTAAATTTTTGCTGGGCTTGAGCAACAATTATATTGCTCAGTAATAAAACGGCTAATAACCAGGTATTTTTTATCGACATAAACGGTCCAAAGGTACTCTTATTTAGGTACAGGAATTAAAGAAAACAAAACGATTATTTACATATTCTATTGCTTTAAAAACTATTTGAATCTCCTTGTTTTATAGGCTATAAGGGCTTGCCTTATCTACTGTTAATTCCTATTTAAAGTAAACTCACTATCTTTCCGTCTCTATTAGTCATAACCAATTAGACGACAACCCATTGAAATTACTTTACGCATACTTAAAAAACTATAAATGGATGCTATTGCTGGCCCTTGGCCTTGCAACCATTAACCAGGTGTTCTCCCTGTTCGACCCGATGATATTCCAACGTATTGTGGACAGGTATTTATCGAAAATAGGCACTGTCAACTTTGCCACATCTGAATATATTAGAGGTGTGATGATACTTATAGGTATGTCGATGGGTGTGGCTATGGTATCGCGTATTGCAAAAAACTTTCAGGATTATTTTACCAATGTAGTAACCCAAAAAGTTGGGGTACAGATCTATACCGATGGATTAAGGCATTCGTTGGAATTACCATATTCAGTATTTGAGGACCAACGCAGCGGAGAAACATTGGGTATTTTGCAAAAAGTGCGCTCAGATGTAGAAAAGATCGTTCTCTCCGCCATAAGTGTATTATTCACCACAGTAGTTGGCATTGTGTTTGTATTTGTATATGCCATGAAGATATACTGGCTCATTGCACCTGTGTACTTTTCGTTGGTACCTATTTTAGGCTTTGTAAGCTCATACCTGAGCAAAAGAATAAAGACCGTACAGAAAAAGATTGTATCGGAAACAACTGCCCTGGCAGGTTCTACAACCGAATCGCTCCGCAACATTGAATTGGTAAAAAGCCTTGGCCTTACCGATCAGGAAGTGAACAGATTAAATGCAACAACCACAAAAATTTTGGGCCTAGAATTGAGGAAACTGCGTTTTATCCGATTCATCAGCTTTATACAGGGAACAACTATCAACTTTTTACGTAGTTGCCTTTTGTTTATGTTCTGTTTTCTCATTTTCAGAAACAGGCTCACATTAGGACAGATGTTTGCTCTGCAGTTTTATTCCTTCTTTATTTTCGGGCCACTGCAAGAATTAGGTAACATTATCAATACCTTTAGAGAAACTCAGGTATCGCTGGGTAACTTTTCTAAAATACTTAACACACCTAAAGAGCCTAAACCGGCTAATCCGGTAAATGTTAACGTTATAGAAACACTGGAGTTTAATGATGTATCATTCAAGCATCAAACAGCAAAGACACATGCGCTGGAAAATATATCGTTTAAAGCTGGGCGTGGCCAGACCATTGCCTTTGCGGGTCCATCCGGTTCGGGTAAAACAACTCTGGTGAAGTTATTAGTAGGGCTTTATACTCCACCAAGCGGAACCGTTTTGTATAATGGTATTTCGGGCAAGGATATTGACCTTGACAAATTACGTGAGCAGATAGGCTTGGTAACACAGGATTCCCAATTATTCTCAGGCAGTATAAAAGAGAATTTATTGTTTGTCGCACCCAATGCCACTGACCAAGAATGCCTGGATGTATTGCATAAAGCAGCCTGCGAAAATTTATTAGCCAGAGCTGATAAAGGGTTAGACACAGTAATTGGCGAAGGCGGTGTAAAAGTATCGGGCGGAGAAAAGCAAAGGTTATCCATTGCCCGTGCATTGCTGCGTAAACCATCGTTACTGGTGTTTGATGAGGCAACCTCTGCCCTCGATTCACTTACCGAAGAAGAGATAAGTAAAACCATTCGCGATGTATCGCAAAACAGCAGCCTTATAACCATATTAATAGCTCATAGGCTATCTACAATTATGCATGCCGATAAAATATTTGTACTTGAAAAAGGCCATGTTATTGAATCGGGCAAGCATGAGGAGTTATTAGCATTAAAGGGATTATATTACGCTATGTGGCGCCAACAAATTGGCGAATGGAGGAACAAGCCGGCTAAAGAAATGGCTTAAAAAAAGCTGCTTCTTTATCATTTGGAAATCTCAAAAATTCAAATTACATTTGAGGTAATGTATTAATATACCTACCATGAAAAAATATACACTTATTGCAGGTTTACTTTTGGCATTTGCAGGTTTAAGCAATGCGCAATTGGCTTACCAAAGAGGCACTTTTCAGGCTAATGTAACAGAAGGGAATACCTTCTCGAATTACTCCACACAAATTTCCTCCCCTACACAGGAAGTTGGCTGGGGGCACTTTGTAGGTTGCCGCGATCCGCTGTCGCTGGAATATGGAATCAGCAATCGTATTAGTATTGGCCTAAGCTCAGGTAGCGATTATTATATGCTCGACCCTCGTCAGTTCTATGGCTTGGAGAACTCAAACAACCAGATAAAGGCACTTGCATCTGAATTTACCATTGATGGTGCATACCACTTTTATGTAACCCGCCATCTGGATATTTCCGCAGCTCTTTCATTGGGTTCTACCACGATTTCATTTAGCGGAACCAATGGCTATCAATCAAACCCAGACACTTATAAAAACAGTTTTCTGGCAAATGATGGCTCCTTCAACTATACTGCAAAGGGTGGCATAATACGCACAGGTATACATGCACGTTATTTCCTTGGGCATATTGGTTTTGTGGCCATGTTCACCATGTTTAGTGAAAGTGCTACTCAGCAAGCGCCTAAAGGAACACCGGGACTATACAGCACCAGTATAACAGGCTTTGCCAAAGAATTTGGTCTTTGCTGGCGCTTTAAAAAATAGGTTTTCGCTTTATGGAGCAAATAATATGGAAAGACTTCGAGAAAGTTGAACTGCGTGCAGGCACTATTCTCGAAGTCTTTGATTTTCCGGAAGCACGCAAACCTGCTTACAAGCTTAAGATCGACTTCGGAGAGTTTGGTATTAAGTGGAGCAGTGCGCAAATTACAAAGCTTTATACTAAAGAGGAATTACCGGGAAGGCAGGTAGTTGCAGTTATCAATTTCCCTGAAAAGCAGATTGCTAATTTTATGTCGCAATGCTTGGTAACGGGCTTCCCAAATGCCAATGGCGATGTGGTGTTGACTTCATTATCGCATCCTGTACCTAATGGTGCGAAAATGTATTAAATTTTACTGCCTGTTTATTCAACACAGAGTACACAGAGAATAAAGGAGTTACACAGAGTTAATTTTGGTTTTATTAATATTATTTCTCTGTGAAACTCTGTCCACCCTGTGTTCTCTGTGTTAAAACAAAACACTAAGCTTTCCTTAACGTTATTACTGTTATCTCTGGCCATATGCCCACCCTGCCCGGGAAACCAATATAACCCAAGCCACGATTTACATATAGATACTTTTCATTCTCTTTGTACAAGCCTGCCCATCTATCGTAACGCAAGCTGGCAGGAGAGATTTTAACATAACCAATTTCAACACCAAACTGTGCACCGTGCGTATGACCTGCAAGTGTTAAGTGTACATGCACCGGGTTATTCATCACTTCTGCCTCCCAATGTGTAGGGTCGTGCGACATTAGTATTTTAAATGAATCAGGCTCGGTACCTGCAAGGGTCTTTTTTAAATCGCCGTATTTGCTGAAGCCGCCTCTGCCCCAATTTTCTAAACCAAGCAATTCAATATGTCCGCCATTCCTTTCAATCTTCATATTCTCATTACGTAGTAATGTAAATCCCAATTGCTTGTGTATGGCATAAAGCTTTTCCATGTTGGCATGCTTAGCTTCAGGGGATGGCCATTCCATATAATCGCCGTAATCGTGGTTACCTAATGAGGAATAAATACCCATAGGCGCTTTCAGTTTGTTGAACACATCCATCCAGGGCAACATTTCGCTTGCCTGATTATTTACAAGATCTCCTGTAAAGAACATAATATCCGATTTCTGCTCATTGGCCAGGTCAACTGCATGTTGCACAGCCTCCTTGTCATCAAAACTACCTGAATGTATATCGGATAGTTGAGTAATTTGTATACCATCAAATTCTTTTGGCAGGTCCTTAAACGAAATTTCTGCTTTATGTATTTTAAAATTGTATTTACCTTTTGTAATTCCGTAAACCATGCCTGTAAAAGGTATTGCCGCAACTATGGCTCCGGTGTTAGCAATAAATTTTCTGCGCGATTGAAAGAACTCAACGGATGAAGCTTGTTCCTTTTTGATGAGTTTATACGGCAGCACACCGATGAATCTCAACAAGCGGAATACATCTTCCACCAATAAAAATAAAATATAGAACAACTTAGGAATATAGGAAGTAAATAACAGACCTGCCATGAACTTGAACCAGCCGCCTGCAAAGCCAAATTTGGGTGATTGCAAAACAGCCGTATACAATATGAGTATATAGCATGCTCCATTAAGAAGCCAAAATAACCATGACAAACGTTTTTTAGTCTTCCCGGAAAAAGAACGGATGGAAGTCCTTATACCCGAAAAAACATACAGGTCTATAAGTACAAAGACTGCGAGAATGATGAATAATACACTGTATACTTTAGCTGCAGTTATCATATACGTTACCTTTTATTTATCCAGTTAGCAATATCGTTAATTACATACATGGGTACGTGTCCCTGTTTCTCATATTCTGCTGGAACACTCTTACCTTCTCCTTCCATAAATAAGTGGTTTAGCTTAGGGTACGAATGGAAAGTCACATTCTTTTTATCGCCCAGTTTTTCTTTCCATAAATTATAATCAACCATGGTAACCTGGTAATCGCGTTCACCCTGAATGAGTAATATCGGCATAGTAAGGTCTTGCGCCATTTTTATCTGGTTATAGTGATTAATATCTATCCAATAGGGTGCAGCAACATTATAAGGCAACAGGCTATCAGGGGTATTGGGTTTCAGGTCTGGTTTTTTTGCAAGTTCAAGTTGTTTATCCATAGCTGCAACTCTTTCTGCATTACTGCTTTTGTGAGCAGATACAGTATCTAAGGATGACAGATAAGTGTTCTGGTATATCATTACATCTTCCAGCAAGCGCGAATCACCCGCCATCATAATAATGCCTTTTATCTTTTTGCTTTCGTGGGCAATGCGCGGTGCAAGCATAGCGCCAAGGCTATGGCCCAATACATAGATGCGGTTTGAATCGAGGCAAAGTTTATATACTACATATTTCGGAACATCGCTTTCTTTTTTTATTTCTGACTTATTCGAATCTACATTTAATTGACCTAATTTACCTACCATATTTACCGCAGATATAACATCATCAATAGTCTCATCTTTCACCGTTGCCTCATGCAAATTTTTAGCCATTTGTCCGCCGTAAACCTTTGTTCGTTTATCGTAACGGATAGTTGCAATGCCTTTTCGCGCAAGGCCTATAGCTAAGTCTTTAAAAGTTTTGTTCGGGCCAATTGTTTCATCCCTATCGTTCGGGCCGGATCCATGCACTAATATTACAACCGGTGGATTAGGTACATTCTTCGGAAGTGTTAATGTGCCCGGCAATTTATAATCTCCTGTGGTAATAGTAATTTCTTTTTCGGTATAAGCCCCAACACTGTCGTATGGTGGTGGCGTATATTTTGGCCCGCCAACCTTTAATGGGTCAACAAAGTGGAAACCTATGATACGAAGTGAAGCATTAAAAACAAGTTCGATATCGAGTGTTGCATTTTTAAGGTGACATAAGGTATAGGTCTTATTCATTGTCTTACCACGCTCTTCATCTACAAATGAATAATCGCTTATAGTGCCAAGCTGCTTGAAAGCACCATCCATTGCAGTTTTAAAAGCATCTTCCGCTAATTTTTTAGCCATTATAGAATCGAACATACCGTAAGCTTCGTGGTATTGGGCATTTTTAAGATAGCCTGCAAAATCGAGCGATAATTGCTTTTCGTCTTTTTGGGCAAATGCAGTTATAGCAAACAGCGCGAATAAAAAAGCAATCTTAAATCTTAGTGAATTCATATTTTTAAATATCCGGCAAAGGTACTCAAACCTTTGAAAAAGGAACCAGTAATATATGCTGGCAGGCCGTGTGGGTGTCTCTCCATACCCTATTGATGGTGTCGCTCTCCATCATGGCATTCATGCCCATATAAGGCATTATAGAATCTACGCAATCCAACACAATGCGCGATGTCTTTTTACTCAGATTACTTATTGCGGTTTGGGTCTTAGTACTTAGTTTATCATTTGCAACTATCTCTTTCCAGGAGGCATCTGCCAGTTTATAAAAACTATCTGATGCTCTTATAAAATTGTTCTGTTTCTCCCCTATCAAATGTTTTACAAACTCCATGCGGCCTTCTGTAAGCGACCAGGTCTTTTTGTTTTCCCTTAACATTGTATTTGCTTCTTCCAGAAAATGCCTACACAAGCCAAGCGTAAGCGCAGCAAATGAAGCTTCGGCAAATTGCAAAAACGGATATTGATAAATGGGATGCTTGTAAAACAGATCTGTAATTGACAGGTCAAAGGTCATAGCTTCCGGAACAAATGCATCTTTCACTATAATACTATGGCTCTCGGTAGCTTTCATACCAAAGGCGTTCCAGTCCTTCTGAATTTTCACCTGTTTGGGTTCGAATATAAATGCTCGTATCTGTTTTGCACTTTCATTAATAATAACATTGGCAGTATAGGAAGTGGCAAAAGGTGCACCGCTACAATAACGCCAGCTACCCGTTACTTTATATCCACCCTTTACTTGCTTTGCAATGCCTGTCGGCGCACCACTGCCTGCAATAAGCGATTTACTTCCTTTAAATACTTTACTTGCGATTTCGTTCTGCATGTAGGCATAAAAATATCCTCCACCCGAACCAATGGTTATGGCCCAGCCCAAATTACCATCTATATATCCGGCCTCATCAAATAACCTTAGGGCATCCGGCATAGGCATCATCAACCCATCGTCCTGCTTCGGAATAAATAGTTTGAAATAATTTTTCTTGTAAAGTAACTTTAACCAGTCGGTAGGAATTTTACCCGATTGCTCTGCTTTTAACGACTGGCTGCGTATTTTATCTACTAAACTCTTCTCAAAAAAACCCATACGCTTTAAAATGTAATTACCATATCGTTAGGCTCCACATGCACCAATACATCTGTAATAATTGGCATTTCGTTAAGCACGGCATCTTTTACATGATGAGCTATTGCATGGCCCTCGTTCACGGTTATTTTCCCGTCAACTACTATGTGCATATCTACTAAGTAGTGCATGCCCATTTTACGGAGAAAGCATTTTTCTACTTCTATAACACCGGCTACTTTTAATGGAATTTTCTTAACCTGTTCTTTCAATTCCTCGGGTGGTGCAGCATCCATAAGCTCGTTGAGGGCAGGTTTAAATATGCGTATGGCGTTAAAAGCAATGATACCCGATGCCACTATAGATGCATATGCATCGGCAGCTACAAACTTTGGGCCACCCACTACCGCAAGTAATATACCAATGAATGCCATTAACGATGTAATTGCATCGCTGCGGTTATGCAGGGCCTCAGCAAGTAAGGCAGTGCTGCCAAAGTTCTTGGCTTTTTTATGCATGTAGCGGTACACCATTTCCTTAACTATTATAACGCCTATAAGTACATACAAGGTAAATGTTTCTGGTACTGCAGGTGGATGCCACAAACGGCCCAATGCCCTGCTGGCAATAGCAATGGCAGTAAACAATAAAAACACCACCACTGCAATAGATGCAATCGGTTCTGCTTTTCCATGGCCATACGGATGATCTTCATCGGGTTCTTTAACAGCGGTGCGTATACCTATCCATACAATAGCTGAGCTCATTACATCGGAGAATGATTCTGCTGCATCGGCCATTAAAGCATTTGAATTACCAAAAAAAGCAGCCACACCTTTAAGCGCTGCCAGGAACAGGTTTACCAGTATAGATAATATAACAGGCCTGGCGCTTGCCTTGCCCAAAAGAGCGGTATCCTGTTTGCGGTTGTTATCCATTATTGGGGTTGAACTATTACAACCAAAAGTATAAATTAAAACAATAGAACACGGATGGAACGGATTAGGCGGGTTTTCACTGATTTCATCCGTTTATATCTGTACTATCCGTGTTATCTGTGTTCCATTCATTTTTTAGTAACAATTTAGTGCAACAACCTACAAAACTTTTTTCTACTTTTGCAGCGTAACCAAAACAATCACTAACCAAAGATGGATAGTGGGCCGAGTGCACAGACATATTTAATTATCTCCGTCTGAACCTGTTAGTTCTTCTAGGCTAACCGTGGACGACGGAATAAAAACAGCTTAGAAGATGTAAAAAGCATCTTATAAATTCATGTATAAAGCATACTGTATTGCTTTGTACTATTTAAAACAGGAGGTAGCCTATGGAAACAATCGAGAAAGAAAGAAAACTGAAAATGCCCAACCTTAGCTTCGGGAAATCAGGTAATTCGCAAAACAGCTTCGACCCCATTATAGCAGGCAAACTTAAAAGCGCTGCAAAAGCCACTAAGGAAGAGTTATTTACCAACCTCGATACCTGCGAAAGCGGCCTTACCGAAGAACAATTAGCCGAGAAACAGGAAAAATTCGGCCCGAATGAAATAGCGAGCGAAAAAGCCCCTGCATGGTATATACAGTTTATGCAGGCATGGATAACTCCATTTAATGGCATACTTATTGTTATTGCAGCCATATCGTTCGTTACCGACGTAACCATGGCGGCCACCCCTGCTGAGCGCGATTACTCAACCGTGGCCCTTGTAATGAGCATGGTGTTATTGAGTACTATTATACGTTTCTGGCAGGAATTCCGCAGCAACAAAGCAGCTGAAGAACTGAAGAGCATGGTTAAAACCACTGCTACCGTTATGCGCCAGCACATTGGTAAAAAAGAAATAGATATAAAAGAATTGGTACCCGGCGATATGATATTCCTTACTGCAGGCGATATGATACCGGGTGATTGCCGCGTTATCTATTCCAAAGACTTATTCGTGAGCCAGGCCATGCTTACCGGCGAGGCCCTGCCCGTAGAAAAAAAGGATACCGCTATTGAAGATGCCGATAAAAAACAACCATTAGAGCTGGAGAACATTTGCTTTATGGGCACCAACGTAGTGAGTGGCGCAGCAGTAGGCATTGTAGTTACTACAGGGGCACAAACTTTGTTTGGTTCTATCAGTAAATCGCTTACCGGCAAACGCCCTGAAACGAGTTTCGATAAGGGTGTGAATAGTGTGGCATGGTTATTGGTAAAATTTATGTTGGTAATGGTTCCGCTGGTGTTTCTTATAAACGGGTTTACCAAGCACAACTGGACCGACGCGCTTTTGTTTGCTATAGCAGTGGCTGTAGGCCTAACGCCCGAAATGTTGCCTATGGTGGTAACGGCTACTCTTGCCAAGGGCGCTATTAACATGAGTAAGAAAAAGGTAATTGTAAAACGCTTAAACGCCATTCAGAATATTGGGGCCATGGATATTTTGTGTACCGATAAAACGGGAACACTTACCCTCGATAAAATTGTATTGGAGCGACACCTGAATGTAGAAGGCGAAGAAGATGATGAGGTATTGAAGTGGGCTTACCTGAACAGCTTCCACCAGACAGGCTTGAGGAGCTTGCTTGATGTGGCTGTATTGGAACATGGTGAGGTAAAGAAGGTATTGGAAACGCAGGGCGAGTTTAAAAAAATTGATGAGATACCATTCGATTCGAAGCGCAGGCGTATGTCGGTAATATTGCAGCAAGGCGATAAGCACTTGCTTATTTGCAAGGGCGCGGTAGAAGAAATGATTGATATATGCGGACAGGCATTCGATCCGGGAGAGAACATGCAACTGCATGCTGAGCGCGATAAGATCATTCCGATGGATGCCAAGCTGAAGGAGAACGTGCTGAAGATGTCGCGCAAGATGAACGAAGAAGGGCTGCGCGTACTTATTGTAGCTATTAAAGAATGTGATGGCAGCCACCCGGTAAACTATGCTGTTGCCGACGAAAGCAATATGATATTGACGGGCTTCATAGGCTTCCTCGATCCTGCCAAGCCATCGGCCAAGCCTGCTATACAGGCATTACAACGTTTAGGCATACAACTAAAAGTACTTACAGGCGATAACGAAATTGTAACCACAAAAATTTGCCGCGATGTGGGCATACCTGTTACCAATGTATTGCTGGGTACCGAAATTGAAAGCCTCAGTGACCCTGAATTATTAGACAAACTGGAACATACCAGTATTTATGCTAAGCTTAGCCCAATGCAAAAGAGCCGCGTAATAAAGGTATTGCAAAGCAAAGGGCACACCGTCGGCTTTATGGGCGATGGCATTAACGATGCCGGCGCATTGCGCGATGCCGACGTAGGTATATCGGTTGATACGGCTGTGGATATAGCTAAAGAAAGCGCCGATATTATTTTGCTGGAGAAAGATTTGATGGTACTCCGTAAGGGGGTAATATATGGCCGACGCACATTTGGTAATATTATTAAGTACCTGAAAATGGCTGCCAGCAGTAACTTTGGTAATATGTTCAGTATGCTTGGGGCCAGTGCGCTGTTCCCATTCCTGCCTATGTTACCGGTGCAGGTGCTTACCCAAAACCTGCTGTATGATATAAGCCAAATAGCATTGCCATGGGACAGGATGGATGCCGAATACCTGGTGAAACCACGCCGTTGGGAAACAGGTGGCATTGCCAAGTTCATGTTCTACATCGGGCCAATCAGTTCTATATTCGATTATGTAACCTTTGCTATAATGTACTTTGTATTTAAGGCGCAAACGCCTGCCACACAGGGCCTGTTCCAATCGGGATGGTTTGTAGAAGGGCTGTTATCGCAAACACTTATAGTACATATGATACGTACCAAAAAAATACCGTTCATACAAAGTACAGCAGCTACACCGCTTACCATTATGACGGTACTTATTATGATTGCAGGTATCTATATTCCATTCTCGCCTTTTGCTGCAACCTTTAAGTTTATGCCGTTGCCTGCTCCGTATTTTGTTTACTTAGGCGCTATATTACTGGGGTACTGCTTACTTACACAGGTGGTTAAGGTTTGGTTTATTAATAAATTCAATCAATGGCTTTAGTCAATTAAGAATTAAAAATTACGAATTAAGAATCAAAAGACATTAAGCGCGTAATGAAAACCCTGGTCGGAAGGCTGGGGTTTTTAATTGAGCCAAAAGAATTATTGGGTATATTTGATTTTACAAACCCTCGCAATGAAGCTCAAACAATTTCTTCACATCGGTATTTTTTTATTTGTAACACTAGGGCTCCATTTTGGTTTTATGGCAATGGATAAGCCAGGAAGCATAGCAGCTTTAGTTTTCATTCCATTTATCTATGCTTGTGTCCACCTAATAAAGAGTTTAGTCTACCTATTTAAAAAGCAGAAACGCTCCTCTTTAAATTCATTAATCATTGGATTACTTTTTGCTCTGCTTGTTACTAAATTCTTCTATTATTACTATAGTCTACCTCTCTCCATCTTGTTCCTTATCTTTTCAATATGGGTGACTATGTTAACGTGGAAGAAAAACAGTGATAATAATTCAAAAAAGCATAAAGTAACCTTACTTGTACTTTTAGTATTAAACATTGGTCTTATTTCAATACCTGATATAACAATTGGTCATTATCTTAATCCCCGGGTATTAAAATGGCAAAGCCTTACCTGGAATGATTTCAAGAAAGCGCCAAATGACACATCTGATCATGATGCAGAAACGTATGAAAGAATCTCTTATAAAATCAATAGGGCTTACAATTATCCTCCTGCTATTGTATTTGCAGAAATGGACCCGCAAAACTCCTGGGTAAAAATAAAAGAAAAAATAAAATCAAGTGATATTGATTTGCTTCTTGAACATGAACAAGGGCATTTTGATCTAACAGAATTCTATACAAGAAAAATAAATGATAGCATTTCAACAGATTGGGGAAAATCTGAAAAAGAGATTGAAACAACTATACAATATTGGATCAAAGAAAAAGATTCAATGCAAAAAATTTATGACAACTTTACCAATCATGGTTTAAACGCCATAAACCAACACCTTTGGACAGTTTATGTGCAAAAAGCTTTACATAGTAACGAAGTACCAGATACGAAAGGATTAAAACATCTGGTATCTACATATCAAGAGGATATTTTCGCTAATAAGCCAACCGAAGAAATAGCAAGTGTAGATACTGCAAGTTGGAAAACATTATCAAAATATAATTTCACTATAAGATATCCTGCTAATTGGGAGTTAAGCACAAATGTTGATAGTGGGTCAGCTTTCATACTCATTTCCCCAAGAGATTCGATAAGTTCTTCCAGAGTTGCCATTGGCCTTAAAATTAACGATAGTGTTCAGGATACTAATATTGACTCATATGCAAATAGTATGAAAGCGGAAATAAACGCTTATAATACCAAAGCTCAGCTAATTGAAAAAAGGAGAGTACGATTTGGGACTAATAGCTTTTATTATATGCTCTTTTCACTAGAGAAAAATGGCAATAAATATAATGTAGAATTATGGTTTCTGGTTACAGGAAAGAAATCATACATTTTAAAATCTTTAACGTACACAGAATCATTTGATAGATATAGAAAAACAATAGAATCAATTATGGGCTCATTTACTTTAAGCCAATAATACTTCGTTGTTTTACATTGTTATTATCAATAACCCCAAAGGGGTTGTTCAAAACTAATTAACCATTTTATTTACTATAATAAATATTTAAGCTAATTTTGCTCACTGATCAGCTTATTGTTCATTAATGAGTTCGCGAGAGCTTCGCTGTTGCCTTGTAAGGTTCATTGACATAATAAAGGAGCAAGGGCAAAAAAAATACTCTGGTACGACATGGAGCGACACAAAACGACAATTATTAAGCCTCAATTAAAGTTATAATAGCTTAATAATCATGAGCTCCAATAGAAATTAAACGAGATGCGAATATCACCACCGGCCCACATGCACTAAAGTCGAATAGATACTTCGACAGGCACAGTGCGATAAAGCGAAGGGGGTAGCAAAGTGTAAAAATGTTTTTTGTATATAAAATTGAAAACCAACACGTTAGTGTGTAACAGGGAGGTAGCAGTTGCTACCCCCTTACCTGCCCCGCCCAAACCCTCACCCTTGAGGGGAGGATTCAAGGAATAAAGAATCTATTCTGAACCCCGGTGGGGTGACCTCTTTGTAGCAAAGCATACCCACCCCATTATTTAGCCCGTCGCAAGTTCATAAGTGCAATTGCAAGCATAGTGCTCGACGGGTTCTGTTTGTATTGTTTGTAATATCTACAAAGAGGTCACCCCGCTGGGGTTTAATCTGCCCCGCCCCAAACCCTCCCCTAGAGGGGTGGATACATTTAATTCTCTGCGGAACTCTGCGTGCTTTCTCTCTGCGTTCTCTGCGGTAAAAATTCATGGAAACACTTCGATAAACTCAGTGTGACTGTATTTCTTTGTGAGGCTTTGTGCTCTTAGTGTCTTAGTGGTAAAAAAACGAATACTGAGACTGCCACATCCCCACATATTTTATTTTAAAGGAAGGGGATTCGCAGTGACGGGAAACGGAAGAGATGCCTGCCTAGTCAGTCAGACAGGCTTCGTTCCTCAGCATGACAAAAATTCGTGAAATTCGTGACAAAAAAAATACTGAGATTGCCCGCCCGGCTCAAATGCCGTTCGGACGGGCTTCGTACCCCGCAATGACGGGAATTTGCGTCTTAGCGTCTCTGCGGTAAAATAACCTCAGAAGGAATCAATAGCAATCTTAAGCCACTCGGTGAATAGCTCGGGGTGTACCTTTATTTCAGTTTTCAAGTCCCCTATTTCAATCCATTTGTACTCCGAGGCTTCAGCAGGGTTGAGGTGCGGTTGTCCGTTATACAAACCCGTATATACATAATCAAACTCATGTTCTATGAGTCCGTTATCAAGCTCGGCACGGTATATAAATTCAAATTTCTTCTCTAAGTCAATATCAATGCCCATTTCTTCTTTCAGACGGCGTTTGGCAGCATCAAGGGTATATTCTTCGGGGTATGGGTGGCTGCAACAGGTGTTGGTCCAAAGGTTAGCAGAGTGGTACTTATCGCTGGCCCTGCGTTGCAAAAGCAATTGCCCGGCATCGTTAAACACAAAAACAGAAAACGCCCTATGCAAAAGTCCTTTTTGGTGCACTTCAAGCTTATCCATGCTGCCAATGGGCTCATCTTTGGGGTTCACTAAAATAACGTGCTCATTCATTGCCCTTAAAGATATTACTTAAAATGGTTTGCCATGCGTTTGCTTTATCACACCATTTGCCAAAGCAGGGAATACATTAAACAAACCTATGGTTAGTTTAGTCAAGAACGAATACTCAGATAGCTTTTGCAAGTAGCGGCTCAGCTTTATACGGCTTGAGAATTCCTTCTCCCAAAAGCTTTTGTAATTGGCAGCCAATTCAGGCTTCGTTATTTTACCTGCAAGATATTGATCGATATTATTCGCCAATACCCATGCCGACCTAAGTCCCATGCTCATGCCATTACCCACAATAGGCGCCATGCTTCCGGCCGCATCACCCAAAAAGAAAGCATCGTCGGTAACGGGTTCTTTAATAAGGAAGTTAATGCCACTTACTGTAACGGGTTCAGTAAAAACAAATTCAGCGGTGGTGAATATTTTCTGCAGATTTTTGTTTTTAAACAACCAGGTCTTTTCTAATTCAGGTATAGAATTATTTACCCTGTTCAGGTTCTTCGAATTAACTATATAACAGAGGCAGGCCTTATCCTCCTCAATGTTCGATATACCGCAGTACCCACCCGGAAAATTATGTATCTCAATCAAATCAGCATTCCGCTTAAGCTTTACGTGATACTTAATACCTACATAGTTAACGCCATTACTCGTCTCAGTTTTGTTTGGAGTTTTTAAGTTCGATTTTCTGCCGGTGGCATTACACAGTAACGATGCTGATATATCACCCTTATTAGTTTTAACCACATGCTCCTTTCCATCGCTACTAATATCCTGGGCTTTGGTGTTCAGCATAAATACTACTCCCAGTTTTTCTGCTTCGTTGAAAAGCATATCCTCTAACAAATAACGGCTAATGCCAAAGCCACCCAAGTCGAGCGATGTGGTAAACTCTTTATTATTACCTGAAGTCAGTTTGAAATTACGGATGACCGGCAGTTTATGTGCAGTTAAAGCAGGACAAATACGTTGCAAGTAATTATATGACTCCATAGAAATATACTCGCCACAGACCTTATGCCTTGGGTAGTTACCCTTTTCGACCACAGCAACAGTATACCCGCGCTTCTTTAGGTCAATAGACAAGGATAGCCCAGCAAGTCCGCCGCCAATTATAGCTATATCGTACTTCATTCAGTTGCAATTACTATATACCTAAAGGCCCAGCTCCATGTTACTGAATATTTTGTAAAGCCGGCCTGTTGCACTACCGCTATTAATTCGCTTTTCCGGAACCCACGTTTTACAGATAGCGGCGCATCGTTCTTTACCAAATACGATTTCGAGAAAAGAGCGGTGAGCACCTTGATACTATAATAAGCAAGCCAGTTGCGATGCAGGTCGTTAGCCAGTATAATACAATTGTGGGCCTTGCCAAATTTAAATAAACTCACTATCTCAGCATCGGTAAGGTGGTGCAAAAACAAACTGCAATGAATAACATCTATCTTCTTAAGTAGCTCTGATGATATGTTTCGGTAGTCGTCGCAAATAAGCTGTTTGTTGGTTAGGGCAACAAGGTTCTGCTCTGCATAATCAACGCAATCTTGTTTTAAGTCCAACCCGTAAAAGGATAAGTTTGCGTTCCTCTTTTCAGAAAACCTGGAAAGCTGCTTAATAGAATCTCCGCCGCCAAAGCCAATATCTAACACATTGCGAATAGCTTTACCCATACCTAAAATTGTAGTCAATCCTTTTAAGGAAGCCTTATATCCGCCAAGGCGTTTATTAATAATGTCTAATTCTACCAGGTTCCGGAACAGGTCGGCTGTTGCAATAGAATCACCATCGAGGTATTCTTTATCGTTCGATCTATACTTCAACGGCATAATTCCGGCTAGAGTGATTAGGCTTGTGTTGCGGATTGGTATCAACCGATGAAAGGCGTAACATTTCAATATTCAGGCCGGGGCCAAAGGCGCATGAAAATATAGTCTTACTTTCCTGCTCATTCGCTTTTATTTTATTGAATATACTGTCGAGTATAAAAAGAATAGTAGGCGACGACATGTTGCCATATTGTTGCATGATGCTCATTGAGTCAGCTACATTATTAGCTGTTAAATGCAGGCTTTCCTGAACCGCCTCTACAATTTTTACTCCGCCGGGGTGTATGGCCCAGTAGTCAGTGTCGATTATACTGTCACCTAAAAAACCTCCTACTGCCTCCTGTATGTTCTCTTTTATAGCATCTACCACCTTCGGACTTAAATGCATGCGGAAGGCAGTGGAGCTAAGGTTCCAGGTCATAAGGTCAGCAGTATTAGGAATGTATCCTGTACCTATATCGTCAATTTGCAAAACCACTTTGTTTTCGGCCAGTTTATTTTTATTTCCGCAAACAACCACCGCTGATGCGCCATCGGCAAATAGCAAATTGGCAATAATATCTTCCTCTGCAGCCGAAGGATAAAAATGCAATGAACAAAGCTCGGCACAAACAATTAAAACACATGCCTGCGGGTTCGATTGAGCAATGTAATGCGCCTGCTTCACTGCTTTTAAAGCTGCATAGCAACCCAAGAAGTTAACAGCAGATTTCTCGGTGTGCTGCAATCCGTATTGTTCCGCCACCATAAACTCAAGGCCGGGTGCCATTAAACCTGTGCAGCTTACCGTAATAAGGTGCGTTATATCATCAGGCTTAACATCCGATTGGGCAAATAATTTATCAATAGCATCTGTTGCCAATGGCATAACTTTCTTCCGGTACAGTTCCATTCTCTTTTCTACCGGTTGTTTAAAATCACCATTGGTATATAGTTCGTATGTGTCTCCTTTGTAATCGGGTATGCAACTGTAGCGGGTTGTGATCTTGGTTTTTTTATTTAAAAAATTCAGCTTTTTAATAAAGTCGTTCCCTTCACCGTTTGCAAAGGCCTGGGTATAAAATCGCATCAGGTCATTGCTTTCAATCTTATGTTCGGGTACCGCAGTTGATATGTTGAGTATGTATGACATGGGGGATTATTTTAAAAGTAAAATTACAAAGAAGATATTATTGAGCAATGAAGACATAACAAGCATAACCATTGTGTTTTTAAAGTTGACCTGCGCCACATTCCTGAAAGAGCGTAATGCCCAGAATAAAAAATAGACGGTAGATGGCAGCATGACAATATTAAAGAGCAAGAAGTTGTTGATGGTTTCGCTTTTAAGAAAGGATATATAAACAAATAGGTTGGCAATAGTGAACATGAGCGCTGAAAACAGGAATGTACCATTTATGCCCAACAGCATACTCAGGGTTTTTACTCCATCCTTACTATCTGACTCGTGCTGGTATATTTGGGTTAATGGGTAAATGGTGGCAATAAAAAAGGATGAAGCAATTGCTGAGAATAGTACGGAAGGGTTTTCGAATAAGTGAAAAGAAGACAAAGCAAAAATATTAGCGCAGAATATCCATGCACCCTGAAAAACAAAAACGACTAAAAAGCCTATAACCGGCATTTTTTTGAGGCGTATGCTCCTGTTGCTGTATAGGCGTGATGCAATAATGTAACCGGCGACAAATACTGCAAAATATACATTGACTAAAAAAGATAAAATTATAGCTGAGCCATCCATAATGTTCGATACATGTAAAAGCAATTTGGTGGGTTTGGGTGGCGAGGCCAGTCCACCGATGGGGCCTTCGTCTCTGTCGTTATAGCTATTATACCCGTTACTTGATGGAAACACTAACAGGTGCCAAATGCCTATAACCAGTAATAATTGGTAACCGAAAGCAGGATGAATGTAGAAAAATGAAAAGAGAGATACAGGCAATAAGAATATTGAAAAGGGAAATCGCAGAAGTTTGATTGTGTCTTTCACGTTGCCGGGTAATTGGCTTAAATATAGTTTAAAATTTGATTGGCTTGTAGCGCCATTCGGTTAAAACTCATTTTAAATCGACCAACAAAGGTGAAAATATAAGGCGTGTACTTTGTTATGCTTCTATTTGAAAACATTACACAATTCACGGTTGTTTAAAACTTAATTGCTATTTTATTACATGTAATAAATTTATAGTGTAGTTTTGCCCTAACCGCCCCACCCAAACCCTCACCCTTGAGGGGAGGGTTCAAGGAAAAAGCTTTTTAATTTTATGTTTCTAAATCTTCGTGTAACTCTGTGCTATTTTATTCTCTGTATATTCTGTGATAAAATATTTGCGAAAAATATTTTACTCAAAGGGAAGAAAAAACATACAGTACCGCCAGAAACCGCCACTTTCCGCCAATAAGGGGTGGACAGAATAACAAAAATATTTTAATTTATATTACTGAAAACCAACGTGTTGAGGTGTAACAGGGTGGTAAAAGTGGGTACCCCCTATTCAATTACAAATTAGGAATTAAAAATTACGAATCGAGAACTCTGAGAAGTAAAGGTACCTGAGGTAATTGCAGTTCGCGTTAGGGATAGTAACGAAAAGCCCACAGCGTAGCGAGGACTTGCAGTGGATAGCCCGACCCGAGGGACGAGGGGAACGCCCAAAATAAAAAGGAATAGATGCTTCGCTAACTCAGCCTGACGATAAGCAATGACGAGAACCTACCTACTAACAAACTCACTCAAAGGAAACACCTTATCGAGGGCAACAGAACCGCGGTCGGTCTTGATCAAGGTACCACACTCAGCAGAAGGGTCGTGCTCGAAGTAAAGTATGGTTTTATCGTTGGCATACTGAGCAAACAAAGATTCTTTGTCTTTCATGGAATCGAGGGGGCGGGTATCGTAAGCCATTACATAGGGCATACCAATATGCCAGCGCGAAGGGAAAAGGTCGGCACAGTAAATGAAGTTATGGCCCTTGTAGCTTATCTTAGGCAACATCATCGATTCGGTATGGCCCTTGCAATAGATAACCGAAAAAGGCAATTGCTTAGAGCCGTCGCCTTCAACCATTTTTAAATGACCACTTTCTTGTATAGGCAAAATGTTCTCTTTCAAAAAACTGGCTTTCTCGCGAGGGTTGGGGTTTGTGGCCCAGTCCCAGTGAGCGGCAGTGCTCCAGTATGTTGCATTTTTAAAAGCAGGCTCGTAACCGGTGCGGTCGCTGTTCCACTGTATACTTCCCCCGCAATGGTCGAAGTGCAAATGGGTAAGGAACATATCAGTAATATCGTCACGTTTAAAACCATGCTTAGCCAATGACTTATCTAATGTATCATCGCCATGCAAATAATAATGCCCAAAGAATTTAGGGTCTTGCTTATCGCCCATGCCGTTATCTATCAGCACAAGGCGGTTGCCGTCCTTAACCAGCAGGCATCGCATGGCCCAACTGCACATATTCACTTCATCGGCCGGGTTCAGCTTGTTCCACATCGACTTGGGTACAACGCCAAACATAGCGCCACCATCCAATTTAAAGCTTCCGGCATGTATAGTATATAGTTCCATAACAATAGGTTGTCAATATCTAATTAAGACCAGTAAATAATATGCCCAAAGTTAGATTTATTTTTGTGTAGAGTGAATGGAACGCAGATGACACAGATGATTATGATAAACACAGATAAAACAAGAGTTCAATTTACACTCATAACTTATAATTCATAACTCATAACTATGAGAGTACATTTAATAGCGATCGGCGGTAGCGCCATGCACAACTTGGCCATTGCCTTGCATAAAAAGGGAATAACCGTAACCGGTTCAGATGATGAAATTGTGGACCCTGCCAAGAGCAACCTGCAGAAGTATGGTATTTTACCTGATACCGAAGGCTGGGATGTAAACCGCATTACACCTGATATTGATGCTGTAATATTGGGTATGCACGCCACCGGAGATAACCCCGAACTAAAACGCGCACAGGAGCTGAACCTTAAAATATATTCGTACCCGGAATACCTGTACGAACAGACAAAAGATAAAACCCGTGTGGTTATTGGCGGCAGCCATGGCAAGACAACCATTACCGCTATGGTGTTGCATGCTATGCGCTACAACAATAAGCAGTTCGACTATTTAGTTGGTGCGGCGCTAGAAGGATTTGAAACCAGTTTACATTTATCGCACGAAGCGCCAGTAGCCATATTTGAAGGGGATGAATATTTGGCATCTACATTAGATAAGCGCCCGAAATTTCTTTTATACAAACCCCAGATAGCCCTTATATCGGGTATTGCATGGGACCATGTGAATGTGTTCCCGACTTACCAAAGCTATTTAGATCAGTTCGAAAAATTTGTAAAAGAGATGCCTGTGGGTGGTACACTTGTATATTGTAACGACGATGAGGAAGTGCGTAAGTTGGCAGAACTTATACCTGCCGGAGTAAACAGGGTGCCTTACGGTTTACCTGAATACACAGTAGAGAATGGCATTACCACCTGGAAAGAAAAATGGGGTGACACTCAATTAGAAATATTTGGAAAACACAACCTGCTTAACCTGAACGGTGCAAAACAAATTTGCCAGTTGTTGGACTTAACCGACAAACAATTTTTAGAAGCAGTGGCAAGCTTTAAAGGCGCTGCACGCAGGTTACAGACAGTAGCACGTACACCTCAGACTACTGTGTATTGGGACTTTGCACATTCTCCATCAAAACTAAAAGCAACAATAGAAGCTGTGAAGGAGCAATTCCCCAACCGCAAACTGGTTGCCTGTATGGAACTGCATACTTTCAGCAGCCTTACCAAAGAGTTTTTGAAAGAATATAAAGGCACTATGGATATGGCTTATATACGTAAAGTTTATTTTAACCCGCATGTTATTGAACACAAGCGCCTTGCACCTATTACACCTACTGAGGTGAAGCAGGCCTTTGGTGGTAACGTGGAGGTTTATACCGATTCAGCCAGAATGATTACTGACCTGAAAGGTATGCAATGGAAAGACTATAACCTGCTTATGATGAGCTCGGGCAACTTTGATGGGGTGAATATTAAGGCCTTTGCAGAGGAGTTGGTGAAGGCTTAGCTTTTATTGCAAAGCTTTTGTCACACTGAGCTTGTCGAAGTGTCTAATTTTAATTTGGGCGTTCCCCTCCTGCGTCGGGTCGGGCTATCCGCTGCAAGTCCTCGCTACGCTGTGGGCTTTCCGCTTCTATCCCTAACGCAAATACAAAACGCCGACAAATAAAAAAGGGAGACCAAAGCCTCCCTTTCTAAATTATTTAAAATGAACTTATGCAGCCGGTTGTGGCTTAGGCATAAGCACCTTCTTAGACAATCTGTATTTACCAGTCTTAGGGTCGATAGCAATAAGCTTAACCTTAACAATATCGCCTTCCTTGATAATACCTTGTAA
The DNA here is from genome assembly GCA_013288345.1 of Bacteroidota bacterium. Lineage (GTDB taxonomy): Bacteria > Bacteroidota > Bacteroidia > JABEUT01 > JABEUT01 > JABEUT01. Next base: position 34,580 of record JABDCA010000002.1, on the reverse strand, counting down.
AGAGTCAAGGCGTTTCCAATCTATTTCAGATATGTGCAACAGTCCTTCTTTACCAGGCAGGAATTCTACAAAAGCACCGAACTCAACAACTGACTTCACTTTGCCTTCGAATACTTCTCCTACTTCAGGAACAGATACAATGCCTTTCACCTTTGCCAATGCCGCATCGATAGATGCTTTGTTGGTAGCCGAAATATCAATTACACCTTGTCCGTCAATTTCCTCAATAACAAGGGTAGCGCCGGTATCAGCCTGTATGCCTTGTATAACCTTGCCGCCGGGGCCAATTACAGCACCAATCATTTCTTTAGGTATGCGTAATTGTATAATGCGCGGAGCGTGTGGTTTCAGTTCAGTTCTTGGTTTATCAAGGGTCTTAGCCATTTCGCCAAGGATGTGTAAACGTCCTTTACGGGCTTGCTCTAATGCTTGTGTAAGTACTTCGTATGATAATCCGTCGATCTTAATATCCATCTGGCAAGCAGTAATACCATCCTTTGTACCGGTAACCTTAAAGTCCATATCGCCTAAGTGATCCTCGTCGCCAAGAATATCAGACAATACAGCATAACGCTTGGTCTTAGGGTCAGTAATAAGTCCCATTGCAATACCTGCAACAGGCTTGGTCAACTGAATACCTGCATCCATCAGTGCAAGGCATCCTGCGCAAACAGTAGCCATTGACGATGAACCATTCGATTCTAATATATCAGATACTATACGTATGGTATAAGGGTTTTCGGCAGGCATAACAGGCTTCAAAGCCCTTAATGCCAGGTTACCGTGACCAATTTCCCTACGGCCTGTGCCGCGCATCATCTTTGCTTCGCCTGTAGAGAACGGAGGGAAGTTATAATGCAACATCAAGTTGTTCTTTCCTTCTAATACTGCACCGTCAATCAACTGTGCATCGAGCTTGCTACCTAATGTAACGGTAGTAAGCGATTGGGTTTCGCCACGTGTAAATACCGCTGAACCGTGTGGTGCAGGCAGGTAATCTACTTCTGACCAGATAGGACGAATCTCTTCCATCTTACGGCCATCAAGGCGAATCTTCTTATCTAACATGCATTGGCAAACAGCTTCCTTCTCTAGTTCAAAGAAGTAGCGCTTGAGCATGGTTTTCTTTTCGTCTTTTTCATCGTCAGTTAGAGTAGCACGAAACTCCTCTCTTACTGCTTCAAACTTATCGCTGCGTGAATGCTTGCTAGGATTACCTTCTCCTGCAATTGCATAGAATTTATCGTAACATGCTTTGCGCATGTTAGCTTTCAATGTTTCGTCGTTTGTCTCGTGGCTGTATTCCCTCTTCTTGGCAGCTCCTACTTTAGCAGCTAATTCAAGTTGAGCTTTACAAAGGCCCTTAATAGCATCGTGAGCCAGCTTCAGTGCTTCCACCATTTCAGCTTCGCTGCACTCTTTCATTTCGCCTTCCACCATGTTAATATCATGCTGGGTACCGGCAACCATAATATCAATAGTAGCCTTAGCGTTCTCTTCGAATGTTGGATTTATAACAAACTTGCCATCTATCTTCGATACTCTTACTTCAGCAATTGGGCCGTTGAAAGGTATGTTAGATACAGCTATAGCAGCCGAAGCAGCTAAACCAGCTAATGAATCGGGCATAACTTTTAAGTCAGAAGAGATAAGGTAAACCAATACCTGTACCTCAGCATGGTAATCATCCGGGAACAATGGACGAAGTGCGCGGTCAATTAAACGAGAGATAAGGATCTCATATTCCGATGGCCTAGCCTCTCTTTTAAAGAAACCGCCTGGTATACGTCCTGCTGAAGCATACTTCTCTTGATAATCTACCGATAAAGGAAGATAATCCATATCGTCCTTTGCAGTTTTGTTCGAAACAACCGAAGCCAGAAGCATGGTATCACCCATCCTTACAACTACCGATCCGTCGGCTTGTTTAGCCAGCTTACCTGTTTCAATGGTAATAAAGCGATCTCCCTCTCCGGGCAGAGCTATTTTAATGTTTTGTACGTTCATGTTAATGTGAGTTTATAAAGTTCATAAAGTTCATAAAGCTTATAAAGTCCGTAAGTATTTGTTATTCTACTTTACAGACTTTACAAACTTTTTACTTTACAAACTGATAATTATCTGCGGATTTCTAATTTCTTGATAAGAGCCCTGTATGCGGCAATATCTTTAGCCTTTAGGTATTCTAAAAGGCTTTTGCGTTTACCTACCAGGTTTACAAGCGACCTTTTGGTGCTTAAATCCTTTGGATTTTCTTGCAGGTGCTTGGTAAGGAAGTTAATGCGATGGGTGAAGATTGCGATTTGTCCTTCTGATGTGCCGGTGTTTTTTTCAGAGCCACCGTGCTCTTTAAACATCGATTTTTTGATTTCAGCTGTGAGATACATGATTGCTTTTTTTGTTGTTTTTCGTTTATTAAGGATGCAAAGGTATAAGAAATTATGAATGTTGAGCATTTTAGTGATACTTAGCTTACTTTTTGGGTTAAGATTTGGCACAATCCTCTGCATCTATGTGTCATTGTCTGTATTTGTTACTTTCCACCTCACGTATGGTTTTCAATTCGTAATTCTTAATTCCTAATTCTTAATTGATTTTTTGCCTTTTCTTGCCTCTTTTTGCCCTTTTCAGGGGGATGGCTGCGGTTAAATTACTGGTTATCATATTATTATGTTTTCACTGTTTTTGCCCTAAAGGGCAATATTTGTCCCCCGCTGGAGGGTGCAATTCGGGGATGATTTTTTGCCACGAATTTCTTTGTACTTAATACCCAATACTCAATACTTATCCTGAGGATATAATTAAGGCTCTTTTTTTAGGGTAACTATATAAGTACCTAATTGCATCAATGGCATGGTCATATTCTTTTACGGGGCGGCGGATAAAGTTTCCGGCAAGGTTGGTATCCCACATATACTCCCTTAACTCTTTTATAAGGTTAAGGCTGTCGGCAGTAACGTTTATCTTTCGTTCCAGCATCAGGTCAATGCCATGCTCCACACTATCGGGCCCTTTTATGGCAGCTTTTAAACCCCGCCACCCTTTTTGGTATAAATACCAAATTGTTTTAGGTTCCGCACTGTCGGCAATAGCTTTTGCGCTTAAATCGAGATGCTTTGCGGCAAATGAAAACAGTGCATCGTTCTGCATGCCTGTTTTGTAAAGCAGTTCGCGTATATACAGCTCCCCCTCAAATTCATTTACCTGCACAATTACTGTTGGCGAATGGGTGAAACCGAAGTCTATTCCGTAGCCCAATAACTGCCCCGGCAATTGCCGGGAGTTAAAAGTTGAAAGTGAAAAGTTAAAAGTATTGGGGGAATTTTCATTTTCTGTCCGTAGTTCTTCACTATTCACTTTTAGTTTTTCACTATTCACTCCAATTATCGTCCAGTTATTAAAAATAAGCCCTTCACTACTGCCAATTTCACCTTCACCGTAAACCTTCCACCAATTGCTGTTTGAGCGCCTGCGCTCAATGTTTGCAATTTCTTCTGCCGTCAGGCTTGGGTTATCTATGTAGGTGCTTTGCAAAAACAAATAGTCGGGTTCCTGCAAGGTGGGCATAAGTTTATCGTGTACCCAAAATCGGCGGACAGGGTTAAAATCTAAAATGGTGCGCTTGCGGGTGCGCACATCAAGTTGCTGGAATGATTCATAGTCGAGGTTATTGCATTCGTTAATAAAAAGCACATCGCGCCTGGCACCGCGCAGCTTTGCTGCGCTGTCGGCAGGAAAAAATTCGATAATGCTTTTATTTATTTTAAAATAAAATCCGCTTTTGTTTTCCCTTATCGTTTTATCCCATCCTTCATTTTCAATTATCTGCCTCATGTCGCGCATAGCGCCACGCTTAAGGTGTGGCATGGTTTCTGCCACTACCGATATTACCTTACCCTGAAACTTACCCGCATAGGTAAGCAGGTACTGCAAAGTGCTGTATGTTTTACCTGCGCCCGTACCGCCCTGGTGTATTACATACCGCCTGCCGCTCATGTTAGCTGAATAAACTTTATCGTTGAAGATCAAGGTTGAGGCTTAGGTTGAGGTTCAGGTTGAGACTGAGGTTAAGGTTGAGGTTAAGGTTGAGGCTGAGGTTAAGGTTTAGATTGTGTGTCACATTGAGCTTGTCGAAATGCATTCCAATTGAACAGGCTTCGACAGGCTCAGCACGACTAAGTTTTCCTATTCCCACATTCATAGCTTATCGTTTATAGCTTATCGCTATTCTGTAACATTTTCGATATACTTGATGTCTTCCGGTTTTTGCAAATTGTACTGCAAAATCAAAGTTTGGTTTTCGGCTTGTTGTTTTTCTATCGGGTAGCTGCCACGCTTTTTCCAGAGCTTGTCGATAGCTAAAACCATATCGAAGGGTGTGGGCCTGCACTTAACCGTTTTTTCTACGCCATTCTGAATTACGGTTTTTACTATTTCCAGTTCGCCCATGGCAATGGCGCACAACTGCGCCTCCAGTTCAATATCGCTAATCAATTGTTCTTTTGCGGCTTTGGCTATTACCTCTTTGCGCACCTCCTCAATTATAGCCTGTTTCATTTTGTTATGCTCAGTCATTCGCTCACGGGCAAGGGCAATGCAGGTCTTTACGGTTCGCTCCGATACCTCCCAGCGCCGGGCAAACTCTTGCATTATCGCTTTTGCGTTATCGCCTTTTTCAAGGCGTTCGGTTATTGCGCCAATGCGCATTTCAAGGTCTTTCATGTATTTAGTGGTTAGTGGTAAAATCAGGTTAAGATTGAGGTTGAGGCTAAGCCCTGAATCAGAACCATGGCACAAAATTAAACATTTTGTTTATGCTAAGTTTTAAAAACACAACTGAGTTTTCAACAACCCTCAAAACCACCCCATAACCGAGAAGATATGTTTTGAGGCTCACGAGCTCCTTTGAAAACAAATTAGCTAATCAGCGAGTAACCCCAAATAGCTGCCCCTACCAAACCTTCACCCTTGAGGGGAAGGTTCAAGGAATTAAAATTCCCCTGTGTTTTACCGACAGTCGGTAGCGTAAGGGCTCGAGGCAGCGGGCAATTTCACTCAGTCCGCAGGACTGTACCGCAACGAGTGGCCCGGTCACGACCCGCAGGAGTGATAGCCTCCGACTATCTTGATTTTTTGGTTCTTTTTGATCAAGCAAAAAGGAACAGAAAAAATTAAATGCGCAAAACTTGCCCCTACCATCCCGATAGCTATCGGGACTTCACCCTTGAGGGGAAGGTTCAAGGAATTAAAAAAGTCCGTGAGTCCTCCCTTCGAGGGGAGGATTTAGGCGGGGCAAAAAGAAAGAAAGAAAAAATACTCCCCTTATCTTTCCCCCCTTATACCCCCCTTTCTATATCCCCTTAAAAAAGAAAGAAAGAAAAGGGCAAAGCGCGCTTTTCTAAACTGTTGATTTTTAAATAATTAACTAAAAAGTGCGCCGAAATGAGTTTTGCGCAAATGTGCTTGTAACTCGTTGGTTCTCTTCATGTACCAAGCTAAACCGAACCGATAGGTTAACCTATCGGTTCCCCGTAGCTTAAATTTTGGGTGGTTTTTGGGACGATTTTTGGTTGTTGAAAAAGAACAATAAACAACTTAATTACTAAATATTTTGTTTACTAATTTTGCAATCAATCAACCACTTAAATACAACTACTAATCACATTGGTATTCAAAAACTTATTTTATATTTGTTCAAGTGCTTTTGTCGACCATACAGGGGGTAGACAATAAAATATAATTATTATTACTAACCATTTAACTGCCCCCTTTAAAAGGAATATTAATTATTTACAGGCATGAAAAAAACTTAAGGCTTTTTCCATATTAAGCTAATAATGTCCACTATACTAGAATAGTATAGTTTTATTCATATAAACAAATACATATTTAAATGGATACGAGCGAGCAACTACCAACTACGAACACGAAGAATTACGATACTCAGTTACGTGAATTTGAAGGAGGATTAATAAATTTTTTAACAATTCATAATCTGCCATCTGATAAAATATTTGTGGGAGTTCACGAAAGGCTTAATGTCTTTAAAAACATTGAAAGCGTGATAATGCAGGTGGATGAGAAAGAAAAACGAAGTTCTGTTTACATATCGAAATTTATAGCAAGCGTTGCGTCAGGTTTGTTTGATGCTGCATTAAACTATTTATGGGATGAAACAATTTTACAAATCAGGAAGAGAGTTGTTCAGTATGATCTCGAATATTTTTATGACAATGCTGTTACAGGAGACAAAAGAAAAAGATTAAAAGATGCAGATGACCTTGATAAAATCGACAATTATGAGTTAATTAAAGGTGCAAGAGAAATTGGTCTTATTTCAGAAATTGGATTTAAGCACCTTGAATATATCAATTTTATGAGAAATTGGGCAAGTGCCGCTCATCCAAATCAAAATGAAATTACAGGACTTCAGCTAATTTCATGGCTTGAGACATGTGTAAAAGAAGTCATTTCGCTGCCAATTTCTGATATAGCAATTTCAATTAAAAAACTACTTGAAGGGATTAAATCAACAATAATCTCCGATGCAGATGCACAAGATATAGGTGTTTTCTTCACAAACTTGACACAGGAACAAGCAAATAATCTTGCTTCAGGATTCTTCGGGATTTATACTAAACCGGATACAAATAGTCAAACACTTCAGAATATAAATAAGTTACTACCTCTAATATGGGATAGGGTTGACGAAGATACAAGAAATACTTTTGGACTTAAGTATGCAACTTTTGCAGCTAATAACTATCAACATGAAAAGAAGCTTTCGCGCGAATTTCTGCAATTAGTAAATGCTGAAAGCTATATTCCAGATAACCTTAGGGTTGTAGAGATTGAAGCAACACTAGATAACTTGTCATCAGCTAATCGCGGATACAATAACTTTTATAATGAACCTTCCTTTGCAAAACAGCTTTCCAGAATTATGGGAGAAACACCAAAGGTGCCTAAAGCAATTACAAAAAAATACGTTCTAACTTTAGTCGATGTTTTCCTAAGTAATGGCAATGGGGTTGCTGTATGGGCGGAACCAATCTATATTGAATTATTATCTAAATTGGATTCCAATCAAGCCAATATTGCTGTTTTATCCTTTAATGATGATAGAATTTCAAGCAAACTTCAACATTCATTATGCGCTAACCAATTTAGTGAGTTAATCCAACTAGTAAAACCAATAGTTACAACGCCTGCTATAAAAGACTTAATTGAAAAAATTGAAAAATTCCCGGGCAAGCCTGATTATTTAAAAAATGACATTGGAATAAAAACATTAGTTCAAAGTTTAAAAATACTCCTTAAATAAAAACCATGCCAACTAAAGAAGATACAGAAGTTTTAGCTTTTATAAAATACGAAGGCGAACTTGTAGAAAGTGGCTACATGGATGCCAGAAAATCCGCTGAAGCATTAGTTGGCATTGATGAAATAGTTAGATTTTTCATATTCCAAGAAGACCCTAAACTTCAAGAATTACAATTTGAGCTACCAATAAAAATAAGAAAAGGTAGTTGGGAGGCATTAATCCCTCAAAATATTGAGCAATGGCTAATTACTGCTGGAGGTTTGGGGCTTACTACTTATGCTACAACAGCATTAAAAAAACTGGCCGAAAATGACTTTAAGGATAAAGGATTAAAAGATATATTTAAGAGTGTATTTAAGGGGATTAAATGGGTTATTAGAATTGCAACACATTTTGGGTCAATGGCCAAAACTAAGATTGATAATATTAGATTTGAGCAAAATAATGAATGGGTTTCAATTGCAAATGATACTGGGGATCGGATTTTAGTGCCCAAGAAATATCTTGATTTTTATCTTAACTGTCCTGATAAATTATTTTCCAAGGTTACAAATATCATAGAACAAAATAGGGAATTAACTATTGGTATAAATAAGGCGTTAGCTGAGGATGAAGATGACTTAAAAGATGTTACAATTACACTAAAGCAAAAATATATTTTCACAACGAAAGAGGTCGAGGATGATATACTTTTTCCTGAACTAATACACAATACATATGTTGAGTTAGATGGTCACGTCACGAGGGGAAATGAATCAGCAAATACAATTGGATTTGAATATCATGGTCATATCCTAACTTGTTTTCCCGCACAAGGTAATATAACAATGTACAAAAGTTTATTATTCACAAATTGTATAATAAAAGGATATGTTGAGAGACTGAGTGACAATGGCGAGATAAATGAAAAGCGACCTAGAATTAGGTTTATTGATTTAATTCAAATTAAAGAAAACACACCTAGGAATCTTTTTACATAAAATACAAAATTACACACCCTACCCTCTCTACAATAGAGAGGGAAATACATTGGGCGTTCTTTAACCACGGGCTTCACCCGTGGTTACCAATATTATCCTCCGCTGGAGGATTAGAACAGAAAAGAAATCCATCCCTCTCCTGGTGCGAGGAGAGGGCAAGGGTGAGGTAAATACCTCGAAAGAAGCTTAATAATTCTTAATTTTTAATTCTTAATTCCTAATTTCATTACTACCTTTGCAGTTTATGGCTGAAACCTTCAAAAAGTTCAATTTCGACTCTGTATGGGTAGGTATAGTGGCAGGCATATTGCTGCCTATTGGTGGTTTTTACATCAACTACCTCATTCACTTTAATGGTATGCATTTACATAGAGTGTTTATGTCCATAAAAAGGGGCCAAATGGAATTCCCTCTTTACACCTTCTGCTTGCTGCCCAGCCTTTGTATGTTCTTTATTTTTCTTTGGATAAACAAAGAAAAGGCATCGCGGGGAATACTGATAACGGTACTTGCCTATGCTATATTTATGGTCTGGAAATTCGCGACCGAATGAGATATTACATTATTGCGGGCGAGGCCTCCGGCGACCTTCATGGCTCTAACCTTGTAAAACAATTAAGACAAACTGATGGTAGTGCCGAAATACGTGCATGGGGAGGCGACCTGATGCAAAAGCAGGGCGTTGAACTGGTAAAGCATTACCGCGACCTGGCTTTTATGGGCTTTGCCGAAGTAATAAAGCACCTGCCTACTATTTTCCGCAATATCGATTTCTGTAAAAAAGACATACTTTCTTTTAAGCCCGATGTACTTATACTTATTGACTACCCCGGCTTTAACCTGCGCATAGCCAAGTTTGCCAAAGCGGCAGGGCTAAAGGTTGTCTACTATATATCGCCCCAGGTTTGGGCATGGAAGGCATCGCGGGTACATCTTATTAAACGGGTGGTCGACCGCATGATGGTGATACTGCCTTTCGAAAAGGGTTTTTATGCCAAATACGATTACACTGCCGATTTTGTGGGCCACCCTTTGCTGGATGTTATAAGTGAAACAAAACCCAACAGAGACTTTTTTATAAGCTCGCACAACTTATATGATAAACCAATTGTCGCGCTTTTGCCCGGTAGCCGCAAACAGGAAATACTAACCATGCTGCCTATTATGGTTAAAACGGCAGAAAGCTTTCCACAGTACCAGTTTGTTATTGCTGCTGCCCCATCTGCTCTTGGCGAATGGTATGTAGATTTCCTTGAGCAGCGTAATATTAAGATAGTGTATGATAAAACATATTCGCTTTTACAAAACTCTGTTGCAGCCTTGGTAGCATCGGGCACTGCAACGCTGGAAGCTGCCTTGTGGGGCGTACCGGAAGTGCTGTGTTATAAAACCAAAGGCTTTGGCGGAACCATATCGTACCACATTGCAAAACAACTGGTGGGTAAACGGTTAAAATTCATCGGCCTTGTAAACCTTATTATGGAACGCGAGGTAACCCGCGAGCTTATTCAGCATGACCTTACCGTTGAAAACCTTGTAATGGAATTAACAAAATTGCTAAACGACCCTGCATATATAGCCCGCATGAAAGATGACTATAAACTTGTACGGGAGAAACTCGGCGGACCGGGAGCATCGGCTAAAGCAGCACAAATTGTGGCAGAGGTAATTGCTCCATTACAAAAAACTGCATAATGAAACGGGGGCTGCTGTCTGCATTATTCACTTTTGCCATAAGCCTTGCCTACGCTACCACTGTTAGCATACATATATACAGCGATAAAACATTTTCGTCGGTAATTATTGCCCCTGTTACAGGCAATTACGTTTTAATGGGCAACGACAAACGTATTGATTCGTGCAGCACAACCAATGTGTATGAAATAACTGCACTGAATGACACCCTTATGCAGGTAAAAAACCTAGACCGCATAATAGGGACTTTCTCGCGGTTGTATTTCCGCGGTTATGGGGCATTAAACCAGTTTTATTTAAAACCCACTACCGAAAAGAGCAAACGCCTTTTTGACGACGACATAGTTATTACTGCCGAAAAAAACAACCTTAAACTACTCAGCCAGGTAGATATCGAACACTATGTTAGCGGTGTTGTACAGAGTGAGGCAGGCTTACGGAAGCCTAAAGAGTATTACAAGGTGCAAGCCATAATATGCCGCACATACGCTCTGAATAATTTGGCACGCCATATAGCTGATGGCTTTGAATTATGCGACCTTGTACATTGCCAGGTTTATAATGGCGAAACACATAACCAGGATATTCTGCAAGCGGTGGAAGAAACAAAAGGCATTGTGTTGGTTGATGCAAACAACCAGTTAATAAATGCAGCGTTCCATTCTAATTGTGGCGGGCAAACCATTAATTCGGAAGATGTGTGGAACAAGCCCCTGCCCTATTTGCGTGCAAGGCCCGATACCTTTTGCATACATCAGCCGGCTGCAAAATGGGAAAAAGAAATTTCTTTAAAAGCCTGGAAAGCATACCTTACAAAGAAAGAAGCGACACTAAAAAAAGACGTTTCATCTACAGACTGGGATACTATTCCTGCAAGCACCAGGATTTACTTGTACGATAAAGGCTATTTAATTCCCTTAAAAGAGATACGTGCCGACTGGAACTTGCACTCGACATATTTTCTGACCACAACTTCTGATGATTCTATTACACTTGTTGGTCGTGGTTATGGCCACCGTGTAGGCTTATGCCAGGAAGGCGCCATACACATGTCGCAGACCGGCTATAACTACGAACAGATTTTGCACTTTTACTACAACAATGTGCAGCTTATAAATTATTCCATTTTGTTTAATTAGCATGGATATTAAACGCGGCCAGATACCACTTGCTCGCCTCTTTTTACCTTTTGCTGCCGGAATAGCTTTTGCACTTCACTTTACTGGATATTTTGCATTTATATATGCAACCGTTGCGCTACTAATCATTTTACTTGGCTATAATTGGTATAGCAACAAACAAGATATTGGCTACTCTAACCGTTGGATATTCGGGACCCTTGTTGCTACTTTTCTATTTTGCGCTGGCTATTCTCTTACACTTTTAAATACCCCAACCGAAAAGGTATCTGATATAAGTAAACACATCAAAGATGATCCTCATAGCTTTTTAGTTTCTATTATTTCATCACCTAAAGAAAAAGAGAAATCAGTAAAAGCTGTTGCAGAAGTAAAAGGCATAATTAACCATGGACAGCTTTTAAAAACTACTGGAAAGGTGATGTTCTCTTTCCAAAAAGATACTGTTGGAGATACTATACGCTATGGCGATTTGCTGGTAGTGCATACCCAGCTAACGCCCGTTAAGCCACCCATGAATCCGGATGAGTTTGATTATAAGAATTACCTGCAAATGAATGGAGTTTATTACGAAGCTTTCGTTCCGAAGCATTCATTTTACAACACAGGCAAGAGTGATATATCATGGCTATTGCGCTTTACTGACCGCTGCAGGCATAAGCTTATTGATTTATTGAATAACAAAATAAAAGGCAATGAGGCTGCGGTAGGTTCTGCCATCTTACTTGGTTACCGAAATGATCTTTCTCCGGGTGTTATTCAACAATTTACAGATAGCGGCACCGTGCATGTAATATGTGTGGCAGGTTTGCACGTAGGTATTTTTATTTGGATGCTTAACCTATTGCTTCTTTTCCTCGACAGGTTTAAATACGGAAAGATCATCAGGACCATTTTACTTTTAACACTATTATGGCTGTATGCTTTACTGACTGGTATGGCTACTCCGGTAATTCGTGCTACAGTTATGTTTAGCTTTTTGCTAGTTGGCAGGCAGTTCAGCAGGTACACTAATTCCATAAACACATTGGCAGCATCAGCCCTATTAATGCTTTTAATAAATCCATATGCACTGGCTGATACTGGCTTTCAGCTTTCCTATTTATCAGTATTTGGCATACTCACCATTTATCCTATTCTGAATGAATTAATAGAACCCCGTCAATTTATTTTTCGCAAAATATGGGAACTGACCTGCTTGTCGGCATCGGCACAATTAGCTATTTTACCTTTATCACTACTCTACTTCCACCAATTTCCAAATTACTTTATTTTGACCAATTTATTAGTAGTACCTCTGCTTTCAGTGGCTATTTATTCAGGCATTTTGTTCTTTATAACTGCACGCATACCATTTATTTCAACTATCACTACCTGGTTGTTCCACAAAAGCCTGCTTATAATGAACCTGCTGGTTGGACAATCGAATCATCTGCCACTATATGTAACTAAAGGCATATTTATCTATCCATTAGAGGTCATTCTATTATTCACCTTTATAATCGGCCTATTCTTGTTTCACCACAACAGGAAGTTCAGCACACTTGCATTTTCCTTATCAGCTCTAATTTTCTTCATGGGTATTCGCATTTACGAAAACACCATTCACTCTAAGCAGCAGATCTTTGCAGTATATCATATCTCTAAGAAAACCGGGGTGGCTTTTATTTCAGGCAGGCAAAGCATTATGCCGTATAGTAATATAGACTCATTAGATTTCAATTATCATGTTCAATATCACCTTTGGGAAAGAGGTGTAAAAGATACCGGCATGATAAACAAAGACACCTCTGGCCTATTTTTATCAGGGCATCTTGCTGTGAAAGATAATTTTATGCAGTTTAACGGAAAGCGCTATGTTTTCCTTCAAAAAGATGCTGACCTACCCGACAGTCTTCAAAAGTTCCCTGTACATTGTATTATAGTATCGGCTGCCTATAAACAGGGTATGGAAGCTTTACAAAATGCATTTACCTTTGATACGCTGATATTTGATTCATCAATAGCACCTGCCCGATTGAAGAAATGGAAAAGAGAGTGCGATGAACTTCACATACAATACTATGATGTAAGCAAACAGGGGGCTTATATTGAGAACAGTTAATACATCTAAAATGGATAAAAAGCAATTAGCAGAAAAAGTGGTGGATACCATGTATGCCAAAGACTATTTCAGTCAGTGGCTGGGCATTGAACGGGTAAAAATTGAGCCTGGACATTGCATATTAAAGCTTACGATAAAGAAGGATATGCTTAACGGTTTTGGTATTGCACACGGTGGCATAACCTATTCGTTGGCAGATAGCGCTTTGGCCTTTGCATCTAATTCTCACGGAAGAAAGGCAGTATCTATCGAAACATCCATTTCGCATACCGAACAACTAAAAGAGGGTGATACTATTACTGCTACAGCCGAAGAAACGAAACTATCCAACAAAATTGGCATTTACCATATTACCGTTACTAATCAAAAGAATGAGAAAGTAGCCCTGTTTAAAGGTACTGTCTATCGTACTTCGGGTGAATGGTTTCCGGCATAATTCATTTATGCAAGTTTTACCGGAAAAGAACGTCTAAAACAGTATCTCCATTATTTTGCTCGCATTTATGAATACAAAAAAAATAAGCTTTTGGATTATAGCCCTTATATTATTATCACTATTTATAGGTTGTGCACCAAAGTTCATTTATAAAAGTTATTGGCAAACTACGCCTGTTGTTGCAGATGGCAAAACCAATGACTGGGAAGTTCCTTTACGTTTTTTCGATCCTAAAACAAAGCTTAACTATTCTGTTTCGAATGATGCTGAAAACCTGTATATATGTATACGAGCTACTGATGACGATAATGTTTCAGGCATAACGCGCAGGGGCCTACAAATATGGATCGACACTACCGGTAAAAAAGGTCACGAGGTAGGTATTTCATGCCCTGTACCGCAAAAAACGGAACATAGTTCGGATGATGCCGAGAAACACAAAAACAATTCCGGTTCAGACAATACAGAGCAACAAACCCAACAGTATAATGGCATTTCGGATACTGTGCGCTTAAACAGGATACACCGCCGTTTTTTAGAAAACACTAAACAGATGCATGTTTCAGGGTTCAAAACTGTGCCCGATGGCTTATTAGAGCTTCCTAATACATTCGGAATTAACCTTGGTATTAGTTGGAACAATTCAAATGTACTGGTATACGAAGCAGCAATTCCTCTCAAATCATTTTTAAAGTACCCTCTATCGCCTTCTGATAGTTCTAAAATTCTTGGTATTTCATTCAATTTCAGCATTACCCAAAAAAGAATAAATAATGGTGGTGGTGGAAGAGGTATGGGAGGTGGCGGCGGTATGCACGGCGGTGGTATGGGCGGCTCCGGAGGAGGAATGGGTAGTGGTGGCGGAAGGCACGGTGGCGGAGAAGGCGGTGGCGGCTCATCTGAACCAGAACCCGAAAGTATATGGACAGCTTTTCATTTATCAACTAAAAAACAATGAAGAGCAAATGGCTCATACTATTACTAATCACTTTTTTGTGCTATAGTTATACAATAGCGCAAACATCAGCTATCTATGGTAAGGTTGTCAACGATTCTGACCGTACCCCCTTAATAGGTGTAGGTGTAGTTTTATATACACTCGACAGTGCAAACCAATTTACTGCTACCACAGGTAGTAACGGCATTTTTTCTTTTTCAAATATAAATCCCGGTAAGTATAAACTGCAAACTAGCTACATTGGTTTTCAATCTGTTGTTACCGATGTCAACGTTTCCAAACCAACTGTAAATGTCGGGCAATTAAAATTGAAATGGTTAGCCACCACCATGAAAACTGCTGTTATAGTTGGTAAAGTAACACCTGTTGAACAAAAAGGAGATACTACCGAGTTTAATGCCGATGCCTATAAAACTCACCCCGATGCTACGACTGAAGACTTGGTAAATAAAATGCCCGGAGTAAGCTCGCAAAATGGATCAGTAACCGTAAACGGAGAACAAGTAGCACAGGTATTGGTTGATGGGGAGCCATTTTTTGGCAACGATGCAACTATCGCATTAAAAAACCTGCCGGCAGAGGTGGTTGACAAAATACAGGTATTTGATAAGCTAAGTGATCAGTCTCAGTTTACAGGATTTGATGACGGTAACTCACAGAAAACAATCAACATTATTACGAAAAAGAACCGGCGCAATGGAACATTCGGTAAGGGTTATGCCGGCTACGGAACTGATGGACGGTACCTTGCAGGTGGTAACCTTAACTTATTTGATGGAACAAGCAGATTCTCGGTTATAGGTCTTGCCAATAATATAAACCAGCAAAATTTTTCTACAGAAGATATATTAGGTGCCTTGGGTGGCGGCGGTGGTTCGGGCAGAGGTGGACAAGGTAGAGGAGGCTCCGGTGGAATGGGTGGCGGCGGCGGTGCAGGTAATAGCACAGGCTACTCATCAGGGGCAAATAATTTTTTAGTTGGGCAACAGGGTGGTATTACCACTACAAACTCAATAGGATTGAATTATACAAATGCATGGAACAATAATAAAGTACGCCTTACCACAAGTTACTTTTTCAATAATGCTTCTAATACAAACAATACTCTATCATCTACCATTTATACCAACGGAATACAAAACAGCAGCATACTCAACGACACCAACAGATCGGCCAATTCAAACTACGACCATCGTTTAAATGGCCGTTTTCAATGGAACATGGATTCGATAAATTCATTAATAATAACCTTTAAAGGTACTTTGCAGCAAACAAAATCATCAACTGGGCTTTCAGAGAATTCTATATTGGGAGACTTTGTACAAAGCCTCTCTCAAACCAATAATTCATCAAGTAACAAAGGCGATGACATTTCAGAAAATATACTTTTCATGCATAAATTCCACAAAAAAGGAAGAACAATATCTTTTAATATTGGCTCAGATATAAACAGTAAAAATACCCCCGGTAACCTTTATGCACAAAATGGATATTTAAATGACAGTGTATTTGTAAACAGCGTTTTAAATCAGCAATATTCACAAACCACACAAGGTACTACCCTATCTTCAAGCATATCCTATACTGAGCCTCTTGACTCAAACAGCCAGCTACAGTTCAATTACAGCCCGTCTATGGTCATTAATAACACCGATAAGATGACCTATAACTTCGACTCACTTACCGATATGTATGCCATAGTTGACACCTCATTATCAAATAAATATTACAGTACTTATTTAACACAGGTAGGCGGTGCAAGTTACAGGCTTAATAAAGGCAAAAAACTGTTTGTAATGTTAAGCGGAAATGTACAGTACTCGACATTAAATTCACAAGAACAGTTCCCTGAATCAAATCTGGACCTACAGCGCAACTATCTTGCTTTTGTGCCCAGAGTAATGTTTAACTACAGGTTCTCTCAAAACAAGAACATTCGCATCATGTATCGCACATCTATAACGCCTCCAAACATCTCACAATTACAAAATGTAGTAAACAACAGCAATCCGCTTTTACTTAATACCGGCAATCCTGGCCTTAAGCAGAATTACGAACAGAATTTCACGGCACGTTACGGCGCAACCAATTCAAAGCAGGGCAGTACATTCCTTGTTTATATAAATGGCAGTTATATAATGAACTACGTTGGCAATGCAAGTTATATACCAAATAGAGATACAACCTTCTCAGGTGGCATTTTTGTTCCGAAGGGCGCACAGCTTTCAATGCCAGAAAACCTGCAAGGGTATGTAAGTGCAAAATCGTTTATAACCTACGGAAGAGTTATAAATCCGCTTAAAATAAATCTAAACTTCAACGGAGGCGAAAGCTATACAAGAACACCTGCATTAATAAACGGGCAAACAAATTTCTCAACTAATTACACTACAAGCGGAGGCATTGTAATAAGCAGTAACATAAGCACAAAAGTCGATTTTACTTTATCATATACCGATAATTACAGCGAGGTTAAAAACACCTTACAAAATCAGGCCGATGATAATTACCTGAGCCAGGTTTTCTCAGTAAAGATAAATCTGATCATACTTAAAGGCATTGTATTTAATACAGGCTTATCGCAAACTGCTTATACAGGCCTTTCGCAATCCTATAACCAATCTGTTTTGTTATGGAGCGGTTCTATTGGTTACAAATTCTTAAAACAACAATCCCTCCTGCTCTCAATAAGTGCATTTGATATTCTCAATCGTAATAAAAGCATTTCGCGCACTGTTACTGATACCTATATACAAGATAGTCAGACACAGGTGTTGCAGCGTTATTTTATGTTTAACATACAATACAACATAAGGAACTTTAAAAAGCCTAAAGCGCCCGATTCGGCACCTACCGATTCACCACCATCTGCAAAGTAGTGTTAACAAGTGTTAAATAGAAAAAGGGTTTAACATCTATTAACAACAGCGCTTAAACCTTTCATCTTCAAGGGTAATACATTTGGTAAATCAAATACTGATGATTTGCGCGAATGACTACTAACCTCTGCCCATACTGCAATAGTGCACAATCTATTTTAATGGGTAATGTGTATTGCTCCCATTCGGCAGATAATATGGTAAAGCTTGATAATGGCTCTATGATGTTACGTTCGGATGACCTTGAAGAGACAGCAGACCATGTTTCCCGCCTTACCATACGCCTGGCGCTTAATGGAGAACAATACTATAGGGTTGGCAGCCACGATCATGTAATCAATTCGAAAAGCTACCTTGTAATTAATCAGGGCCAACACTACCGCACTGCATTTAACGGAACCAAAGGACAGGAAATGATACTGGTTGCCTTTAAACCAAGCTTTGTATCAGAGATATTGCAATCGATAGTAACACCTGAAGATAAGTTACTCGACGATCCATTTAAGACGGCAGATCAGCCCATAGCTTTCTTTGAAAAGAGTTATAAAATGGATGGAGAATTGCAATATACTTTCCAAATACTGAGAAAGTTAATGGACGAAGAGAATGTTGGATGGAAAAAAGAATACGACCTGCAAAGCCTTTATGCAAGCCTTCTTATACGCTTATTAAACGTACATAAAAATCTGAAGCAGGATATAGACAAACTTAAAAGCGCTAAGCTTTCTACCCGTACCGAATTATTCCGTCGCCTTACTATAGCAAAAGACTATATGGATGCACATAGGGAAAAACGCATAAGCATTGATGAAGTATCGCATATTGCTTTCCTTTCACCCCATCATTTCAAAAGGGCCTTTAAGGAATTGTTTCACACTACTCCGCATCAATACCACGTAGAAAAGCGGCTGGAATACTCCCGCGAGCTACTTACTGAGAGTTCTAACAAAATTGAAGACGTGTGTAGGAAAGTAGGCTTCGAGAACTCAAGCTCTTTCATCCGCCTTTTCCGTGAACATTACGGCTGCACACCAAAGGCCTACCACTCTAGCGGGTTCTGAGTGACTCCTACCTAACTCTCAACATCTTATTATCAGGCTACAAGCAATTTATTTGCCATTGCAGGTGTTTTGCCTTCCTCATTATTATCAGGACTAATTGCTTTCCGGCACATATACTCAAACAATTCGCCGGAAGATATCTTCTCTTCAGCACGAGGTAAAAGCTTCTTAATATCTTGGTACATCTGCCATGCTGTAGTATAAGATACCCTTATATCTCTCTGTAATTGGCGGATTGAAAACCTGCCTGTAGAGTTGCTAATGGATGCAAATGCATAAAGCCATGCCTTTAACGGGATTTTAGAACCGTGTAAAAATGTTCCGGCTGTAACCGAAAAGGTCCTTCGGCAGGAACTGCAATGAAAGCGGTTATCTATCTGCCTTGCGCTTATCTTTTCCGATTCGCAATAAGCGCAACGGTTTTTACCACCCCAGCGCAGCATTTCAAAATACGATAATGCTTCTACATCTCCCGAGAATCTGTTTTTGATTTCTTCAATACTCATGTTGTTTTTGTTTTTTGTGCTTCTCCGGAGGTTAGAAGCTGTTGTTGTTTTTTTTAGCCTGCTGTATTTGCTCTTTTCTTTTCATCTTCGGCACCACCCTTACTATGCACTGACTGCGATGTAGAGGTTCCGCCAAAATGATAGGTGAAAGAAAAACCTACTGTTCTTGTATCACGGCGCACATATATAGATTCATTATAGCCGGTAAAAGCTGTAACACCATTTGTAATTTCGGTCCATAATATATCAGAAGCATTCAATTTGATAGTGCCTTTGTTATTAAGTATCTTTTTTTGAATACCAATGGATACAGAACCCTGTGGTTTTATAAATAAGTATCCGAGATCATAGCCCGAAGCATAATAGCCATTTATATCGAGCGTTATTTTCTTGGATATGGTAAATATGTTATCGGTATTTATATCGTACAAAAACCTGGTGGAATTTAATGGAGTGGATGATAGATTTGCGTTAAAGTGATTGAAATATGCATCGGCAAAAGTTGTTGTTGTAAACCATTTTGTAATCGGACAGGCAACCGTACCGTTCACTCCATAGTAATCTGATGAGCCTAAATTATCCTCTGTTTGTTGTATTATATTCTGCCTGCCTGCTATGGGTACAATTACAGTTATAATAGGGTTAATGGTACGTGTATAGGTAAAGGCAAGGGTGTAATTTTCCTTATAGGTATCAGATAATTGAAAACTGTAAGCGCTTTGAGGTACCAAATAAGGGTTGCCCTGTAAATAAAAGGTTGGGTTTATATACAAACTAAATGGATTCAATTGCTGGTAGGTAGGCCTGTCTATCCTGCGCGTTGCCGAAAAGCCCAATTGGTTATTGGCCGAAAGAGAATCATTAATAGATATATTGGGGAATAATTGCAAATAATTGCGCGAAAATTCCTGTCCGGTAGTAACCTGGTCACCCTGAGCAACTGTTTGTTCAGCCCTGAGTCCGACTTGTATGCTTGCCTTACTGATATTACGCCCATAAGTTATATATCCTGCATTTATATTTTCAGAATATATAAAGTGGTTGGTTTGAGTTGTATCTACTGGTGCAGAGCTATTAGCGCCGTCGTAAAAATTAACGCTGTTATCTGTTTTAACATAGCTCGACTTAATACCAGCTTGCAAGCTTCCTTTCTTTCCGAGTTGTCCATCATAGTCTGCTTTAAATGAATAAATATCAAGCATACCCGGAAGTGAACCATACAATGCAGTTGGGCTTGAAGCCTCAGAATTATCAAGGTTATAGTAGTAGGTATTAATAGTCTGGTCTGCAGTATTCCTGTAATTCGCGTAATCAAGATTTATTAATAACTCACGTCCTGTTGAATCAAACTTATGTTTCAGATTCAGGTTGCCTGCATAGTTATAGGTAGTGTTAGGCGAGTAGCTGCTTGTTTTATTATAGGACTGGCTATTGTTAAGACTATCATATACATACGTAGTAGTCGATTCAGCTGTATTAAAACCCGATACAGAACCATCGGCTATAAACCCTATAGTTGTTTTATCAGATGCAAAAAAGTCAGCCCCTACCCTTGCCGTATTAGAAATAGTTGCAATTTTCAAGTACTCATTTTGTATAGTACCTCCTGTATAATTGTTACCGTTATAGAAATTGCTATGCATTCCAATTATATTGGTGCTTCCACGGTAAGAATAGTTATAGCTCGAGAAAATATTGAACTTCCCGGTACGGTCGTTAAAACTAAATCCATCATTTGTCCTTGGATAAATACCCTGCGAATACCCAGCGTATACAGTGGCATTAGTGCCAAAGCGCTTATCCTTCTTCAATACTATATTAATAATGCCTGCAGTACCATTTGCATCGTATTTGGCTCCGGGATTGGTAATAAATTCAATTTTTTCAACTGATTCAGCGGGCATACCCCTAAGCATGTTGGCTAAATCGCCAGCAGACATCGGGGTAATCCGTCCATCAATCATAACCATTACATTTGCCTTGCCATGTAAACTTATATTATCGTTTTGGTCGACCATTACACCAGGTGAACGTTGCAACACATCAAAAACACTTCCGGCAGCGGCAAGTATGCTTTCCTGCACATTTACCACCGTTTTGTCTGCAAAATGCTGTATTACTGGCGTTTTACTTACAACTGTTACTTCTTTTAACAATGTTGCTTTCAGGACAGCATCTGGCAGGTTAACCTGCAAATGCGTACTATCAATTACAAAAGGCGATGAAAAATAATTTTCGAAACCGGTTTGAGAAACATATACTATATATTTTCCTTTAGCAACATTTGTAAATTCGACGGTGCCATTTGGGGCTGTTATGGCATATTGCGCCATAGTTGAATCTTTCGACTTAACCAATTGCACAAATACTCCATCCAAAGGCTTCTGTTGTTCGTCAGCCATCTTTAAATTGATAGTGCCAGGCTTTTGCGCAAGTACCAATTGGCAAACTATCAAAAAGAGAAAAAGTAATTTAATTTGCTTCCACATTATACTTGTATTTGCCGTAAGACGATTAGCTATCATCTTTTGTTACAGCAAATTTATGGCGCTCTTATAGCTTGGTAATGTGCGAAAAGTATCAAGTTCGGGCCTTAACTTTTTTTAACAGAGTTTTAACGAAAGGTATTGGATAAATACCTATTTATCCTGTTTCAGGATTGCAGTGCACATCTATAAACCATTCCCGGGGTTATCGCGAACATGTTCGCTCTTTTTCGATTTATCATCTTCAGGTAAATAAGTTTTACCAAACCTATATGTAATAGATATTGCAGCTACTCGGGAATCTCTCCTAACTAAATAACTTTCAGTATAATTAAATACAGCACTCGAAGAATTAAAGTAATAAGTATTGAAAATATCATTAACACTGAGCTTAACGGTACATTTGTCCTTCAGAAACTTACCTTGAATACCGCCACCAACTGACCATCTGGCTGAAGATTGGAAATACCCCCAAAAGCCTCCTGAACTATATTGGCCACTTACTTCAATTGAAAACTTGCTGCCCAATGAGAAATTATTATCGGTATTCCCATTGAAGATAAATTTTCCGGTGTTGATGGGTGTTTGAGAAACATTAGCAGCATATTGATTATAAAACATCTCAACGTAATTATTACTTGTCCACCATCTTTTAATTTGTGGTGAAGCTGAAATATTAAATCCATAATAATTATTCCATAGTAGGTTTTGCTGCGTAATTAAAGTAACACCAGGTTCACCAGGAGCAGGTATATGCACAGCATCAATAGGGTGTTGGGTTCCAGCGTAACTTAATGTAAAAACATAAATACTCTTAAACACATCTGATACATTTATATCATATTCATATTCGGGCACAAGTCCTGGGTTACCTTGGCTATAAGTGGTTGGATTAGTGTAATTCTTAAATGGGTTTAACTCATCATAATCGGGCCTGTTAAACCTTGTTCCTGCTGAGACCTCAAGATTATTAAAACGGTTCAATGTATCGGAATAGGTTACATGAGGGAACCAATAGAGGTAATTGCGCTTAAACTCTTTTCCATTTGTAATTAAGTTACCGGTAGCTATGGTTTCCTCAGTTCTCAAGCCTATAGAAATATCACTGCGCTTCAATGATTTTGAATAGGTAATATAGCCTGCAATGATATTCTCTTTATAAGTAAAATTTTCTGTCTGCGTGGTATCGATAGGTGCTGAGCTATCCGTTCCGAGAAAGAATTTTGTATCTGCATTGAGTGAAACATAGCTTGTCTTAACACCGGCTTCAAGTTTGGATTTATTTTTAAGAGGTGCAGTATAGTCAGTTTGGAATATATATATCTGATCAACGAATGGTATTTGGCCATATATAAGAGGTGCTTGCACAAATGACCCTTCGTTTGCAGGATAATTATTCATAAATCGCTGAACATCATTAAACGCATAGTTCATATAATCGAGCGTAGCACTTAATGTTTTATTACCTGAAGAATCATATTTATGATTAAAATTAAGCTCGCCAGAATACTGCGTTTCGCTACCATTATCTGAAGCTATGCTTGAGGAGTATGAAGGTGATAATCCACTACTATCTGTAGTTGAATTACTTGACTCGTTATATTGATACCTGCGAATATTACCATCGAATACAAAACCAATTGTAGTTCTATCTGAAGCAAAAAAATCGGCACCTGCATGCAAAACATTAAAGTAATTAGGAATAATATAGTTGCTGTATTGTTGTGTATTCTCTGTCAACTGAGAACCATTGTAGAAATTTTGTTCCATGGTAATGTCTTTCAGATTCTTTCTATATGAATAGGTATAGTTAAGAAAAAGGTTAAACTTCTTTGTGCGGTCGTTTAAAGTAAACCCTCCATTAGCTTTAGGGTACACTCCTTGCCCATATGAACCGTTAATTGTTCCATTAATGCCCAATAATTTGCCTTTTTTTAATACTATATTAATAATGCCACCTGTACCCTGCGCATCGTATTTAGCGCCCGGGTTGTTAATGAGTTCAATCTTCTCAATTGCATCGGCAGGCATCGCCCTAAGCATATCTCCTAGTTCGCTACCCGACATTGCAACCTTCTTTCCATCAATCATTATGGTAACTCCTGTTTTGCCTTGCAGATTTATGTTATCACTCGCGTCAATAATTACACCGGGCGAACGCTCAAGAATCTCCATTGTGCTGCTTCCGGCAGTCATAGGACTCTTATCTACATTCACTATTGTCATATCAGGTTGTTTTTCTACAAATGGGACTTGCGATACGATAGTAACCTCTTTTAGCACTTTGGCATGCAAAACAACATCCGGTAAAATAATTTTTAAATGTGCATTATCTATTACCAATGCAGAAGATTTATAAGAATCGTAGCCAAGCTGTGCAACATAAGCAAAGTAGCTGCCCTTTTTCACATTAATAAACTGAACCTCACCATTTGAACCGGAAAAGGAAGAAAGCACCAGCGAAGAATCTTTTGCTTTCATTAACTGTACCAAAAGCCCATCAATAGGCTTTTGCTGCTCATCAATAAACTTTACAGTTATAGCACCTGATAGCTCTCCCTGACCATTTGATTGCAAATGACAGAAAAAAAATAAAAATATCAGTATGAGTGGGTGTTTCATTTTAACAATAAAGCGCTCCGAAAGATAGTAATTTATCTATACCCCTTCCTTATATACCAATACAACTTATTGCTAAATATGTTCATCGTATTATTCATAAAATTAGGCGAAGCAATGGAAAAGCACTTACCGATTTTTATACCTTAGCTGCATTAATCACCTAATTGCATTTATGAAAAAGGCATACATATTCCCCGGGCAAGGTTCTCAGTTTAAAGGTATGGGCAAGGACCTGTATGAAAGCTCTGCTATGGCTAAGGAGCTATTTGAAAAAGGTAATTCTGTTTTAGGCTTCCGAATAACAGACATAATGTTTGAAGGAACAGATGAAGAATTGAAACAAACAAAGGTAACCCAGCCTGCTATATTTCTACACTCAGTGGTATTGGCTTTAACACTGGAAGACAAGTTTACTCCCGATATGGTAGCAGGGCATTCTCTTGGTGAGTTTTCTGCACTTACCGCCGCTAAAGCAATAAGCTTCGAAGATGGGCTTATATTGGTTTATAAGCGCGCAATGGCTATGCAAAAGGCCTGTGAAGCAACCCCATCTACTATGGCTGCTGTGCTCGCGCTAGATGATGCTAAAGTGGAAGAAATATGTGCATCGATAACAGATGAAATAGTAGTGCCTGCAAACTACAATTGCCCGGGGCAGCTGGTTATTTCGGGCAGTGTGCCCGGCGTAACAAAAGCCTGCGAATTAATGAAAACAGCAGGTGCTAAGCGCGCGCTTATATTACCTGTTGGCGGTGCATTCCACTCACCTTTAATGGAACCTGCAAGGGTTGAACTTTCGCAAGCAATAGAGTCTACCAAGTTTAATAAACCTGTTTGCCCTATTTACCAAAACGTAAATGCATTACCTGAAACTGAACCGGCCGCTATAATGAAAAACCTTATTGCCCAGCTTACGGCACCGGTAAGGTGGACACAAACCATACAGCACATGAGTGCAGATGGAGCAACTATATTTTATGAGGTTGGGCCGGGTAAGGTACTACAGGGGTTGGCTAAAAAAATTGCCCCAACCGCAGAAGCCATGAGCGTATAAATGAAGAAACTACTTGTTCTATCTTTGGTGTCTTTCTCTTTTGTATTCACTACACATGCTCAGATTACCCCCAAAGGGACCAAAAAGAATATTCTTAATGGAATAGGGATTGCCGGTGGCATTACTTACGGAAAAGAGGTATGGGACCCTGAAGGACCATTGGCAACTGAAAAATACCGACTCCGAGGCAATGGTGCTGTTCTTGCTGAATTCTTCCATCACCCCATTTACAGATGGAGGACAGAATTAGAGTATAACCTTATGGGAACAACGGAGGTATTGAATGCCCCATCGAATCAAACTTTGGTGAACAAAACAAATTATCTATCATTCAATAATTACCTGAAAATAAACTTTAAAGAAACCGGCTTTGTGCCTTATTTTTTAATTGGCCCTAGATTGGAATACCTTTTAATTAGAAAGTCTGAAGTATATGCTCCTGTAATTGCGCATTTTGATGCCCTGCATGTTACAGGCGCAATTGGCGTGGGAGTTGAAGCAGTTTGGGATAGCCCCATAAGGCCATTTATCGAAGCATTTTATAATCATGATATTATGACTTCCTATTCTAGTTATTATAAAGATGGATTACCAAAACCAACTGATATAGTATATAGAGCATACGAGCTCAGAATTGGATTGAAATATTTTTTTAATGGAGTAAAAAAAGATGTCTGCCCAAAGGTGGATAACCCTATGGGCAACTAGGGCTTTGCTACTTTCTCAAGTTCAGTAAGTATCTTTTCTGTAGCGCCACTACCATTATATATATACGCTTTTGCAGCCCTACCACATTGCTGACAGTAATTCGCATCATTGAATAAGTTCTTCATTTTATCGCTCAACTCCTCGGAATTCGAAACTGTAAACCCACCTTTACACTCTATCAAATCTATGGCTTCGGTAAACTTATGATAGTTAGGACCGAATACTACAGGCAAACCAAATACAGCCGCTTCAGGCAGGTTATGTATGTTCTTGCCAAATCCGCCACCTATATATGCAACATTGGCATAGCGATATAAAGCTGATAGCATTCCCATTTTATCTACCACCAATACATTCAGGTTTTTAGCTTGTTCGCTATTTACTTCTGAATATTTTTTTGCATTGAATTGTTCAATTACTTGTTTCACATGCTTCTCCCCTATTTCGTGCGGTACAATAAGGAGTTTAATTTTTTGGCCGATTTCTTCCAACCGTTTGTAAACACTTAAAATTTGTTTTTCATCTTCTTCCCATGTACTTCCACAAATCCAAAGTTTGTTGTTGCCTTTAAAAGATTCAATTATCGCATCAGATTTTGCTTGTTCTGCGATAGCTATTACCCTATCAAAACGTGTATCGCCAGCTAATTGTTTATTCTTAACCCGAATACTATTAAGCAATTCCTCTGAGTCAACATCCTGTAAAAAAATCTTTGCATATAAATTCAATTGCCCCCTGAACCAGTTACCATACCATTTAAAAAAGTACTGGTCGCCCCTGAACTTGGCAGATATAAGGTACAATGGAATTCCCTTATCATGTAACTGATTCATATAGTTATACCAGAATTCGTACTTCACGAAAACTGCAATAGTAGGGTTTACTATCTGAACAAACCTCTTCGTATTTGAACGAGTATCTAATGGGAGATAAAAAACATAGTCAGCACCTGCATAATTTTTACGCACCTCATACCCCGAAGGAGAAAAGAAAGTAAGCAATACTTTATATTTAGGATACTTAAGCTTAAATGCTTCTATAACAGGCCTACCCTGCTCAAATTCACCTAACGATGCACAATGAAACCAAATAACTGGTGACTTGTTATCAAGAAAGGCTTTTGTAAGATTCGCAAAAATATCCTTCCGCCCATTCTTCCATTTCCCGGCTTTATCATTAAAAAAGGCTTGCAATTAAAATTGCAAATCCGTAAACCCTTATCCCAAGCGAGTAAATAAATCTCATTGATTAGCTTTTAATTCACCCGACCAGGTTTTATATGTAGGAAACTTGGATGCAATATCAATCCTATTTCTAAAAACTCCATACACAGCCGAACCACTGCCAGTCATAGCTGCATATATAGCTCCTTCGTTATAAAGCGATTGTTTTACCTCAGCAATTAACGGATACTTATCAAAAAGCGGTTTTTCAAAATCATTCTCCAGGCAGCTTTTCCAATCCATCACTTTTTTATTGAGCACTATATCCTTTAACGAATCATTACAAGGTTTAGGTGAAACAAGGCCATAGGCAACCGGTGTACTTATCTGCATTTCGGGGTAAACAATTGCAATAAAATAACTACTCAACTCTAGTTTTATTGCCTCCGTTATCTCACCCCTGCCTGATGCAAGTACTGGTTTGTTATCAATAAAAAATACGCAATCACTACCTAAAGCTCCAACATATTCCTTCATTTCCTCTTGTGTAAGATTCAACTTACACATTTCATTCAGCATTTTCATAAAATGCGCTGCATCTGATGAACCACCACCTAAGCCTGCACCTATAGGAATGGTTTTATGCAACCAGACTTTAAGCGATGGAAGCTTGTATTTTTTTAATAGCGCTTTGTATAGCTTAACGCATAAATTATCATCATCGCGCCTGCCTGGAACAGGAATACCTGACAAATGCAATTCTATTTTACCAAACCCATCCATCGGTATTGCTTCCAATACATCACTCCAGCCAACAGGATAAAAAACGCTTTCGATATTATGATATCCGTCCGCCCTCTTTTCGAGAATGCGTAAGCCAATATTTATTTTCGCGTTAGGGAAGCAGATCATATCTGTTTTTGCTTTACCCTGTTCAGAATAGCCTTATTGATTCGCTTAACCAACATAGGACCCTCATATATAAAGCCAGTGTATAACTCTACCATTATAGCCCCGGCATCTAACTTCTCTAATGCATCTTCGGCAGAATGTATACCACCTGAAGCAATTATAGGAAATGCTCCTTTCGATTTTTCATGCAAATATCTCACCACTTCAGTGGCCCGCTTCCTTAATGGCAAGCCACTTAAGCCACCTGCTCCTATAGTCTCAATTCCTTCTGACTTTAATCCTTCCCTGGACAAAGTAGTATTGGTTGCAACAACTGCCGCTATACCACATTCGGGGACAATTTCAATTATATCATCTAATTGTTCGCTGGTTAAATCGGGGGCAATTTTCAAGAATATAGGCTTGCTTTTAGGCTTAGCTTTATTTTTTGCTTGTAACCCGAGCAGTATTTTCTTTAAGGGCTCCTTATCCTGTAAGCTGCGCAAGCCCGGAGTATTTGGCGAACTTACATTAACCACAAAATAATCTACGTGATCGAACAAGGCATCAAAACACTTCTCATAATCTGAAAATGCTTCTTCGTTAGGTGTATTTTTATTTTTACCAATATTTCCTGCTATTGCAATTTTTGTTTTCCTTTTCTTTAATCTTTCAGCT
The DNA here is from genome assembly GCA_013288345.1 of Bacteroidota bacterium. GTDB lineage: Bacteria > Bacteroidota > Bacteroidia > JABEUT01 > JABEUT01 > JABEUT01. The sequence goes on along the minus strand of JABDCA010000002.1, from coordinate 5,896 downwards.
ATGATCTGGGTCCCATCGTTATTAAATCCCATTCGGTTTATAAGCCCTTTATCTTTTGGCAACCGGAAAGAGCGAGGCTTAGGGTTACCGGGTTGCGCCAATGGCGTAACAGTACCTACCTCTACAAAGCCAAAGCCCAGATATTCCATTTCATGAAAAAAGGTTGCATTTTTATCGAACCCTGCTCCGAGGCCCACTGGGTTTTTGAACTTAACACCCGCAATCTCCCTCTCCAGCAAAGGATTTTCAAGAGTAAATGATCTTTTAAAGATTACATTTAGTATTGGAATAGCGCAAACAATTTTAAGCAGGCGTATAGTAAAAGCATGGCTAACTTCAGGTGAAGTAAGAAAGAGAACTGGTCTTATTATTGCTTTATACATATTCCATTTATAAAAAAACCTTAGCCGGATACTCTATTTTTGTTAGGTATAATCCGCAGGCAGGAACAGATGCCCCGGCACGCGAACGGTTTTTGTTTTCAATAATACGACAAAAATCCTCTACTGTACATTTTCCATTACCTACATTTATCATTGTCCCCACAATAGCACGTACCATGTTCCGTAAAAATCGGTTGGCGGTAATGGTAAATATAAGTTTCTCATCTTGTTTTTCCCAATGTGCATATTTAATAGTACAAATGTCAGTCTTATTTTGTGTATGTGTTTTTTTAAAGCTCGAAAAATCTTTATACTCTTTCAGCAATCGGCATGCTTCATTCATTTTTTTCACATCGAGCTTATGAGGAAAATGATATGCAAAATCTATCAGAAAGGGGTCTTTTTGAGTAGTAATTACATATTTATAGGTTCGTGAAACTGCATCAAAACGGGCATGCGCCTCCGCCTTAACTGCAATGATATCGTTAAAGGCAATTGAAAATGGAATAACTGAATTGAACTTATGTAGCCAGGTATCTTTATTAGTTACCAGGTCTTCTTTTGGTGTATCGAAATGGGCATACAGTTCTTCGGCATGTACACCGGCATCGGTGCGGCCTGCACCTTGCAAAGAAACAGGATGCCTCAGGATTTTCTCCATAGCTTTTACACAAAACTGCTGAACAGTTTTATCGGCATTGGCCTGACTTTGCCAGCCATGGTAACCCGTACCCGTAAATGCTATTTTTATGAAATACCTCACCTCTGGTTACAAAAGTAAACCAAATCGGGTTTGATGGCCTCAATTAAGTTATCAGAATCCTAGGTAAAAATCGCGGGTAAGCTGTTTATAGTCCGATGTATAAGAATGATCGGGGTTTTCAATTACCAATGTGCTTTCGGAAAAAGACTTTCGGTGAAATGCAAATTGCATAAGGACGCGCTTTGCCTCTTTTGATGAAGTGGTTTGTATACGCATCATCCGTATGGGATGCAAACCATTTTTCGTGGCAATCTCAACAAATTTTTCCGATTCCTTGCTCGGTAATATAGTTGCAAAAGTTCCTTTAAGATGAAGCAATGATTTTATCCCATTTATTAATTCTTCGAAAGTAAGTGTACTAGTATGGCGTGCTTTGGTTCGCGATTCAGATGCAGCCTGCAAAGAATTAGAAAAATAGGGAGGATTGGTAACTATAGCATCATATTTTTTAGATCCAGCTAAGGTAAAATCCTGGAATGATGTATGATGAACACTCAAACGGTCTTTCCATTTACAATTATTACAGTTTTCAACGGCTTGTTTAAAGGCATCTTCATCTATTTCAATAGTATCAATATGTGCAATACAGCGCTGGGCAAGCATCATGGCAATTATTCCGGTCCCGGCTCCAATATCAAGCACTCTGCCCGAAGGCGGCAAATCTGCCCATGCGCCAAGTAATACCGAATCGGTACCAACTTTCATGGCACACTTATTTTGCTTGACTATAAATTGTTTAAAAACAAACGAATCGCCGCCGGCCATAAAGAGATCTAGGGGTATTTGAGGAAACGATGAGTTATACATTCCAAATATATATAATAATCTGATTATTATGTGTTTAAATCCATAAAAATGAAAGCCTTAATAGCACCAACAATTATTAGGTTTTTACAACGTACGGTATTTTTTCTGTACTTTGGTAGCTATAATAATCCTTTACAGAAAAACATTTGAAGGCACTCTTTACAAAATATGGTATAATCCTTTTATTGTTGTTTTCAGGAATACTATTAGGCTTTTATTCTATAAACAAATACAGGCTCACAGGTGATGAGATGCTTACCCTTAACACTGCAACCGGGCTTGGCCACTCCCACCTTATTAATAACACCTGGGCCGTGAGTTCAATTCCGCTTGAAAAGAAAGTGTTTACCCAGAATGATTATTGGGCAAGGAATACGTTACCGAATGTACTTGAAAATACGGCAAGCTATAATGGCAATATGGTTGGGTATAATATGTTGCTCTATTATTTCATAAAGCTTACTTATGTAGATGATGGATTATTGAGAGGGCTCAGTGCCTTGTTTTATGTGATTTCTATTTTACTAGTTTATTTCATTACCAAGCGCTTATTCTTAACTATTAAAGCAGCTACTATCTGTGCTTTATTTTTTGCATTAAATCCATTTGTAATACAAATGGGGCACGACTTAAGGGGTTATAGCTTTGTAACTATGATGACCTTATTAGCATCTTTAGTTGTTTTAAAAATAGAAAGCAACAACTTGCCCAATTTAAGATCCAAGCTGGGATGGTCTATCATTCTTGGATTAATTTACGCAATAAGTTTCTTAGGGCATTATTTTGCCGCATATATATTCGTTGGGCATTTATTATATGCTTGTTACAGATATATAACAACTAAAAACAATTTCCTGATTCAAATTGGCTTTGCGCTTTTTATATGTCTTCTATTTTTTATGTTATGGTGGAGTAATGGAGGGCAGTCAGGCTTGATAAATATGGGAATACAGGATAAATATATTCTTAGACAATCTTCGGCTCAAACCCATACTTCTTTAATCAGCCTGGTAATGGGCACTATTTGTTTCATTAACTCTGTTTGTGGGTATTATTTTCAATATTTAGGATATAAAAACTCCAGTTTTTTCTACGTATTAACGATTCCAGTTATAGCTGTTGCAGTTGCGTTTTTTCAGACCGGTATTACTAAAGAAGATAAAACAAGACTTGCATTTTTGAGCATTTTAATCTGCTCAGCAATTATCTTCCTGCAATTATGTGCTATTAAATCAGGACATATAAATTCACTGGTTCTAAGCCGATTTGGGGCTTTTGTGTCTCCTTACTTTATGATACTATTAGGATATGCCTTATATAGGTTATTGAACAGTAATACATTATCATTAAAGCTCTTTTCAATATTAATAATCTCAGCACATGTTCTATTAAATGTAATGTGTTATAAAATCCCTTTTAAGGGATATTGGTTTACTTATTATGATGTTAATGGGAATGTTGAGAAAGCAAGGAGTGAAGCAATTCCAGCTAATCCATATTCGATTATAGCTAAAAACATAAAGGATCACTATGCCCCCGGAGACACAGTTGTATATAACAACTTCAACACCTCTCAAAATGTAAATTTATACCTGCGGGATGCTGTACTTCCTATAAATCAAACAGTAAACACACTTTCAAAGGAAGACTTCAGGATAAATACAACGCCTCGCTAGTTTATTCGTTCCATAATTGAAACAACATGTGCTCTGTTTTAAATAAAAAGCTTCAATTTTAGATATAACTATAAATTACTAATATCAAGTATTTTATTGTAGTCAGCAGGCGCGTACCACTTTCTCCATAAAGGGAACTCAGTATATGGATGGTTATCAGAAACTTCTTTTTCTCCTGTAATAAATGCGGCCAGTTGAGAAGGGGACAGTGTTTTAAGGCCAGGTAATTCTGAAGGCGATATTCGGTCTGCACCACTCCATTCATTTAAATCTGCCATTATAGCCGAGTCATGGGTTGCTGAATCAAATCGAGCAATACTAGGTGGAGAATAATTCATATAACCAACCATGTATAAGCCTTTACAAGTAGGGGCCCGATATACATAAGTGTTTGGGAATACCGCCTGATAGCTTTTCATAATCATTTTTACTTCTGAAACACCGCTAGGCGGTATCCATAAACATAATATTCCATTACTGGTTAGCCTTTGGTGGCAAAGAATAAAGAAATCTTTTGAATAAAGATTTACGGTTCCTGCACTAAATATTGGTGGTGCAGGGTCAATGGTTATCACATCGTATTTTTTATCGTGCATCAGCAAAAAGTTTCTCCCATCATCAGCAAAATGCCTTACACGTTTATTCTGCAGCACCTCTTTAGCATTACTATGAAAAAAATCACCTACTTCAAATTCCTCTCCAATCAGCTCTACTACATCACAATTAACATCACTATGTGTTACAGCAGACCTTAAGCACGTCCCCATTCCATAACACACTACAAGCATGTTCTTAGGGTCAGGATGAAGCAGTAAGGGCAGATGCGCCATTATTTTTGTTTCAACCTGAAGGTATGTCATGGAAGTACCATTTATAAATAGCTCTTTCCCACCATGATCTTCCTTATCATACCCACAAACCGTAATAGTCGCATCTGAAGCTTCTTTATGGTACCATATATTTCCATGTTCATACATGCGTAAACTCCTTAAAAATGGGTCGGGAATTAAAAGAAAGGCCGAAACAATAATTATTACAGTACCAAGTGTTACTATACTCTTAATACTTTTTGATATTACATTTCCACCCATAAACAAAACTATTGCCCCTAGTATACATCCTGCAACTGACAATAAAAGCATAGTCAGTCTTGTACCTAAATATGGAATAAAAATATACCCACAAAAGAGTGAACCTATAATACATCCTATTGTATTGGCTGAATATAGCTTACCAATGCCACTACTGGTTTTTTCTTTAGAATTAACATATACCCTGCTTACAAGCGGAAAAATAAAACCAAGCGAAAAAGTAATAGGGAAAATTATTAAAGGCGTTAGAACAACCTTGGAATGAAGTAAACTAAATTTTATTAGAGGGACCGAAATATACCATGGCAGTGTTTTGCCAAATAAATACAAACCAACAAGAATATACAGACCAAGTCCTACAAGAATCAATCCAAGTGTTTCAACCGGGGCCTTAAGCTTGCCAAAATACTTACTGCATGCATAACTTCCTATGGCAGACCCACCCAGGTAAATTATCATAACCGTACTAAATGCATAAATAGCGGTTCCTAATGAAAGTTGAAATAGCCTTACCCAAACCACTTCAAGCGCAAAAGAAATAAAACCGATAATGCAATACGTAAACAACGCCAAATTTCTTGTTTTGGCAGGATAATCATCAACTAGCGGAATATCTTTTTCAGGATTTTGAACCGCAACAACACTTTGTTGCTCCATGTATTGCTTATTAGCGAGTAAAAAAACCGTACCCGCCAGCAAATTAAAAAAACAGCCTAAAAGCACTGTATTAAACTCACCAATTGAACCCAACGTTATATATGCACTTATAAACACACCAAACATGGCACCAAGAGTATTTAGCCCATACAAATAACCCAGTGTTTTAGTAAATCCTGAACCCTGAGATATTATTCCGGCACTTAAAATTGGAAGCGTTGCACCCATAAAAAAGGTAGGGATAGCCATTAACACAAACAGTACAAGGGCCTGCAATAACCTGAATATAAAAACGTTACCTCCTGTCAGCTCAAAAAAAGACCTGTATATAGG
>JABDCA010000002.1:0-176 GCA_013288345.1 Bacteroidota bacterium | reverse complement strand
GTATATAGGAACTAACTGATTAAACAAAACATAAATAACAATTGCTGTAAGCGCAATTCCTATCTCGATTTTGGCATAAAGCTTAATTTTATTTTGAACTTTATCGGTTACTTTAGTTAAATAGAAACTACCAAGGGTTAAGCCAAGCATAAATGCCGATATTGTAATTGATGTAG
>JABDCA010000001.1:141531-217942 GCA_013288345.1 Bacteroidota bacterium | reverse complement strand
TCGGCTAATCAGGTATTTACTGTAGTACAGCAAATGCCTACGTTCCCGGGTGGCGATGTAAATAAATACCTTGCTGAACATATTAACTACCCTGAAGTGGAAAGAGAAGCACAAATTACCGGTACCGTTTATATAAACTTTATCATCGAAAAAGATGGTTCTATTTCGAACGTTAAGGTATTAAAGGGTGTTGCGGGTGGTCCAGGCCTCGATAAAGAAGCCGTTAAGGTTATATCAGCCATGCCAAGATGGTCGGTTGGTATGCAAAATGGCCACCCTGTAAGGGTATCGTTCAACATCCCTATTCGCTTTACACTTAATTAATTTTTTCCTATGGCAGGTAACGAAAATCCGTCAAGGATATTGATGTTCGTTGGCGGCATGATGTCCCTATTTTATATAGCATTAGGGGTAGTTATGATAATGGGCGGCTTTAATATTTTTAATTTAGAACCTACCAATGCCAGGTTGCTTGGTGGTGCTTTGGCCGGTTATGGCCTGTTCAGGTTATATCTGTTTATTCAGCGTTTCAGGCAAATGCGCAACGAGGACCAACAATAATTTCAATTCTGTGTAACTTTGTTTACTCAGTGCACGCTGTGTTAAAAAATAAGAACATGAAAAGAAACTTTGGTTTTACTTTAGTACTCTCAATATTCCTTTTTAGCTGCGGGCAAAACAAAAATTCACCCACCGATACTACTACTTCAGGTTCTATACATATTGTTGCCGATGATGCCTATAAGCCGGTTGTAGATGCCGAAATACACGTTTTCGAGGCCCTTTACCGCAATGTTCACATACATGTTAAATACGAAACAGAAGATTCTGTTTTTAAAGACCTGTTGTCATCCGATACTATACGTTTAGCAGTAGTATCGCGCAAGCTCACAAAGGACGAGGAAGATTATTTTCATTCGAAAACCTATTACCCTGAACAAACCAAAGTAGCAACCGATGCTATGGCACTGATAGTGAACAATACCAATGCCGATTCGCTACTTACATTAGACAAGGTAAAAGCTATTTTTAGCGGTCAAGATAGTACCTGGGACTTGGTTAACATCAAGTCGAAATTAGGTAAGATAGCAGTGGTATTTGACCACGAAAATTCGAGCAATTCGCGTTATATAAAAGACAGTATCAATCATGGAAAAAACTTCCCGGCTTATTGTTTTGCTGTAAAAGGGAACACGCAGGTAATCGATTACGTAAGCAAAAACCCTAATGCCATTGGCATTATAAGTGTAAACTGGATAAGTGATAATTACGATTCTACCGTAATGAGGTTTTTAAACCAGGTTAAGGTGGTGGGCATATCGCATAAGGAAAGCACGAATATTAATGACTTTTATCAGCCTTACCAAGCCTATTTAAAAATGAATGAATACCCTTTGTGCCGTAATATGTATACCATTAAACGAGAGGCCAGGGTAGGGCTTGGCAGTGGCTTTATAGCATTTATTACCGGTGAAAAGGGTCAGCGCATTATTTTAAGGGCAGGCTTGTTGCCGGCTACCGTGCCCACCGAGATTATTAAATATTGAGGGTTGATATTAGGATAACAGGCGATTTAACAAATCTTTTTACCTTTGGACCCCATTAAATTCAGTACCATGAAAGGAAACAACACCATGAAAATATCGATGCTTGCAACGGGTTTATTCGTTGCAACATTATCTATTGGGCAAGACCTGAAACAAAGCATACAAATAACAAAGGATGAGCAGTTTGAAAAAGCTGACAAAGCCTTTAAGGTTCTTATAAATGCTAAGCCTGATAATGGCGATAATTACTTTTACGAGGGCGAAAACTTTTTTGCCTGGGGTAAATTAGATTCGGCTGAGGCGGCTTATACCAAAGGAATAAAGATGAACCCAACCAACGCATTGAACTATGCAGGTGAGGGTAAAATTAAATTGAACCAGGGTAAGAGTCAGGACGCAAGCGATAACTTCTTTAAGGCAAAAACCTTATCAAAGTCGAAGGATGCTACTGTGCTTTCTAAAATTGCAGAGGCATATACAGGAGCACCTGCTCAAAACAGGGACCTTAAGCAGGCAATCGATCTATTGAGCCAGGCAATTTTAATGGATTCGAAGAACCAAGACTTGTATATTGACTTGGGTGATGCACAATGGGCAGCAGATCCTTCCAACGCATCGAACGCTATAGGCCAATACGAAAAAGCATTGAGCCTAAACCCTAAAAACGTAATAGCCATTTTAAGGGAAGGTATGATATACCAGAACGCAGCTAACTATACACTCTCATACCAGTATTACCAAAAAGCCAACCAGGTTGATTCTACTTTTGCTCCTGCTTACCGCCAAAAAGCTGAAATGCTTGCTGCATCACAACGCTTTGATGATGCTATAGCCCAGTATAAAAAATACCTGGCATTAAATGATGCATTGAGCGCAAGAGACAGGTATGCGAAGTTTTTATACCTGGCTAAAAAATATACTGATGCCATAAGCGAGATACAAAAAGTGCTTATGAAGGATTCTTCAGATGTTTATTTGTATCGCGTTTTAGCATATTCTCAATTTGAAAATAAGGATTATAAGAACGGACTTATTAGCATCAATAAATTCTTTGCAAAAGCCAGCCAGTCAAATGCCAAAATAGTAGCATCTGATTATACCTATTATGGCAAGTTGCTTTCTAAGAATGGCCAAGACTCATTGGCTATTGTAAAAATGAATCAGGCTGCCACTATGCTTATTGCTTCAGGCGCTTCAGGCGATGCATCTGATATTTATTTTCAAATTGGTACTATTTGCTACTTAGGCAGCAATTGCCATGGCGCAATTACCTACTTTTTAAAACGCGTTCAAATTACCCAGACCGATGTGAACAGTTATTACTACCTGGGTAGGGCAGCGTATGATTGTAAAAACTATAAAATGGCCGATTCAGCTTTCTCTTTAGTAATAAGTAACAGGAACGATTTGCTTATAGGCTACCAATGGAAAGGCTATTCAGACCAGTCACTTGATTCTACTTTTAGTGGGTCGGGCATACCTGCAACAAATGCATACATACAAAAAGTGGGCAATGACAGTGTTAAAAATAAAGATGGCATGATCATATCGCTTGCTTACCTTGGTAACTGCGAGTATATAAAGGGCAATATTGAGCAATCTAAAATATATTGGAATAGGGTAAAGTTCTTTGATCCTTCAAACCAAAATATGCTGAGGTTCTTCGAAATACTTAAGCAACAGCAGAAACAGCCAATGAAAAAGCCGGGAAATAAATAATCCCCGGCTTCTTTTCTATTCCTTTATAATTTAATAGCCCTTATTACTTCTTTACTGAGTAATAGTAGTGAGTCTTTGATAGATCAGGAGCAGGTATCTGGTATTCCAATTCCATGTAGTCGTTTGATAATTTCATGATGGTGAACATCATTTTTTTATCGGAATTAGCTCCTGTAACAGTATTAATAACTTTATCGCTCCAGCCTCTCATCCATTTGCCTGTAGCTACTTTACCTTCCATGGTTAAAAACAGTGTACTGTCAGCTAAAAAGGTAACGCCGTCGTTTTGTTCTGCTGCACTAGCCGGTTTAAATACTCCAAAATTTTCTACAGTATCCAGCTTCCAGGGCTTGCAAAGCATTTTCATTTTTTCGGGCGACATAGCCGGCTTAGCCTGATGCTTAGCCGGTGTAGTAGATTTTTGTTGGGCAAATGCACCGGCAATAAAAAATAAACAAATAAAAAGAACTAGGGTTTTTTTCATGATATTTATTAGAATTGTTTTAGTGAATGTAAACTTTTACAAACTGGAACTTTTCATACTTCACCTGATCAGTGGCATCATTCTGATAATTGGGCCCCTGAACTGAATTGCTGACAGTAAATGTTATCTTAGTTATATCAATCTTCTTTGCCTTGAGGGCATTTTTTATGGCACTTTGTGCATCTGAAGCTCTCAGCTTTGCCAATTTATCGTTACTACGTGAAAATAAACTGGTAGGCACTTTTGATGCACTTCCGTTTATAGTTATAGTAACCTGTCCATTGCTTGCCGCTATTTTATCTATTAATGCAGTAAAGTCAGCATCGGCATTATTTATTGCCTTAATGTTGTAAGCGAAGTAACGTGTAAAGTCAGCGTCAGATTTTGGCATGCTTGCAGTATCCTTACTATACTTTGCAGCTTTAAGCTTATTGTCATCAATTGCAAGTGCCTGAAGGCTTGCCAGGTCTACAGGTAAATGTTTGTAATAAAAATCTTCCTTTTTATGGGTATCAAAATCGCGCACAATTTTTCCTGTTGTATCGGCAAGTAAGAGCCGTTTCATTTGCTTTAGCTTAGTGTCATTCACGTCGGCCTTAAGCATATAATTTGCGTCCTCAGGCAACTTGTTAAATGTAAAGTGTCCGTTCTTATCAGTAAGTGTGGTCGATAAAATAGAATCCTTATCGTTCACCAACTGTATCCTTAACATAGCAATAGGTTGTTTTTTATCATCCACAAATTGGCCAGACATAGAACCTGTTTTTTTGCTTGCAATTGGTTTTGTTTGTTTTTTATGAGGTGCAAGTATATTGGTAGTATCGCCAAGTGTAATGCTCGTACGGAAAAATGAACGAGACAAAGTTAAATAGGAGCTATCGGCAGGCAGGTAAAATGCCTGGTTGTATACAGTTTTGTTGTTAGAAGATATAGCTACGTTATAATTTGTATTCGGTTTTAATACTTGCAAAAACTTTCCGGTTTTTGGGTTAACCCTTACTTTGGTGCTTTTTCCTCCGGGAGAATTTATTGTAACTAAAGCATCGTTAGGTATAGGAGAGCCATCAGGTGTTTTTAAATAGCCCACAAGTACTGCCACAGGTTCCACAGGTATAGGAGTGTTGTAAAGCACTTCGTAAATATCTTTTTCTCCGTAACCGCCTTGTCTTACAGATGAATAGTAAGCACGTCTTCCATCACCCGAAAGTGTAAAATAAATATCGTCATCGGGAGTGTTTATAGGATAGCCCATGTTTTTGGGTTCCGTAAACTCACCTTTGTTATTCAGGTGCGTAACAAATACATCATAGCCACCCATGGTGTTATGCCCTTTAGAGCTGAAGAACATAGTTGAATCATCCGGATGTATAAAAGGGGCATCCTCATCGTATTTAGTATTAATAGTAGGGCCTAAGTTAGTCGGAGCACCCCATGAACCATTATCCTGTAAGTTCACTTTATAAATATCAGTTCCACCTAAGCCTCCGGGACGATCGCTCACAAAATAAAGCGTTTGTCCGTCTGGGCTTACACTTGCACTAGGCTCTCGCGAAGGGCTGTTAACTATACCTTGATTGGCTGAGTCAATATATTGTGGGGTTGTCCAAACATTACCTTTACGATAGCTGGCAAAAATATTGCCATCGCCTTCTGTATTATCCTTATAAACTAAAAGTGTTTGTCCGTCGGCCGAAATTGATACGGTTGCATCATTACCTGCAGAGTTTACGGGAGTACCAATGTCTTTGGCCATGGTCCAGCCTCCGCCTGGTTTTGCATACGACATCCAAATGTCTTCGTAATAGTTACCATAAATATCCTTGGTTGAATCACCCAAAGCAGGCCTTCTTGAAGTGAAGAAAAGTTCCTGCTCGTCAGCACTAAGTACAGGACAATAATCAGGGTAAGTACTGTTAATGCTGTCTCCTATATTTACTACTTTGCAATCTACCGGTGTTTGCATTAGTAATTTACCATTGTTACAGCATTGTATAAGGTAATCACAGGTATCCTGTCTTGAATCTTTTTTATTTATAAGTTTTTTAAACTTGTTAAAGTTTTCAATTGCATTATCGAATTGGTAGTTTAAATGCTGTGCTTGTGCAAGGTAGTAAGCGGCAAGCGGAGGGGCACTTTTTTCATAAGGATCATCGGGGCGGTATTTGGTTGATACATGGTTGCCTGCCTGCTCGAGGTAATGCAGTGCATTTGCCTTGTGGGTAGGGGTTTGCAGGTAAAGCTTGCCAATATTATAGGCTATGTTGGCATTACTTGTATCAAAGGTATACAGGGCCAAAAATGTATGTAATGATGAGTCAACAAAACCTTCGCCTTCCATTTCATTGGCATCGGTATACATTTTTTTGTAATTATCTTTATTTGCTGTAGGTGTATTTGCCTTCTTTTTCTGGGCAATAGCATTAAAAGAAAAGAGTAAGATGAACAGGCTGAGTGCAAGAATTGCGCCCTTGGGGATACGCATAGAAATTTGGAGGTTTTTAATCAATGTTTAAGAATATCAGTTAAGCTCCCCAAAAGTATAGTTTTTTTGCGATAAAATGATTTTCAGCAGATTAATTCAGCGTTTTATCGCATTTGGTTGAATTAATTTGTTCAAAAACATGTCGTTTTTTAAATATTAGTGCACAATATAGTGGGTGGGCTTCAGGCTTTTTAGCATTTTTGCAAAAAAAAGACTTAACCTCCTACACATTCTTTATAAAATGTTACTTATTGCAGATAGCGGTTCTACTAAAACATCGTGGCGTTTAGCAGACGAGAATAAGAAGATATACCATTTCCTTACCGATGGGCTCAACCCTTATTTTAAGTCGCAGGGCGAAATAGTAGAAGAAATAAGGTCAGCGCTTATACCGTCTTTACCGCATGGCGCCGTAGTTACACAAATATATTTTTACGGTGCAGGTTGTTCCAGTAGCAGTAAATGCGAATTGATAAAAGATGCCCTCTTGCAATGCTTTCCTAAGGCATCGGCAAAAATAGACCACGATATATTAGGGGCTGCACATGCAGCCTGTGCTACATCCGAAGGTATTGTATGTATTTTGGGCACAGGTTCTAATTCATGCCTTTACGATGGAGAAAAAATAATGAGCGTAATAGGTGGCCTCGGCTATATATTAGGTGACGAGGGCAGTGGGTCGCATTTGGGCAAAAACTTATTAGAAGCCTATTTAAACCATGAATTGCCGGAAGAACTGGCAAAAAAATTCAAAGATACCTACCATCTTACCAAGGAAGAAATAGAGAAAAGAGTATATGAAAAGCCTGAGGCTAACCGCTTTTTGGCCTCTTTTAGCAGGTTTATAGGTGAACATAAGCAACACCCCTATTTTGCCGAAATGATTGAAAAATGCTTCGATAGTTTTTTTGAAAAGCATGTGTGCCGATACCCCGATTATACCCAGAAGCAGGTCCATTTTATAGGCTCTATAGCCTATAACTATACTGATTTACTGCGGAAAACAGCCCAAAAAAGGCATATTAACATTGGTAAAATACTGCCATACCCCATCGAGGAACTTATGTTGTTTCATCTGGCAAAGTAAAAAGGACGTTTGGCTACTCTGAAACTGATTTTTGCCTTTAAAGAGCAGCTATTCTGTTGTGGTAGACCAACAAATTAATATTTTTCTATATTTGCCGACCCAAATTAAGAACAAATGCAAAACAAAGGTATTGTAAGGTTATTCGCTATTTTATTAGCTCTCGCTTGTGTTTATTATTTTTCGTTCACATATTTTTCGGCTAAAACTGAAGGTGAAGCAAAGGATTATGCTCAGGGATTTGTAACCAGGCCGGGCGCTATAAAGCTCGCCAATAATTTCGCTAAAGGCGATTCAGCACGTAAAAGGAACTTCCTCGACTCTATGTCGGTTGCGGCTAATGATCAATACCTTGATTCGGTTAAGAACAAGACCGTTTACGATATGTTCATTGCTCAATATTCTTACGAAGAATGTAAAGAGAAGAGTATCAACTTAGGTCTCGATCTTCGTGGTGGTATGAACGTTACCCTCGAAATTTCGGAAGGCGACATTATTAAAAAAATGTCGAACAGCAACCCCGACGTTGTTTTCAACAATGCACTCAAGGCAGCGGGTGATGACCACATGCATTCTACAAAAAGCTTCATTGATTTGTTTGGCGAAGAGTTTCAAAAACTTAACCCTAACGGCAAGCTTGCTACCTATTTTCAGACCATTGAACTTAAGGACTTTATTAACTATAACAGCACCAACGACGAAGTACTTGCACTTATAAAGAGCCGCGCTAAAGATGCTATAACCACAGCACAGCAAACACTCAGGGCACGTATCGATAAGTTTGGAGTAGCACAACCTAACATACAATTGTTACCGGGTACCGGCAGAATTCTGATTGAATTACCTGGTATCAGCGATAAAGAAAGGGTAAGAAGCCTCTTGCAAGGTTCTGCTGACCTTGAATTTTGGGCTACCTATAATGCTGAAGAAGTACAGGGTTATTTGGACTTAATGAACAAAACCCTTGCCAGCATTCTTGCAAACCCTATAAAAGATACAGCAAAGAAAGTTGATGCTAATGGTGTTGCAATTGCTGATTCCACAAAAAAATCGGATAGCACATCAACCGATGTACATAATAAATTGTTTGGCGGTACTGCAGCAGATAGCGGTAAAAATAAAATTACTGCTAAAAATGATTCAGCTAAACTTGGTAACCAAAAACTTAGCCCATTATTCAGTTTATTGGGTGTTGGCAAGCAACGTTTAGATGGTAAAGAACCTAACCTTGGTTATGCACGTGCAGAAGATACTGCTAAAGTAGGCGCATACCTGCGTATTCCGCAAGTAAGGTCACTGTTCCCTGCTAAGGCAAGGTTTTTATGGGTACGCCCTAAAAATGCAAGCAAGGTTAGTACCGATGCTAACGACAACTCTGCAAAATATTCTTTGATAGCTATAAAAATTACCACTCCTAACGGACGTGCTCCATTATCGGGCGATATTATTACCGATGCACGCGTTGAGTACGAACAACAAGGACAAGGCCATCCGCAAATTGCAATGACCATGACCCCTGCTGCTGCTATTGAGTGGGCTCGTATTACCAAAGAAAATATTGGAAGATGCGTAGCTATTGTATTAGATGATATAGTGTATTCAGCTCCAGTAGTTCAAAATGAAATTACCGGCGGAAGATCATCTATTACCGGAAACTTTACACCTAACGAAGCAGCCGATTTGGCAAACATATTAAAGGCTGGCCGTTTACCTGCTCCTGCTCACATTGTATCAGAAAGCGTTGTGGGCCCTACATTAGGTAAAGAATCTATCCGTTCTGGACTTATATCGTTTATTGTAGCGCTTTTGTTGGTACTTGCATTTATGGCTGTGTATTACAACCAGGCAGGCCGTGTAGCTGATGCTGCCATGTTAATAAACGTATTCTTTGTATTGGGTATATTATCATCGCTTGGTGCAGTATTAACCCTACCGGGTATTGCCGGTATAGTGCTTACCATTGCCATGTCGGTAGATGCTAACATACTTATATTCGAACGTATACGTGAAGAGCTTGCATTGGGTAAAACATTGGCTACTGCTATAAAAGATGGTTTTGGCTTTGCCAAGTACTCTATTATAGATGCTAACGTAACAACCTTTATTTTGGGTATAATACTGTATGCTTACGGTACAGGCCCTATACAAGGTTTTGCAACTACCCTTATCATAGGTATTCCAACATCATTGTTTACCGCTTTATTCATTACCCGATTAATGTTTGAGCGTACACTTTCGAAAGGTAAGACCATTGCATTCGATACCACATTTACACGCAATGCATTCCGTAATATCAATATCAACTTCGTAAAACGCAGGCATTTGTATTATGTAATATCGGGCGCTGTATTATTAGGCGGTTTGATTTCTTATCTGAGCAAAGGGTATGATATGGGCGTTGACTTTAAAGGTGGACGTACCTATGTAGTTCGTTTTGACAGCCCGCCTACAGTAGAAAATGTTGCAACAGTGCTTGCGCCTTCATTGGGTGGTAAAGCTCCTGAAGTACAAACCTATGGTACCAGCGAACAGGTTAAAATCACCACTTCGTACATGATCGGTGATCAATCGAAGACAGCTGAAAGTGAAGTTGAAAAATCATTGAATGCTGGCTTAAGCAAACTGAATAATCACTATGTAATAATGAGTTCTGAACTGGTTGGCGAAGCTGTATCGCAGGATATTAAATCGAAAGCGATATGGTCGGTATTACTTGCCTGTTTGCTTATGTTCATATACATATTCATTCGTTTCCGCGGATGGCAGTATGGCCTTGGTGCTGTGGTAGCATTGTTCCACGATGCGCTTATGATTATGGCAGCATTTACCATATTTAAAGGTATTGTTCCATTCTCGCTCGAAATTAACCAGGACTTTATAGCAGCAATTCTTACCGTTATGAGTTACTCGATGAACGACACTGTAGTTGTGTTCGATAGGATTCGTGAATACCTTACCAAACGCCATAAACGCGAAATTGACAAGGGCGAAGACAAAACTGAAGTTATTAACTACGCGCTGAATGCTACATTGAGCCGTACTATTAATACATCGTTAAGTATTTTCTTCGTTATTCTTGCCATATTCATATTTGGCGGAACAACTATTAAAGGATTCGCTTTTGCCTTGTTAATTGGTATCATAGTAGGTACATATTCATCTATATGTATTGCTACACCAATTGTAATAGACTTCGATAAGGCTAAAAAGAAAGAAGAACCTAAGACTGCTAAAGCAGTAAACTAAGGTTTACCATACCAATAATATTAAAGCCCTGCAATATTGCAGGGCTTTTTTGTTGTGTTTACCCCAAACCCCTAAAGGGCTTTGAGTTATTTATGAAATACATAGCTTCTTGAAATAGGCATTAATATTATTACGGATGTCGCCCATATTGGGCTTTACAAATAGCTCGTTGTACTACTATTAATATATAGCCCCTTTGGGGCTGATTAAGTCAATATATAATCTAGGGTATAATAGTCCCTATCGGGACGATATCTTAATAGTTATATGGTTATGTGAGTAATACAAGCCCTGTAGGGGCGATATGTTATGTCCAGTTAATCCTCGGCTTCTATTATCATATTTGGTATAACTTTGCAATCTTAAATCAGTTAACAATGGCTTCTTCGCACCTTTTATTTCTCGATTTCAGCGGAGGCGAATTCCTGCTTGTAGCAGTAGTGTTCCTTATGTTTTTCGGTTCGAAGAGCATACCGGGTGTTGCTAAATCATTAGGTAAAGCATTAAGGGAGTTTAGAGAAGCGGCCAACAGCGTGCAGCGTGATATACAAGAGAGCTCAGGACTCAATCAGATAAAAGAAGACCTTAATATGTCGCCCGATAAAAAGCCGGTACAACAACCTGCAATTAAGTTACCGGAAGTGGTTCCGCCCAGACCGGAAGAATCTGCAAAAGAAACCGGGGTGCAAGGTGAATTGCCGCTTTAAAAGATTTACCGCAGAGAGCACAGAGCAAGCGCAGAGAACCGCAGAGGTTTTGCCTTACGCCTATCGACTAATGACTAACCACTAATTTGTGTAACTTTGTATTGTTATTGCTAAATGCATTGGGGCCGACAGGTTTTGACAGCAGGTAGAAATAGTAAGTAAGCATGCCGAGCTTCGTGAATATCGCTCGTAAATCTCAGTTCTCAAAATTCAGAAGGCGAATCTAATTACGCCCTAGCTGCTTAATCCAGAAGGATTTAACTAGCTATGTTTCCCGGGAAGCCCCTCCAGCCGGCGGCCCGCCAGAAGCATCGAAAATGGCAGGATAGTCAAAGTTGTGTTCCGGTATTTTGGCGAAACTAAAGGAACTAAGGTGGTAGTTGGTCTGTCTTTTAGCGGCTATCACACCAAAATTAAATAAGGCTACGCATGTAGAAAGCTTGTTGTTTCCTTGTTTGGACGAGGGTTCGAATCCCTCCGGCTCCACGCCACAAAAACGTTATAAAGGTTTTGTGAAGTATAAAATAGTTAAGTGTACTTAACTATTTTTAAATGGAACAAAACAGAAATGCGATAGCATTTATAGCGTTTTTGCAATACGGGTTAGGAGGGAAAGCGGAGCAATCCCTCCGGCTCCACAATTTACTTTGCAGTGTTATTAGGATAACTTACACCAGGGCCAAAGTAACATGAGTTCTCTACTATTTTACCGTCTTTAATTTTAAAATACTCTGTGTTGCGGAACATCTTGCCATTATTTGTCCAGCCGTTATAGGTCACAAAGCCCCCATCTCCATCAACAATGAGCTTTTCAATGTCAAACTTTTTTGTGTTTTCGCAATTTGGCCAGCATTTTTCTTTATAGGTCTTTAAGTTAATGTGTTCATCAACAGGGCTATTGAAAACAAACCCGGTATCAAGAATGGAGCTTAACATGTTCCAATCTTTTTTCTCATAAGAGGCATAATAATCTTTAATGAGTTTCTCATTAGCTTGCTTTTTATCCATGTTGGTGTTATTACAGCCAAACAATATCAGTGGAATTGCAAATAACCATCCAATTCCATTTTTTCTAATTTTATTTAGCATATTTATTTTAATTACAATGTGTTTTTAATTAGTCTCTCTTTTTTATGATACTAAAATAATTAAAAAGATAGTGAAAAGAAGATTTACCCTGTATTTTTTTCAACAGCAGCAGTTCCCTGAATAGAAAGTAAATAATGTAATTAATAAAATGGTCTAATTCAGTTAGTTGCCATAAAATCTAATCACTTTACTATATTTGATTTAAATATAGGGTATGAGAAAACCACTACTTTTCACATTGCTACTTTTTCTATTTGTTTCGGGATATTGTCAAAACTTCCTTACTATCCGGCAGGTATATAATTTCAATGTAGGTGACCTGTTTGAGTCGCGAATGTATGCTAGCAATACAAGAGGTACTTGGTATTTAAAGGTTATATTAAGTGAGCACTATTCTGGAAATAATGATACGTTATATTATACCGATAGTGTTTATGCTGAAATGCCTAAAAGTTGCTACAATTGTACAGATTCCTCTTTTTGGTGTGGAATCGAAATGGACACTATTGCAAATCTTGACTCTTCTATTTTTGGCTCAAGGGCAATAAATATTTCCTGTAGTCCCAACTATACATGCCATGATATTGATACTCTCGAGCCTTATTGCACCACTGTAGAGTTTATTTCTCAACCTGATTATTCATGTATCGGTATGGATTCCTGTTATGTTTATGGTTGGCAGGGCCCGGTGACATCTATGTTTTATAAAGGAGTACCTGACGGTTATTACTATTTTGATGATTACAGCCTTGGCGTAACTGATTATAATAGTCTTATATACTATAATAAGGGAGGTATAACATGCGGAAGTTATTGGGACATTAGGCATCCTTGTCCTCCGAATAGTATTCCAGTAATTTCCCGAAATTCAATAACTCTTGAACTTTATCCGAACCCTGCATATTCTTCGTTGAAGCTTAATACAACCCTAAACGATATTTACAGGTATGATATTACAGATGTTGCGGGCAGGCTCTGCATTTCGTCTCGCTATATTCCTGGGCAACCCATAAATATCTCATCACTGGCCTCTGGCTACTACCTGATTAATTTTTACAGCAGAGTTTCTGGAAATATTGTAAAGCAGTTTTCAAAAGAGTAATTTTCTATAGGAAGGTAAATCTTAACTTAATAAATGCAGAAAGTGTCAGCAATATTCTGCCACAATAAAAAAGCCGTAATCACTGATTACGGCTTTTTTATTGTTATGAAAGAAGAGAGTTTATTTACTCACTTTCTCCATATCGCGCATTTTTTTTACGTGATCGTGATCGGCCTTTATCATTGCAAATTGTTTATCAACTATGGTTTTCTGTTTGCTGGTAAGATACTCAAGGTCGTTTTTTAATACGTCCTTGTAAACGCTAACTGCAACATCTTCACCTGCTTCGCATGAATTAAGTATGGCATGGCGGTCATCGTTTGTAAGTGCAGCTTTAGTATCCATCCAAAGCCTGAATAACTTACCGGTGGTTTTAGTTCCTTCGGTTAGTTTTCCACCCAACATTAAAACTTCATTATCAAGTTCAGTTTTACATTTTTGGCTGGTAGTTATAAACCGGGTGAAGGTTTTTTTTAAATCAGCATCTTTGGTTTCCTTTAATGCTGTTGTATACCCTTCAGTCCTGTCATTGTTGATCTCAACTAACTTGTTTAAAGCGTCAATTGTTTTCTTGGTTTCCATTTTGTTTGATTTTTGAATTATTATTATTATTAATTTTATGTGAATTAGTATAGGTATAAACCGACAGTGCAAAGATTCATATCCTATATAGGGTAGGGCTTATACAATTCTCATTA
The DNA here is from genome assembly GCA_013288345.1 of Bacteroidota bacterium. Taxonomy (GTDB): domain Bacteria; phylum Bacteroidota; class Bacteroidia; order JABEUT01; family JABEUT01; genus JABEUT01. The sequence goes on along the minus strand of JABDCA010000001.1, from coordinate 203,784 downwards.
AAAATTGCATGTTTAGCCGTTTAAACCTCATAATCCAATATTCTCTTTCAATCTCATTCGAAAGCTTAAATTTGTACCCTTATTCATCTACTATGCCTAAAGTATCTGTTAAAGGCAGCGCAATGCCTGCATCACCAATTCGTAAATTGGTGCCTTATTCCGAAAAAGCAAAAAAAGAAGGTAAAAAGGTATATCACCTTAATATTGGCCAACCCGATATTGAGACCCCTGAGGAGATGCTGAATGCTGTATATAAGTTTCCTTATAAAATTATAGAATACAGCCATAGCGCAGGTATTGAAAGCTATCGCAAAAAACTGGCTGAGTATTATAAACGCAATCAGATAGAGCTTGATTTTACCCAGATAATGGTTACCACAGGCGGATCGGAAGCTATTGAAATAGCAATGATGACCTGCTTTAACGAAGGTGATGAAATAATAATACCTGAACCATTTTATGCCAACTACAATGGCTTTGGTGTTGCGGCAGGTATAGTGGTTAAGCCGGTAACATCAGATATTAAGACTGGTTTTGCATTACCTCCCATCCATGATTTTGAAAAGATAATTACCCCTCGCACAAAGGGTATAATGATATGCAACCCCAATAACCCTACAGGTTATTTATACTCTAAGGAAGAGATAGAACAATTAGGTGCATTGGTGAAAAAGCACAACCTCTTTTTGTTAGTAGATGAGGTTTACCGTGAGTTCTGTTACGATGGTAAAGAACATTTTTCGGTAATGCGATTAAAAGGAGTTGATGATAATGTAATAATGCTCGATTCAGTTTCGAAGCGTTATAGCGCCTGTGGCCTCCGTATCGGTGCATTTATTTCGCGTAATAAAGAAGTAATGGAAACGGCGCTTAAGTTTGCACAGGCAAGGTTAAGTCCGCCTACAATAGGCCAGGTAGCCAGTGAAGCTGCTGTAGATGTTCCTAAGTCATACTTTGATAAAGTAGAGGCAGAGTATGTTAACCGTCGTAATACAGTTGTAGGCCTGCTCAATAAAATAGAAGGTGTTTTTTGCCCTATGCCTAGTGGAGCATTTTATTGCTTTGCTTCATTGCCGGTAGATGATGCCGATAAATTCTGCCAATGGTTGCTCGAATCATTTGAATACGAAAAACAAACTGTAATGCTTGCTCCTGCAAGTGGCTTTTATTCTAGCCCTGGCTTCGGTAAAAACGAGGTGCGTATAGCCTATGTGTTGAACGTAGATTCACTTAAAAAAGCAATGATTTGCCTTGAAAAGGCTTTGCAGGTTTATCCCGGCAGAACAGTAAAAAAGGAAATGGCAGGTAAGGCCTAAAAATCGTCGTAGAGCAAATACCTTTTACGAATAGCTTTAAACTTAGTTAGCTCAGGCTCCCAGCTTTTGCGGATATCTTCATCGGTCATACCCTCTTGAATTTGCTTTTGCAACTTATCAGTGCCCGCTAAGCATTTAAAATACGAATTAAAAAAAGCAGATTGGTTAGGGTAATTCTTCAGTGTGCCTTTTAACCAGAAGAAATAAAGTTTTTGGTAGTTTTTCATTAGCACAGCTCCAAAATCATGAAGGTCGTAGCCATGGCAAAGTTGTCCTTTATACATGGGGTCGGTAGCACCCGGTTTGCTTTGTGGGGTAAAAGTATAAGTTGCATTTTGCAATTCGGGGCAGCCAATTACCTGGAATGGTGTATCTGTTCCTCGGCCTACGCTTATCACTGTCCCTTCGAATAAAGCAAGTGAAGGGTAGAGATATACGGCAGCCATATTTGGCAAATTCGGTGATGGCTTTACAGGCAATTCATACAGGTCCTTATGGGTATAGCCCTGCACCGAAACGCAAGTTAAGTTACACTGCTTACCATTCTTTAACCATTTTTCTCCGTTTAGCATACGTGCATATTCAGCAGGAGTCATGCCATATACAATAGGAACAGGATCGAGCCCTACAAACGACCTGAAATTGGTATCAAGCACGGGGCCATCCACAAAAAAACCATTTGGGTTGGGCCTGTCGAGTACTATAAATTGTTTGTTGTTTTCGGCACATGCTTCCATTACGTAGTGAAGGGTAGATAAGTAGGTAAAGAAGCGTACACCCACATCTTGCAGATCATATACTACAACATCAACTCCTTTCAGGTCTTCGACGGTAGGCTTGTTGTGTTTGCCATAAAGTGATATAATAGAGATGGTTGAAGCGGCGTTTTTATCCTTACTATTTTTGATGGTGGCTCCTGCATCAGCAGTTCCGTAAAAGCCATGCTCGGGGGCAAATATTTTGGTAATGTGTATGCCTAAACTCAGCAATGTATCAACCAATAAAGTCTTTTTTACCAATGATGTTTGGTTGGTAACCACTGCTACATTCTTGCCTTTCAGCATAGTCAGGTATTGTTCCATACGCTCGGCTCCCACTTTTACATCGGCTGCGGTAAGGGTGGTAAAGTCGGACTTGGCCATGATCTGGGCCTGCGAAGTATAGCCCAGCAAAAGCATGAAGCATACTAAAGCCAGGGTTTGGCCTTTTATAATTGAGAGGAAGAAGTATCTTTGCGAGTAATGCATAAGCGTAAAAGTCAAAAATAAGAAAACTACGCAGTTATTCATAAATGGACAAGGAAAAAATAATAAGCTTTCTTACTACAGGTACAAATTCGGCAGATACTGATACCAAAGTGCCACTGCGCGATATTGTGCATACCTTTCCTTATTTCCAGTTGGCACAAGTACTTTATGCAAAGCAATTGTACGACGATAACGATACCGAAGTAGCTGCACGGGTTAAACTTGCCTCTGCTTATGCCCCTAACCGCAAGGCAATGTATTTGCTCTTCCGCAAGCAAAACCAAAAGGTTGTTGCTAAGGAAGTGAAGCCAATAGAAGTAAATGTTGAGGTTAAGGAAGAACAGAAGTATAACTTTGTTTACCAAAGTACTGAAACTCCTATAGTTAAAGATATTCCGAAGGTAGAAGCTATTGTTGTTTCATTACCACCTAAGGAAGCAGAACTACCAAAGAAAGAGGTTGCAGAAGAAGTACCATTATCTCCTGTATCAGAAACTTTCCTTGAAACGGAGATATTAAGCAATATTGCAGTTATTCAAAGCGAACAGAACCTGAATGAGCTTCCGGCGATAGAGAAAAAAGAAAAAATTGAAGAGCCTGTAAAAAATATTGAGCCTCAAATTAAGCATGTAGTTGAGGCTGATTTAAGTGGTAAACATAGCTTCGAATATTGGTTAAAAGTACTCCCCGAAGCAAAGGTTGCAGGACTGGAAATGCCTAAATCATCATCACCGGCTAAAACCCTTGATATTATTGATAAATTCCTGGCTAATGCACCTCGCATTTCAAAGCCAAAAACGGAGTTCTTTTCGCCTTCGAAAGCAGCTAAACTGAGTGTTACGGATGATGAGTCTTTAGTAAGCGAAACACTGGCTAAAATATACCTTACACAAGGCAATTTGCCAAAGGCTTTAAAGGCCTATGAAAGCTTATTATTGCAAAATCCCGAAAAAAGCACTTATTTTGCGGCCCGAATTGAAGAAATCCGGCATAAAATAGATTTACAAAAGAATAAATAAATACCATGGAAACGATTCTTGAAATACTTACAGTTATTGTCTGCATACTGTTAATACTTGTTGTACTTATACAAGATTCAAAGGGTGGAGGATTATCTTCATCATTTGGCGGATCAAACCAAATATTAGGTGTTCGCAGAACAACCGACTTTTTAGAAAAAGCAACCTGGGTGCTTGCTATAGCTCTGTTGGTATTTAGTTTGGCCAGTTCTTTCTTCGCAAGTACTCCAAGCAGTGGTACAGGAGTATCTACTACTAAAGATAAGGCGGCCGATATTAATCTTCCTCAGCAACAGCAGCAACAAAAGCCTAGTGCGCCTGCTACCGGCGGAACAGCTACGCCTGCCCAAAAGCCTAACTGAGGCTGAATTGTATAGATTTTATAGTCATAAGAGGCCTTAATTTTCTTATTTCATGCTTGAATACCCAATATATATTGCAGGCAGTTTCGAGAAAAGCGCTAAAGTTTTAGATGTTTACAATCCATTTAAGGAATATGCTTTTGCCCGTACTTATCAGGCATCGGACGAGCAATATGAAACCGCTATAAACAAAGCCCTTGCTTGCCGTAAGCAAATGGCAGAGATGCCTGCCTATGAAAGGTATACTATACTTCGTTCCATTTCTGATGCTATAACCTCTTCGCGCCAGTTATTGGCCGAAACATTGTGTTACGAATCAGCAAAACCAATACGTTATGCATTGGCTGAAGTAGACAGAGCCGCACAAACATTTTTGGTTGCAGCAGAAGAAGCTAAACGCCTTCCTAAAGAATATATGTCGATTGACTGGACACCTGCCGGAAATAAAAAAGAGGGATTGGTGAAATATTTTCCTTCAGGATTAGTAGCAGGTATTACTCCATTTAACTTCCCTATTAATCTGGTTGCGCATAAAGTGGCTCCGGCTATTGCAGCAGGATGCCCTATAATACTCAAGCCTGCTTCTTCAACTCCACTATCATCGTTAGAACTGGCTAAGATCATTGCTAAAACAAATCTTCCTGCCGGTGCATTTTCGGTATTGCCTATGGATAGGAAGAGTGGCAACAAAATGGTTTTGGACGAACGTTTTAATGTGCTTTCGTTTACCGGCTCCGCTGATGTGGGTTGGGAAATGAAAAAGAACGCAGGCAAAAAACGAGTACTGCTCGAGTTGGGCGGCAATGCTGCTGTTATTGTAACTGCCAAGGCAAATATAGATGAGGTAGTAAAGAAAAGCCTTGTAGCCGGATTCTCCTATTCAGGGCAGATATGTATACATGCACAGCGCTTTTTTATTCATAAAGATATTTTTGAAGCATTTACTGCTGCATTTAAAAAAGGTGCTGAAGCGCTTAAGTACGGAGACCCCAAAGATACTGAGACTGACGTATCGGTAATGATAGATCAGGCTAATGCAGATAGGGTAGAGGCTTGGGTGGCAGAAGCTATAGATGCCGGAGCGAATCTTGTTTGTGGTGGTAAAAAAGAAGGTGGTTTTTATCTTCCTACAATAATTACTGGCGCTAAAGACGATATGAAAGTTTGTGCCGAAGAAGTATTTGGTCCTGTGGTTATACTCGATTCATTTACCACATTTGAAGAAGCCGTTGAAAAAGTAAACAACTCAAAGTTCGGCTTACAAGCTGGTGTATTTACCAATTCAGTTAGCGAGGCCGACTATGCTTTTAATAACCTGAACGTAGGTGGAGTAATATTAAATGATATGCCAAGTTTCCGTGCCGACCACATGCCTTATGGCGGCGTAAAAGATTCAGGCCTTGGCCGTGAAGGTGTCCGTTATGCCATCATGGAAATGATGGAGCCCCGCATTTTAGTTAAGTAATTCTTTACTTATCGGCTTTACCTGCGATAAGCCATGGAACAGGTATTCTTGCTTGGTACTTATTTTAGTGCATAAGTAACGGGTACGAATTTTCTTTTGCTTAATGAATTGCTCGTTGCCTGTGGTCTCAAAAACTGTTTGCAAAGGAAGATCCTCTAACAAACTCAGATTGTCTTGTTTGGTGTTATATTTATTTAAAATCTTAAAAAGGCTCCTGTCATTACAAACCGATGCAGCCGGGTCGTGCATATATGCTTTTAATGCAGCAATAATATCAGACGGGAATACAGTTTCATTTAAAAAGGGATGTAGTAAAACACGGTACTCATGTTTCCATTCCTTACCATGGCTTTGAATATTGTTACCATGTTTTTTCCATGCACTCAGGTGTGCAATTTCATGCACCAGTGTAATCAGGAAAGCATATTTATTCAGGTCGTGGTTAATTGTTATCTGGTGATTCTTTCCCTTAAATGGCGGGCGATAGTCGCCATATTTCGAAGCCCTCGATTTTGTTATCTTCAATTTAAAATCGAAAGTATACACCCAATTAGCTATAGTATCTATAGCGGTTTCAGGAATGTATTTTGCTAAAACAGATTTGTTCCTATCTAATTGGGTCACGCTGCAAAATTAGATGAAAAATTATTATTTTCGTAAAGTATAATCTGCCTGAATGAACAAAAATTCTATTATACTTTCAGTTGCAATTTTAAGCACCTTAGCATCAATTGCTTTCATACTGCTTAAGAATGATATTGCAGCTTCAGCCTTAGGTATTGTTGCTTATATGTTCTCAGCACTAGCGGTCAAGAAAATAACCCAAAAGTGGCAGTTTTATTTTTTCTTTTTTGCTGCACTTATTGCAGGATATGCAATGGGGCTTAAAGGAGCACCTCCATTTTTGGCAGCCGGTATTTTCTTTTTTTCGCTTATGATAGGTATGAGAACGCTTTTTTTTGAGCGTTTAGCTCATACTGAAATAGGATGGATGGAGCCCTTATTTTATGCTTTAGGTAGTGGCTTTTATGTGGCCGGAAATTTACTTTATAGTAATGGTTGGATGGGTTGGGTATTCCCTATACCACTTATAGCCTTTAATACATATATGGTCATAACTATGAATCAAGACTATAAAGCGCTCAGGTCAGTGGTACGTAAATTTACCATTGACCTTGGTAAGCCTGCACCCGGCTTCACCTTAACAGATCAGGATAATAACCAGGTATCCCTATCAGATTATAAAGCAAAGCGTCATGTATTACTCATTTTTGTTCGGGGAGATTGGTGCCCAACTTGCCACATTATGCTGCGTACATATGAAAAGTATAAAGAGAAATTTGCAGAGAAAAATATAATGTTATTGGCTATCGGGCCAGATTCTATTGGAGTGAATCATGAAATGGTTGTGCGGCTGGGGCTCGATTATAAAATGCTTTGTGATGATAAAGCAGAGGTTGCTAAAGCTTACGGAATGATGTTTCAGTCCAATAATTCTAGCGCTAAATATGGCGATGGAATACCTTTGCCTGCATCTTTTTTAGTAGACATTAATGGTATACTGCTGTATACAACAAACCCTCATAGGCCGGGCTCAATACTTACACCCGATACTATTTTCCCTGTAATTGAGCAACTGGCGGTATAGAGCTTTTATTTTTCACTTTTCACTTAAAAAAGTGGGTATACACTTTTACCGCCCTGTAAACCCTTAATTTATTGGTTTTCAATTGCATAAATTCAAAAAATAATCTCATTTTGTAAACCCCTGCCCGATTCATAAATGGCGGTTTTTGGCGGAAACTGGCGGTTACTGCTTTTATTTTTCACTCTCATAAATGAAATATTTCTCGCAAAGCCGCAAAGATTTTTACCACAAAGAACACCAAGAAAAGACACACAAAGCCTCACTAAGAAAACATATAGCCCCAAAACAACGGTCGGTAGAGCATGCAAAGGTCTTTGATTCTTAATTTTTAATTCGTAACGGCGTAGCCCTCATGAGTTCAATAATAAATAAATGAGATACGAATAATTCTTAATTGAATTAAAGTGGGTACCCACATTTTAGTTTGTGTTACCCATCAACTTATTGATTATGAGTACTTAGGCTCAGAAAATACCTTGTTTTTTGTTACCCCTGTCCTGTCGTTTTATGTCGCTCCATGTCGTACTAGAGCATTTTTTTTTACCTCCTTCATTCATGAAACTATACAAATGAAGCTATTAAATCAAAGAACAGATTTTATTCCTGCCCCTCTTTGGGAAAGCCTGCCTGTTGGCAGACAGGGAGTGGGTAGGGTGATGTACTACAACGCAAATTTAAATAATATAGTTATTATATGTAATAAAAAGATAAATTAATTTTCAACAGGTCTAATTTTCAAAATGTAATTATTAAAAATCATCAGAAAGTAAATCTTTATTCGAGATGTCATCGCTTAGTTTACTTTTCATTGATATACTTCTTCTATATTCTTTTTTTATTTTAACTTGGTTAACGAGAAATTTAAAAGAGTAATTTATTAATGGTCTATTGAGTAGGTCTGCTATTTTAGCATCTAATTTTCCATATCCTTTAGAAATATTCACTTTAAAAGGCTCTACTTGATTTGTTTTTAAAGTGTATAAATTGACTTGCACTTCATCAATATTTATAATTTCTACATTTAGAGTTCGATATTCAAAACCAATATCAGGAACAATAATATATAAGGAAAATTCTTTAAATACGCCTTCCACTGAAGTTGTTGTGACTATTGAACTAAAATAGTCTTTAGCATAATTTGTAATTTGATTTCCATATTTAACAAGAATATTGTAAATAGGATTATTCTCCTCATGCGATTCTTCTAGGAATGTCAAGCTTAGTTTTTTCATAGTCTTTTATTTTAATGTAACTAGTATTGGTAGATGATCAAAATCGAAATTTAGAAATGATTTAGTTTGAGTGGCATTATTATTAAGTATATCTATTTTCCCAATTGATTTAATGATTTCATAATTTATTTTTGATTCATCTTTGTCGTACAGAACAAAATCAAATAATGCCCAACCGTCTGAATTGGAATAAAAAGTACCCCCCAAATTAGTGATTTTTGAATTATGGAGATCATTTGAAATAGGGTTAAAATATATTCTCTCCTTTTTTTCTCTTTTTGAAATCGAATAATGGTTATTTAGAAAAAAAGTATTCATATATACCTTGCTTCGAAGTATGTGATCCCAGGGCTCCAAGTTGAAATCACCAAGTATTAAACTTCTTTTAGAAGCTCTAGCTGCTTTACCTACGTATAGCATATCCTTTAGTTGACTAAGAGTATCCCGTTGATAATCATTCCATTCTTTTCCACCTTTTTTTGCTTTATTATGTATGAAAATAATCGAATCATAGTCTTTTCCATTTTTTATCTTAATCTGTATAATTCTGCCATTTGCTCTTTGGTCAGAAAAGCTAAATGGTTCAGCAATAATATTTTTATCCTTAACAAAGATTTTCAAGCCAAGTGGTTTGAATTTATAAGGTAGTCCAAGACTTTTATTTTTTATTGATAGTGGAGAATAATAACACGAGTATTTGAGTTTTTCAAAAGTTTTCAAAAGTTTTTTGCATTTTTCTTTCGATGATGTACCTTCTGCAATACATACAATATCAGGAGCATAATGTTCTATACTGATTGATAAAAGTTTTAATTGCTCAAGAGTTGGCCGAGGTCTGATATTCCAAAAAAATATATTGGCCTTAGAAACTGCTTTCCTTTTTTTATTTATATGTGATTTAGAAAGCTTTATCGCCTGCCCACTAGTTTTAACCTTGGTTTTGGATGCAGTTGAGGAGATATGTGTTGATGTTTGCAATTTTTTTCTCATGTTTTAAAAATTGGCTTATTGCAACGCAATTTTCAACGCCTCCCGAAACGCCTTGATTGTAATATCAATATCTCTATCGGTATGGGTGGAAGATACAAAACCTACTTCGTAACCTGATGGCCCCAGGTAAATCTTTCTTTCTAAAAGTGCAGCATGCAATTTTTTGAATTTCTCCATACTCTTTGCATCAATGTCTGAAGACTTCGTAATTTCTTTTTTATGAGTAAACGCCGGCCAGAAAATGGAGCCAATAGAAAATATGCGAAAGCCGTCATCTGAAAGTACGCCATCCATAATACCATTTACAAGGCGTTTGGTTTTCTTTTCCAGCTTTTCATAAAAACCGGGTTTAAGACATTCCGTAAGTTGGGCTATACCACCTGCCATAGCAACTGGGTTGCCCGATAAGGTTCCTGCCTGATACACATTACCATCAGGCGATATGTGTTTCATTACTTCATTCTTTGCGCCATAAGCACCTACAGGCATACCACCGCCAATTATTTTACCATAAGTAACAATATCAGGTTGAATATTATAATAACCTGCTGCACCCTCAAAGCCAATACGGAAACCTGAAATTACTTCATCAAAAATTAAAAGACTGCCTTTCGCTGCACATATATCGGCAAGGAATTCTAAGAACGCCCGCTTTTGTAACAGCAAGCCATTGTTAGCCGGAACAGGCTCTATGATAATGCAGGCAATATCATTCTTATATAACGAAAAAGCTTTTTTAACTGCCTTTTCATCATTCAGCGGAAGTACAATAGTTTCTCTTGCAAAGGCTTCCGGTATTCCTGCCGAAGAGGAAAGCCCGAATGTAGCTAATCCCGAACCGGCTTTTACCAGAAGCGAATCGTTGTGGCCATGGTAGCAACCATCGAACTTAATTATTTTGTTTCGTTTGGTATAGCCACGTGCTAAACGTATAGCCGACATTACGGCCTCGGTACCTGAACTTACAAAACGTATCTTTTCAATATTGCTGTTGTTCTTCAGTATCAGTTCTGCTAATTCATTTTCTAAACGGGTAGGCGCACCAAACGACATTCCTTTATCAATCGCCTTTTTTACTTTGTTTACCACCGCTGGGTAGCAATGGCCCAGTATAAGTGGCCCCCACGAACAGCAATAGTCAATATATTCGTTGCCATCAGCATCCCATATACGCGAACCGCTTCCTTGGTCAATGAACAAAGGTGTTCCGCCGACCGATTTAAACGCCCGTACAGGAGAGTTTACTCCACCCGGAAAATATGTTTTTGCTTTTTCAAATAGCTTTTCAGATTCTTTTCTTTTCAGCATATCAAGTTTTTTTTTCTGCCACAAAAACACTAAATCACAAAATTCCACCAAATTTTAGTGTGCAGTTTCTTTGTGTTTTGGTGACTTGGTGGCAATATATTAGTTATGTCGGTTATAATGGAATGATTTTGATCCGCGTTAATCTGTAATATCCGTTTTATCTGTGTTCTATTATTATATTTACTGCATCAAAAATACAAATAAACATGACCGCATTAAAACATACTGAAAGCGTATCTGCAAAGGATAACGTTATACTGGTTGGAACAGCCAAGACTGATTTTTCGAAACATGGCTTGTCACCTGAAGAGAATGCTTATGTAAAGAAGCAGGTTGCTGCTGAGGAGCATATTATAAATGTGAATCAATATAACCGCCGTATAGTGGTATATATTGAAGACAAGAAGAAAGAAGGATTTCAAACCATAGAAGCCTGTCGTAAAGCAGGTAGTCGTGTTTGTGGTATAATGAATACTGCAAAAGCAGAATCAGCAACCATTGTTGATTTAACAGGTAATACCGAAAACATACTGGCATTTACCGAAGGCATGGCTTTGGCTAACTACCAGTTTATACATTATAGGCAAGATATTAAAAAGGTTGCTAACTCATTAAAAACAATCAACGTTCACAGTAAAAAAGTGAAGGCGAAGGATATTGAGCATTTACAAATTATTGTGGATGCTACCTGCAAGGCTCGTGATTTGGTAAACGAACCAGTGAATCATCTTAATGCAACAGACCTTGCAAAAGAGTTTGAAAAAATGGGTAAGGAAGCAGGATTTAAAGTAGAAGTGTTTAATAAAGCAAAGATAACTGCCCTTAAAATGGGTGGATTACTTTCAGTAAACCTGGGTAGTATTGACCCACCTACTTTTACAGTAATGGAATGGAAGCCTAAGCATGCAAAAAATAAAAAGCCATACGTATTAGTGGGTAAAGGTGTAGTATACGATACAGGAGGATTAAGTTTAAAGCCTACTGCCAATTCGATGGATGAAATGAAATGCGATATGGCCGGTGGTGCAGCAGTAGGTTGTACTATGTATGCCATTGCAAAAGCTAATTTACCAGTTTACGTGGTTGGGCTTGTACCTGCAACCGATAACCGTCCGGGTATGAATGCCTATGTACCGGGCGATATACTTACCATGCACAATGGCATGACTGTAGAAATGCTAAACGCAGATGCTGAAGGCAGGCTGATATTGGCCGATGCTTTGAGCTATGCTAAAAAATATGATCCCGAACTGGCTATTGACCTTGCAACATTAACCGGTGCAGCAGCAGCAGCAATTGGCAAATATGGTATAGTAGCTATGGGTACAGCAGATAAAAAAGTAAAAGATAAACTTAAAAAAAGCGGTAAAGAAGTATTTGAACGCCTGGTGGAATTTCCATTCTGGGATGAGTATGCAGACTTACTAAAGACAGAAATTGCAGATATGAAAAATATTGGTGGCCCTGTTGCTGGTGCAATTACTGCCGGTAAGTTCTTAGAGAAGTTTACATCGTACCCATGGATGCACTTTGATATTGCAGGCCCCGCATTTATTAATGCCCCGTATGACTATAAGCCAAAAGGTGGCACAGGTGTAGGAGTAAGGTTATTGGTTGACTTTTTGACGAACATTAAGAACTGATAATGTATTAATTCTGTTTATGAAGTATTTCCTTCATCTTATCTTCATTTAAGCAGAATACCTTTGTTCTATCAAACTAACAATTAAAAATACAAAGTCATGAAAAAGATCAGTTTAGTTCTCGCAGCAATGGTTCTGTTCGCAGGCATATCTTTCGCACAAGATAAGACCACAACAACAACCAAGACAGACAAGTCATCTAGCAAAACCGAAAAGACCACCAAGACCGAAAAGAAAGGTGGAAAGAAGAAAGAAAAGAAAGCTGCTGCTGACAAGCCAGCTGCTAAGTAATTTTTCGGAAAACGAAATAAAAGAGCTCTGCAGCAATGCAGGGCTTTTTTGTTTTTATTAAGTTCCTTTATTTTATTTGCGTCTGCCCCAAACCCCTAAAGGGGCTTTGAAATACACTATAGGTTCTAACCCTTTAGGGGTTTGGCGTTAATAGAATCAAAGAAAAATACGGTTCTTATCTGTGTTAATCAGCTAAATCAGTCTTATCCGTGTTCTATTAGTTCTCCTCTTTAAACCAGCTCGAATACATTAAATAGTTACTGGCTATTCTATGTACCTCACCCTTAAGTAGTTCCGGGTTAATACTTTTAACCTTTTTGGCAGGTACCCCGGCATAAACGCTGCCTTCCTCTACAATAGTTCCTTCTAAAACCACCGCTCCGGCAGCTATTATACAATTGCTGTTCACTATAGCGTTGTCCATTACTATGGCACCCATGCCTATTAATACATTATCGTGTAAAGTGCAGCCATGCACAAGAGCATTATGGCCTATAGATACATTATTACCTATGGTGGTCCCGGTTTTTTGGTATGTACAATGTATAACCGCCCCATCCTGAATATTTACCTTATTGCCAATTTTTATAAAATTAACGTCTCCCCGCACTACCGCATTGAACCATACACTGCAATCGTCGCCCATGGTTACTTCGCCTACTACGGTTGCGTTTTCGGCCAGGTAACAATTGTTGCCAAATACCGGTTTTATGCCCTTAACAGCCTTTATTAATGCCATAATTCATTATTTTTGACAAAAATAGGGTATTAGAGCTATTCAGGTATGAAAAATATATTACCTTTGCAGCCCTTAAAGAAAAACCTAAATACAATAAATCGACCATCATGTACGCAATTGTTGAAATAGGAGGACTACAGCACAAAGTAAAAAAAGCTCAGAAGCTGTATGTTAACCGCCTCGAATCAGAAGAAGGTACTAACCTTGAATTTGATAAAGTAATGCTAGTGGATAATGAAGGCGACGTAGTTGTTGGTCTTCCTTTTGTAGATGGCACCCGTGTTATTGCAAAAGTAATGGGCCATGTAAAAGACGACAAGGTTCATATCTTCAAACATAAAAGAAGGAAAGGATACCGCCGTTTTAACGGTCACAGGCAAGCTCTTACCGAGTTATTTATTCAAGGCATTTTCGGTAAAGGTGAAACCATGAAAGAAGATATCGCACCTGAGAAAAGAGCTAAGAAAGCTCCTAAGGCTGAAGCTGTAACAGCTGAAGCAGCTCCAAAGAAAAAAGCAGCAGCTCCTAAAAAGAAAGCAGCAGCCCCTAAAGCTGAAGCAAAGGAAAAGAAGCCGGCAGCTAAGAAAGCAGCTCCAAAGAAAAAATCTAAAGAATAAATAGATAACATTTAAAGTTCAAGAGTCATGGCACACAAAAAAGGTGTTGGTAGTTCCAGAAACGGTAGAGAGTCGCACGGTAAGCGCCTCGGTGTTAAAATATTTGGCGGTCAAACTGCCAAGGCAGGTAATGTAATTCTTCGCCAAAGGGGTACTTCGTACCACCCGGGCAAAGGTGTTGGTATTGGTAAAGACCATACCATTTTTGCATTGATCGACGGTACTGTTGTATTTACTGTTAAAAGAGAAGACAGGAGATACGTTGCTGTAACCCCGGTTACAGAAACTGCTTCCGCTTAACCAATAGCAGGAATCAATCATATTATCCTGCCTGTGGCTTTTGCTCATAGGCAGGATTTTTCATTTTTAGTTAATATCAAGATTTTATCTTTGCTTCAAATTTTTTAAGCCATGCTCGAAATAGCCTACATACGACAAAATACTGATGATGTTATTACCCGTTTAGCGGTAAAGAACATTGATGCCAAAACTTTAGTAAGCGAAATACTTACACTCGATGAGAACAAACGCGCCATCCAGACAAAATTAGATGATGTGCTGGCCCGATTAAATAAAGCATCGAAAGAGATTGGCGATTTATATAAGGCAGGGAAGAAGCAGGAAGCTGATGATTTGAAAGGCAGCACTGCTAATTGGAAAGAAGAAATTACAAAGCTTGAAGCTGAGGCTAAAATAGCTGATCAGGTATTGCTGGATAAATTAGTGCTACTCCCGAACATCCCGAATAAAACAGTACCTAAAGGTAAAACCCCTGAAGATAATGAAGTAGTATTTACACATGGCGATTTGCCACAGCTACCTGAAACTGCTTTACCCCATTGGGAGCTTGCAAAAAAATACGACCTTATTGATTTTGAATTGGGTGTAAAAATAACCGGTGCCGGATTTCCTATTTATAAAGGCAAAGGCGCCAGGTTGCAACGGGCGCTTATTAACTTTTTTTTAGATAAAGCTACCGAAGCTGGATACTTAGAAATTGAACCGCCTATCTTAATTAATAAGGATAGCGGCTATGGTACAGGCCAGTTGCCCGATAAAGAAGGACAGATGTACCACGTAGTATTAGATGACCTGTATCTTATACCTACTGCCGAAGTACCTATTACTAACATTTACCGCGATACGATTGTTGAAGAAGAAACCTTGCCGATAAAAAATTGCGGATACACACCATGCTTCAGGCGTGAGGCCGGTTCGTATGGTAAAGAGGTGCGCGGACTTAATCGTTTGCACCAGTTTGATAAAGTAGAAATAGTGCAAATACAACACCCTGAAAAATCGTATGAAGCATTAGAAGAAATGCGCGAATATGTAGCAGGCTTATTGAAGACATTGGAGTTGCCATTCCGTACACTTAAACTTTGTGGTGGCGATATGAGTTTTGCATCGGCACTTACGTACGATATGGAAGTTTATTCGGGCGCACAAAAAAGATGGCTTGAGGTTAGCTCTGTATCTAATTTCGAAACCTTCCAGAGCAACCGTATGAAGCTGCGTATTAAAAAAGGAAAAGATAAACCAAGGCTTGCACATACCCTTAATGGCAGTGCATTGGCGTTGCCCCGTATTGTTGCATCGTTACTTGAAAATAACCAGACCGATAAAGGAATAAGAATACCCAAAGCTATTGTTCCTTATACCGGGTTTGAGTACATCAATTAGCGAATAATAAATGATTCGTCCTAAAATTTGGTTGATTCACATATAAAATTACTTTTGTACTGCCTAAAAAATTAAATTTGAAAAAGTTACTCAGTACAGCCTTTGTTTTTTGTTGTCTGGCCTACGTCTTTACAGGTTGTAAGCACAGTCTTTTTCATGGTGGTATTTCAGAAGGAACGATAGAGTACAAAATTGTTGTGCTTGATTCGGCCAATCCTATGGCTAAAATGGCTCCCGATAAAATGACCGTTAAGTTTAAAAATAATGTATCGTATGCTGAACTTATAGCAGGTATGGGCTTATTTGAAACATCATTTATTAATGATGAGCCTAACAAGAAAATAACCCAAATGGTTAGGATGTTAAATAAAAAGTGGGCTTATATAGCTGATACCGCAGCTGTAAATAAAGAACTTACACACGATATTCAGTTTACTGTTACCGAAACCAGTGAAACGAAAGTTATTGCAGGCTATACCTGCAAAAAAGCAATTGGTAAGGCTAACGATGGTAAAGCGCCTGATGTCGAGCTCTATTATACCGAGGATATAAAACAGGAAGATCCGAATTGGGCTACCCCGTTTAACTCTATACATGGGGTATTGATGCAATACCGTATTGCCAAGTATGGTTTTTATATGGAGTTTACTGCTGATAAAGTTGAGCCTGATAAAATAGATGATAATGTATTTAAATTGCCTGGTGATTATAAGATGATAACCAAGCAACAAATCGATGATTTGTATAAAGGCTTTCAATAAAACGAATCAATATTCCTTTAGTTCTTTTTATTTAATTCATTAACCCTAAAATATAGTTTCATGAAAAAGTTTACAAAAGTTGCACTTATTGGAGTAGCAGCAACAACTCTTTTTGCGTTTTCGGCTCCTACGGGCGATAGCCCGTTTGAAGGTGTCGTAACCTTTAGTATGTCATTTACTTCAAGCGATCCTTCTACCTCGCAAATGGCTGCAATGATGAACCAGAGTGGCAGTTCTACAAAAAATTACATTAAAGGTGATAAGGTAAGGACTGAAGTAATGGCCGGCATGATGCACCGTATAGTTATAGCCGACAGGAAAACAAAAGAAACAGTTACCCTGGTGGATATGATGGGCAATAAATACGAAATTAAATCGGACCCGAATAAACCAAAGACCACACCTGAAAACACACCTGAAATAAAGCTTATAGATAGTACCAAGACCATTGCAGGTTACTTATGTCATGCAGCGCTCGTTACTGTTACCAGCCCTAAAACAGGCGATAAAAATACAGTTACTGTTTATTATACCGATCAATTACCGTATAGCGAAGATATGGGCCAGTTTAAAGGCTTAAAAGGATTCCCAATGCAGTTTAGCTCTATGATGAGGGGAATGAGAGTAAATTTAAGTGTTCAAACAGTAGAGAAGAAAGCACTCTCTGATACGCTTTTTGTAATTCCTGCAAAGGGTTACAAAGTAGTTGCATCTGAACAGGAAATGATGAAAGACATTCAACAAGATGCAGGCGGTGGAGGAGGTAACTAAGTAGTACCCTACATTCGGCTAAATATTTGAAATAAAAGCGGGCATTTTGCCCGCTTTTATTGTTTTTATTTGGTATTTGAAATAAAAATTTCTATATTTGTCTATAATATTCAACGATTTTATAACAAAATCCCTGGCTTAAGTAATTTTCCCCTAAATTATCTGTTATGAAAAAATTTACATGTATTAGCAAAGCTTTGGTAGGCGGCATTTTCCTTACATGCTTTTCTATTAATGCATCTGCACAGAACAACGTAGGTATTGGAACCAATACCCCCGATCCTTCAGCAATAGTTGAAATGCAATCTACCACGCAGGGTATGTTGATTCCGCGTATGAATACGCTGCAAATGAACGCTATTGCGGCCCCTGCGCCAAGTCTTATTATTTATAATACCGATTCGAATTGTTATTGCTTTTATAATAACAGTAAGCCAGCATGGCAATCGCTCTGTCAACCTTCGGGTGCAGGCGCAACAGGTCCTGCCGGCCCTGCAGGTGCTGCCGGTGCAACAGGCCCTACAGGCCCTGCTGATACAGTTGCCGGCCCGGTTGGTCCAATGGGTCCTACAGGCCCTGCAAGTGTTGTTCCCGGCCCTACCGGCCCAACAGGCCCTACAGGTTTTGGTTCAGGTACTCCCGGAGCAACAGGTGCAACGGGCCCTACAGGTGCCACTGGTGCAACAGGCCCTTCATGGACGCTTTCTACAGTAGTTTACAATACTTCAGGTACAGTTACAGTTAATGGTACAGCCGGCTCAGGCGGACCTATAACAAGTACTGCTGCTGCCTGGTTAACAACAGGTAACTCCGGTATTACTGCAGCTAATTTTTTAGGTACTACCAGCGCTGCCGATCTGATATTCAAAACCAATAGCATTGAAAATATGCGTATTACCAATGCAAATGGTCAGGGTGTATTTAACAACACTACCCCGCTTGCAGGCGATGTGTTTTCGGTTTATAGTGCCGGTGTAGCAGGTGTAATTACTGCAGGTGCAGGTACCAATGCAATTAACGGGTATAGTAATAGTGGTATTGGCTTATTTGGCCAGGATGTGGGCAGTGGATTTGGTGCATTAGGATACATTAGTGATGCAGCCGCAACGGGTGGTGCAGGTGTATTTGGCCAATCAGACGGAGCTAATCCTGTAGGTGTAATGGGATACAACAGTGTTGCATCAGGTACTGCCATATATGGGTACGATGTTAAGGCTGGCCAGTTTACTACCGGTATTTGGGGTATTGACTCGGGAGGTTTTTCAGCAGTACTTGGTAACGATATACATGCTGCAGGTGGCTTTGCACTTACGCTTGCAGGTTCTTACGCAGGTGGTTCATTTACCGGTAAAAATGCAGGTGTAACGGGTTATGCTGCCGCGGCATCGAAAGCAACTAACGCAGAAGGTGGTTTTTTTGAAGATAGCGTAAAGACAGGTGCAGCAAATATTTCTCAGGCATCGGTTGGTGCATTTAATGGAGGACTTGCTTATAAAGTAATTGGTAACGGAACTGCATCAACAATTGTACAGGACTTAAGTGGCAAGGATGTTGTTATGTTCTGCCCTGAAGCACCGGAAGTATTATTCGAAGATTATGGCGAAGGTGAGTTAGTGAATGGCGTAGCGCAAATTAACTTAGATGCTGTTTTTGCCGGTAATGTTACAGTTAACGACAAACATCCATTAAGAGTATATATACAATTAGAAGGCGACTGTAATGGTGTATTTGTAACTGATAAAACAGCTGCCAGCTTTACAGTAAAAGAACTTCATTCTGGTTCATCAAATGTGAAGTTTTCGTACCATGTAATAGCTAATCGTAAAAACACTTCTTATAACAGTGAAGTTGTATCGAAGTACGAAGATGCAAGGTTCCCGGCATACGAAAAGACCGGTACAGTTGCTATGAAAAAGATAGTGGAAAACCGTTCTGCTGTTGTGTTAGGCAAGAAGAAGAAAATCAAATAAGAAATATAATAGTCATAAAAAAACCCGGAATATTCCGGGTTTTTTTATGTTCGTTTGTTTCTTAGGCTTTTGCCTTTTTATGTTCTTTGGGCTTTGTTTTATTCTGCTCTTCAAATTCTTTGCCTATTTCATCGGGCGTTTTGCCTAAAAACTTCATGGCTTGTTTTGCCTGTATGGCAAGGCTATCGTGTGGGTATTTTTCTACCAACTCGTTATATTTTTTGCGGGCATTGGCAGTATCATTCAGGTTGTTGTCGTAAATAAAACCTTCTACTAATAGGCATTCAGGTATCAGTCTGCTTTGCGGGAATTTTGAACTTACGTTTTGGTACAATGTTATTGCCCTTGGGTACTGTGCGGTGCTCGATGCAAGGCCACCTGCGTTAAATAAAAATGCAGCAGATAATGTATCAGTCGGGTAATACTTTGCATAGTCGAGGTAAGCGCTTATAGCAAGATTTGCTGTATAAGCATCAAGTGTAGGCGAAGTTTTTAATTTGGCCTCAACTGCCCTCACTGTTTGCAGTAAACCTGCTTTGCTGGTGTCTTTAGCAGGAGCATTGTTGATGGTTTGTGTTTGGCCTTGCTGTTTATTACCGCAGCTAATTACTGACATTATCAGGCAATAGGTGCCTGCAAGCATTACTAGCTTTTTCATATTTATTTTTTTAATGGAAATTTCATTCGGTACGCTACATCAACGTATCCTTTAGATAAATCGGTGAGCTTTCTTTTTAATAACCTTTTTCTCAACGGGTTTATTTTATCTACAAACAAAATACCTTCCACATGGTCGTATTCGTGTTGTATGATCCTAGCTCTTACTCCATCATACTTTTCATCATGCGACTTAAAGTTTTCATCGAGGTATTTTATGCGGATATTTGGCATCCTCTCCACATCTTCCCTAATGGTTGGTATGCTCAGGCAGCCTTCATTAAATTTCCAGGGCTGGCCATTTTCATTTAATATAACAGGGTTGATAAATATCTTTCTGAAATTAGCCAACTCCTTTTGCTTTTTTTCATCTTCCTGATCTTCGGCATAAGGCGAAGCATCTACAATAAATATACGTATAGAAAGGCCTACCTGTGGTGCAGCAAGTCCAACACCTTTAGCATTGTGCATAGTGTCGAACATGTTTTGAAGGACCTTATCCAGGTCAGGGTAACCGGCAGAAATTTCCTGAGCTTTCTTTTTCAAAACCGCATCTCCGTATGCAACAATTGGTAAAACCATAGGTAATAATATCAGTGAAGCCTACAAAATTAAGAGTTACGCTGAAATATCGGGGGGTAATCTGCCTTCTTTCTTCATTTCCATAAAAGATTGCAGTATGAGTGCCGCGCTAACCATATCTACAGTGCCTTTATTTTGCCTGTCTTTTTTCTTCAGTCCTCCGTCTATCATAGTCTGAAAGGCCATACGTGAGGTAAGCCGTTCATCAACCCTGTAAATGGGCATGCCGGGGAATTTAGCTGCCAGTTGCTCTGTGAATTTTTCAATGGCCGCAGCACTTTGCGAAGGAGTGTTATCCATGTGCTTAGGCTCGCCTATTACAAAGCTTTCTACCTTTTCCTTTTGTAAATAATTGACTAAAAAAGTAAATATTTCTTTATTGGCAACGGTTGTAAGCCCTGTAGCTATAATTTGCTGCGGGTCGGTAACTGCTATACCAATCCTAACCGTACCGTAATCTATTGCTAATACCCTCATAATACGTGCAAAGGTAAAATTAAACTACTCCCCCTTTGATATTAGGTTTACTACAAAGCTCTGTGAGGTTTTCACAGTGTAACCTAATTTGGGCGTTCCCCTCCTTCGTCGGGTCGGGCTATCCGCTATTACTCCTCGCTGCGCTCCGGGGTAACCGCTACTATCCCTAACGCGAACAGCCGAATAGCTTCAAACACAACGTTTATTCAAAGTCACTTTAGTCGTTTGGGGCGTAAGAGGCATAAAACCATTTAATTATATTTGCTATGTATTACATAACCTATGAGCAAAGAGATTGAACTTATTGAAAGTGCATGGCTTAACCGCGACCTGGTAAAGAATGATGATGTGCGAAAGACTGTGGCAGATACTATGGAAAAGCTGGACAAGGGCATCTTGCGTGTTGCCCAACCCGATGGCGAGGGCTGGAAGGTAAATGAATGGGTAAAAAAAGCCATTCTGCTTTTCTTTCAAACCCAAAAAATGGGAACCATAAAGGCGGGAGATCTTGAATTCTACGATAAAATACCATTAAAGAAAAATTTTGAATCTATCGGTGTACGCGCCGTACCCCATGGCCTTGCCCGCTATGCTTCGTATCTTGCACCGGGTGTTATAATGATGCCATCGTATGTAAATATTGGCGCCTATGTAGATAGCGGTACTATGATTGATACCTGGGCCACTGTAGGTTCCTGCGCCCAGATCGGTAAAAATGTTCACTTAAGCGGTGGGGTAGGTATTGGTGGGGTACTTGAGCCGCCACAAGCTGCCCCCGTGATTATAGAGGATAACTGTTTTGTGGGTTCGCGCTGTATTGTGGTAGAGGGTGTGAGGGTGCAAAAAGAAGCGGTGCTTGGCGCTAACGTTGTGCTTACCCAATCGACCAAAATTATTGATGTAAGTGGCGATAAGCCTGTTGAATATAGAGGAATTGTACCACCCCGTTCGGTAGTTATACCGGGTAGTTACGAGAAAAAGTTCCCTGCCGGAACGTATTCAGTTCCTTGTGCTTTAATTATTGGCAAGAGAAAAGAAAGTACTGACACTAAAACATCACTCAACGAAACACTAAGGGAGTTTAATGTACCCGTATAGTGTTATAAAGGGCAGGAAATAATTATTTTTGCCTTAGCATGGCTCAAAAGAAAAACATAGCTCTAAAAAAGGCTGCAACCAAACCTTTGCCGGCTCCTGAACCCAATTCACTGGCAAACATTTTGACTTTCCTGACCATTGCTGTATTAATTACATGGGCTTGTTTCACTAATGCCTTTAAGAACGATTTTACCAACTGGGACGATGTTCAGTATGTCACTGAAAATAACATTGTAAAGAGCTTGTCCTGGGAAAACATAAAAACCATTTTTTCTACTCTTTCAGTAATGGGTAACTACCACCCGCTTGCTGTTCTTTCTCTGGCAATCGATTTTCATTTCGATAAACTTGATGCGCATACTTTTCATACCACAAGCATTATCATTCATTTATGTAATGTGGCACTGGTTTTCTTTTTTGTGCAACTGTTAACTAAAAACCCGCTAGTGGCTTTTATTGTAGCGTTACTTTTCGGTATTCACCCAATGCACGTGGAATCGGTTGCATGGGTAGCAGAGCGCAAAGATGTGCTTTATGTATTCTTCTACATGGCTTCGCTCATTGCTTATATGTTTTATATAAAAGATGGCCCGAGAAAAATAATGTGGATTATTTTAAGTTTCCTTTTATTCGGCCTTTCATTGCTTTCAAAGGCACAGGCGGTAACACTTCCGGTAGTGCTGTTG
Source organism: Bacteroidota bacterium (assembly GCA_013288345.1). GTDB lineage: Bacteria > Bacteroidota > Bacteroidia > JABEUT01 > JABEUT01 > JABEUT01. The sequence continues at coordinate 181,222 of JABDCA010000001.1, read as the reverse complement.
TTTATAGATTATTATATGAACCGAATACCAGTAGGGGGATTATCGATTGCAGGAAGTATTGCAACTGAACCTGTTGCAGAAAAAAAATTCGACTGGAAAATAATCATTGAAAAAATTCCTTTTCTTATTCTGGCAATTATAATGGGCTGGATAGCAATAAAGGCCCAAAAGGAAACAGGCGCTATTAAAGACATACCTGCTAATACATTATTCGAACGGATTTTATTTGCCGGCTATAGTTTTATGAATTATACCATAAAACTTATTTACCCTCACGAGCTTTCAGCCTATTACCCATACCCCGATAAGCCCTATTCTATTCTTTATTATATCGCCCCGCTTGTTGCAGTAGGCTTAGTGGGCTTAGCTGCATGGTATTATAAAAATAAAACCATTGTATTTGGCACAGGCTTTTATGTTGCCAATATATTTTTGCTTTTGCAATTATTACCTGTGGGTGGGGCTATGATGGCAGAACGGTATTCGTACCTCTGTTCAATTGGCCTGTTTTTTATTGCCGGAAAAAGCGCAGTTGATGTATTAGAGAATAAAAAATATGCGACGTATAGATACCCATTAATCGTTTTAATGATATGCTATGGCGGGTATCTTGCATACGGGACATACGAACGGAATAAGGTATGGAGTAATAGCGGAACACTTTGGACCAATGTTATACAACAATATAAACGAGTGCCTATTGCTTATAATAACCTGGGTTCCTTTTATCAAAAGAAAAAAATATTAGATACCGCTTTGGTAAATTTCAATGAGGCCATTCATCTGAAGGCTCAATTTCCGGAGGCATTAACGAACCGCTCCGATATTTTCAGAGTAATGGGTAATTATAAACAGGCAATTGCCGATTGTGATTCCGCTATAGCTTTCGATAATAACTATACCGAAGCCTATATGAATAGAGGTATTGCTTACTGCTTTGTAAGCGAATACGATAAAGCGCTCAAAGACTTTTCATTTGTGGTTTCGAAAAAAGCGGGTGAGGCATCATTGTATTGCAACAGGGGCAATTTGTATGATATGAAGGGTAAAATAGATTCTGCTTTCGATGATTATTCAATGGCTATTAAGCTCGACCCGGAATATGCTGATGCTTATTTTAGCAGGGGCCGTACGTATTTAAAAATGAAGAAATACAAAGAAGCTATTGCCGATTTAGATATGTCGATACAGTTAAACACCACTTCTAATAACGTGTATATTTACCGTTCGCAAGCATATCAAGAAACAGGTAATTATCAAGCTGCTTTGCAAGATGCAATGACAGCCAGAAAATTGGGACTACAGGTAAACGACGATTATATTAATGACTTGCAAAAACATATTGCAAGTGCAGGAAAATGAGCAAGAAGAGTAATAAATACAGACTACAGCAACCTAAACCTACTGTGCAGGCTCCTCAACAGCGCACCCAGAATTCTAAGGCAAAAGATGCTGTGCCTGTTTTAAATGATATAAGTAAGCCGGATGATTCTATACTTAAGTGGGCTCTGTTGTTAATAGTTATTGTTACCACTTTCATTTGCTATAGCTATACGTTGAAGAACCAATTTACCAATTGGGACGATGGTTTGTATGTGGAAACAAATCCATATATCAAAAACCTTACCAATGAAAACCTGAAGATGATATTGTTCCACAATATCACTAATAACTATTACCACCCTATTACCATGCTGACCATAGCATGGAACTACTACACATCGAAAATGGATCCGCATGCGTATTACCTAACCAATGTATCTATACATGTAATGGGTACATGTACCGTATTCTTTTTAGTGTTATTGCTATTAGAGGCAATGGAGGAAAAAGGCTATGGCGAGATTAAAGGCAAGCTATGGTTGGCTGCATTAGGCGCCTTATTTTTTGGTGTGCATCCTATGCACGTAGAATCTGTATCGTGGCTGGCAGAGCGTAAAGATGTACTGTACGCTATGTTTTACTTCTTAGGAATGATTGCTTATATAAAACTTCAAAAAAATAATTTAAGATTATTTCTTGTTTTCATATTCTATTTATGCTCTTTAGCATCAAAGCCACTTGCGGTAGTATTTCCATTTTCTCTTTATGCAATAGATGTTTTATTAAAGCGAGACATAGAAAAGAAGGGTTTAATAAAAGACATGATTGCTTTTGGTTCAATTGTAATAATATCTGTTTTGATTATATGGGTAGTAATTAAAGCAAATCTTTTAGTAAATATTTCAATTGATGCAATTTTAGTTCATTTGAAAATAAGCCATATTACTCCCATTTTGCTGTTGGTCGTAATTTTTGGCGGATTATTTGTTTTGTGGAAGTACGTTATGAATTGGCTTAAGGAACAGGAATTATCTAATATGATATTAGAGAAATTTCCATTCTTCTTTATATCTCTGACAAGTGGTATATGGGCATGGCATGCGCAAAAGGCCAGCGGCGCTGTGGCTTCATTCGGTGCATTTACAATCCTTCAGCGGCTTATGTTTGCTGCATATGGCTTTTGTATGTATGTGGCCAAGGCATTTGTACCATTGCATTTATGTTCCTACTATCCTTACCCGAATACTGATACAGATGGTTTCATGCCATTCTACTTTTATATTGGCCCTGTCGTGGCTCTTGCAATTTTGGCAGTACCAATTTATATAGCATACCGTGCAGGAGAAAAATATTTGCGCATTGTTATTTTCGGCCTTGGCTTCTTTTTGTTCAACGTATTATTTGTACTGCAGTTTGTGTCTTCAGGTCCCGCTATAATGGCCGATAGGTATTCGTATGTGGCTTATTTCGGTATTTTCTTTCTGGTGGTTTACTTTGCCGGATTGTTTATTGAAAAATTGCCAGTATACAAAATCCCTATGCAAGGACTTATGCTTGGTTTTACCATAATGCTGGCATACATCTGTTACGACCGAACCAGAGTTTGGCACAATACCAAGACTTTGTGGGAAGATGTAATTAAAAAATATCCATTCCGGGTGCAAACCGCTTATAAGAACCTTGGCAACTATTATGCTGATTTGGGCCCGACCAATTTTGCGTATTACGATAGTGCTTATACAAACTATGTAACATTGGTGAAGATACATTTGGCTGATGCAGGCACATACAGCAACATTGCAAATATTTACGGACTCAGAAAGCAATTCGACAGTTCTCTTATTTCGTATAACATGGCATTGAAAATGGATAGTACCAATTTTGATGCTCACCTCGACAGGGCTATTACCTATTCGATGATGAAGAGATACGATAAGGCATTGATAGATTATGATTATGCCGGAAGTTTACAACCACTCTCTGAAAAACTGTTGGAGAACAGGGCAAGTACCTATTTATATGCGGGCATGTATGCAAAAGCGGTTGCTGATTTTTCGAGCCTTATTAAAATAAACCCTGACAGGCAGGTTACTTACCTTGACCGTGGTGCAGCAGAGTGGGATATGGGCGACTATAAAAATGCGTTAGCCGATTTAAACTACTACCATAAACTCGACCCTACTAACGGACAGTGTTTATTTGACCTCGCTGTTACTTACGAAAAACTAAAAGACTACAAGAATGCACTGGATAATGCATTACAGGCGCGTAACGCTAAGTTCGATGTTAAAGATCAGTACATAAACTACCTCAAGCAGCAAATCGATCATCCTACGGCTACCAAATGATTGAAGAAGTAAAAAAGTGTGCTGCTATACTACGTAACGGAGGAACTATTTTATACCCTACAGATACTATTTGGGGTATAGGATGCGATGCAACCAACGAAGAGGCTGTTCAGAAAATATTTAGTATCAAGCAAAGGCCTTCATCTAAAAGCATGATAATTTTAGTGGCCTACCCCGACCAGGTTGGTTTTTACGCTGAAACTCCTGAAGTGGCAAAGGATTTGGTAGAATACGCAGAGAACCCTCTTACAATTATTTATCCTAAAGCGAGGGGTATTTCCCGTTTACTGGTTGCGGAAGACGGAAGTATTGGCATAAGGGTGGTTAAAGATGAGTTTTGCAGAATGCTATTCAATACCATACGTAAACCACTGGTATCTACATCGGCAAATATTAGCGGAGAACCTGCACCTGAAAACTTTGATGCAATAAGTGATACGATAAAAAGTAGTGTAGATTATGTGGTAAATTTGAGGCAGCATGAAACAAAGAAAGTTACCCCTTCGAGCATAATCAAAATTGGTATGGACGGAACAATTGAGATAATAAGAAAGTGAGCACGGAACAAAATATACCAATGATAGAAGCGCTTTCGCACCCTGTGTTTAAGGTCGTTTCGGAAGTGGCAGATGAAATGGGCATGGAGGCTTATGTGGTAGGAGGCTTTGTGCGTGATGCTATACTTTACCGCCCCAGTAAGGACATTGATATTGTAGTAGTAGGTAAAGGTATAGATATGGCCTTGAAGGTTGCTGCCCGCCTGGGTGATAAGAAAGTGAACGTGTATAAAACATTTGGCACAGCCCAAATTGTTTACGATGATTATGATATTGAATTTGTAGGAGCAAGAAAGGAATCATATAACCGCGAATCGCGCAAGCCTGTGGTGGAAGATGGTACGCTTGAAGATGATCAGAAGCGCAGAGATTTTACCATTAACGCACTTGCGATCGGTTTGAATAAAAAAAATTACGGTGTATTGTTAGACCCTTTCAACGGTGTAAAAGATATTGAAGACAGGATAATACGCACTCCTCTTGCTCCCGATTTAACATATAGTGATGACCCGCTGCGGATGATGCGTGCTATACGTTTTGCTGCCCAGTTAGATTTTACAATAGAAGCTGAATCTTTCGCATCTATCGGCAGGAACAAAGACAGGATCGGGATAATATCGAAGGAACGAATTGCTGAAGAGCTGAATAAAATAATACTAGCCGATATTCCTTCTATTGGGTTTGAGTTGCTTTTCGATAGCGGCTTACTTCATCGTATCTTCCCTCAAATGGTTGTTCTGCATGGGGTAGAGATAGTGAACGGTATGGGCCATAAAGATAATTTCTACCATACCTTGCAGGTATTGGATAACCTTTCGCTGCGTACAAAAGATCTGTGGTTGCGTTGGTCAGCCGTGCTTCACGATATTGCAAAGCCACCCACCAAGCGTTTCGATTCTAAAGTAGGCTGGACCTTTCATGGGCACGAAGATAAAGGTGCGCGCATGGTACCAGGCATATTTGCAGACTTGAAGTTGCCGCAAAATGAAAAAATGAAATATGTGCAGAAAATGGTTTTGCTGCATTTAAGGCCAATTGTATTAGCACAAGAGACCGTTACCGATTCGGCAGTACGCAGGCTTTTGGCCGATGCCGGCAATGATATTGATGACCTGATGTTACTATGCGAAGCGGATATTACAACTAAAGACTTTGGGAAACAAAAACGCTACCTCAAAAATTTTCAACTGGTAAGGCAAAAACTAAAAGAGGTAGAAGAGAAAGATAATTTGCGCAACTGGCAACCACCTGTTACCGGGCAAGATATAATGGAATATTTTGGCATTGGCCCTTCACTAAAGGTTGGCCTTATTAAAGATGCCATACGTGAGGCAGTGTTGGAAGGCATTATACCTAACAAGCGCGAAGAAGCCTTTAACTACATGATTGAAAAAGGCAAAGAAATGGGCCTTACGCCTATAGCTAAGCACTGAGCTTATACCTTCTGATAATCACCAATACATGATGTATTGAGCGTGGATAGAAGGATTTAAACTGTGATTTTTGTAACTATTAAACAAACCATTGCAATATGCATGTATTGCATGCATAGTAGCTTTGCTTATAACCAATATAAGCAGGTTGTTTTGAAGTTATACATTAAATATATGGTTAGTCTGCGGTGCAGAATGATAGTGAAAGAAGAGTTAAAAAAACTCGGAATTCAGTATGTGGCTATTGATTTGGGTGTAGTTGATCTTCCTGCAGGAATAACTAAGGAGCAACACGAAAAGCTGAGACGGAACTTACTTAAGTCGGGACTGGAGTTAATGGAAGACAAGAAAAACATACTTATTGAAAAAATAAAAAGCGTTATCATAGAGATGATTCACTATGGAGATGAATTGCCAAAAATGAATTACTCTGATTATATAAGTGAGAAATTAAAATACGACTATACTTATTTGTCTAACACTTTCTCAGATGTGAAAGGCATGACCATACAGCAGTATATTATCATAAATAAAATTGAAAGGGTTAAGGAACTAATACTGTATGACGAGCTTAATCTTTCAGAGATATCTGAAAAAATGCATTACAGCAGTGTGGCGCATTTATCAAGCCAGTTTAAAAAGATTACCGGCTTATCGCCTTCTTACTACAAGCGATTGAGTGAAAAGCGCAATAGCAACCTGGAAAACATGTAATCTATATAAAGTATTTCGGTTTCTATATAACGCTCCAATCGCGGAATGCACCCACTTTTGCCACTCAATAATTTACTAATAATCTAAAAATAAAAATCATGAAAATTAATCTATTAAATTCAACAAAAATTGGCATGGTATTGCTGGCGGGAACGCTTTGCAGTAGTCTTGCTTCAGGCGCAGCATATATTGCTGCAAAATCGGGTAACTGGAGCGATCCTGTTACCTGGGGCGGAGTAGCTCCTAAATTTATTTTAACTCCACTTGACCAGGTAACCATTGGTACAGGAATAATAATTACTATGGATAGCACTATAGTGCTTAACGGCGCAGCAGGCGGAACAGTTGCTTTAACAGGTACAATGACTTCGGCTACCAATTCAATTATTGTAATGGCAGGAACCTTTTCAGGTTCTGGTACAATTATTGCCAATAAAGTAATAATGATGGCAGGAAGTATATTTTCATTTTCAGGAACTCTTACAGCTAATACAGTTTCAAATGCAATTGTTGCACTTAGTACTCCTGCAGTAATGATGATAAACGATACACTTACAAACAGCGGTACTCTTACAGTTATGACTGGTGGAAGCCTTACTATGGGAACAGGCTCTGTTATTAATGTAAAGGGCGGTGCTATCATGACAAGTGGTGGTACATTAGGACTTACATCAAAGTATAATGTAAACTATATATCTCCTTCTATCACATCTGGCCTTGAATTAAGCGGCACAGGATTAAATAGTATGACAGTAAATGTGTTGGCAGGAAATAGCGTAACACTGGCATCGAGTATTATACTTAATGATTCGTTGAAAATGGTTAGCGGCGCATTGATACTTAGTGCACATAAACTTACCGTAAATGGCGTTGTAACTGGTACCGGTACTATTACAGGTGATGCTAAAGCTGACCTTGTAATTAATACTCCAGGTACATTATCTTCAAACATTGCATTTACAAGCGCATCGCGTTTATTGAATGGGTTGACATTAAATGTGGGTTCAGGTAAAACTGCTACACTTTCAACTGATCTTGCAGTAGATAGTACTTTAACACTTACAGGTGGTAGTAACCTAAATATGAATGGAGCAATGCTTACCTTAAACGGTGGCTTTGTTGGAACCGGTTCATTAATGGTGAATTCTAAATCAGGTTTAGTTATAAATGGCAGCGCTTCAATTCTTCCTACTATATCACTTGTTGGTGCTAGTATAGGTAATTTCGTGCTGAACGTTGGTAACGCCAATACAGTAACAATGGGTACCGATATGGTTGTCGATACTATTAACCTGAAAGCAGGAACATTAGTTCTCAACGGGCATAATCTTTCTATAAAGGGTGATATTGCAGCACTTGGTACAGGTAAAGTATTCTCTACCTCGGTTTCGAATGTGTCGGTTATGGCATCTTCATCTACAAGTGATTCATTATCGTTTACATATCCGGGCAATGCAGTTAATAATTTCGATGTGAATATCGGCGCTGCAGGTTCAGTAATGTTAGGTTCTGATTTGGTTGTTAACGGAAAATTGAATTTAACGAATGGCCATATCAATACAGGAAGCAATAACTTACAAATTGCAACAACTGGTTCTATCACCGGTGCAAATGCTAATTCGTATGTTATTACTAATGCAGGCGGCTACTTAACAAGGAATGCTGCCGTATCTGTTGTTGATACATTCCCTGTAGGTACTGCTATTACTTATTCCCCGGCTAGCATAATGCTTAATGTAGGTTCATCTACAGGCACAGTAGGAGTAAATGTTACAAAGGGTGTTTATGTATCGGGTACATCAGGTGCATTATTATCTGCAACCCAACCTATGGTAAACTCAACCTGGTTATTTCAAACCAGTATTACTTCGGGCCTTAATGCCGATATGCAGTTGACCTGGTCTCCGGCAAGTGAAGTAAATGGCTTTATACGCACAGGCGATTATATTGCACATTACACTGCAGGCGCTTGGGATAAAGTAACTGATTCGTTAAATGCAACTGTTGTTGCTGGTGGAATGTTCAGTATACAAAGATCTGCTATTACTTCTATGAGCCCCTTTGCTGTATTCAATAGGAATGCAGTTACAGGAATCGATCAGATTGTAAAGAACAGCGCGATTTCAATATACCCTAACCCGGTATCTGAAAACCTTTACGTGAAAAATTACACAGCAAATACCGGCGTGCTTTATGCCGATGTGTATAATGTACTTGGTCAGGTTGTAGGTTCGTTTACCATCTCAGGTACCGAAGCTGCTATTCCGGTTAACACATTAGCTCCGGGTAATTATTTCGTAAAGTTCCATAACGACAAAATGATTGTTGTACAGAAGTTCATTAAAATGTAATTAAATTCTTGTTGGTTTATGGTTTGAAGCCGGTATAGCAATATACCGGCTTCTTCTTTTATAAAAGGTTCGGTATTTACCGACTTTTTCTGCCTTTCACCGACTTTATAAGTTCTGCCACCTATTTGCTCTGGATGACGGGTATTATCAATTGTAGATTTGATTAAAATTTACACCATGAAGGAAATAAAAACTGATATAATAATAAATGCCACGCCTGATAAAGTATGGAAGGTGCTTACCAATTTTGGTGACTACCCTAACTGGAATCCTTTCTTGAAATGGCTGAGAGGCAATGTAAAGACAAATAATAAAATAGAAGTAAGAATTGAGCCACCCGGTGCCAGAAGCATGACCTTTAAACCCAATGTGTTGAAGTTTGATGTGAACAAAAGTTTCCGATGGCTTGGCCATATGATTGTGCCAGGCCTTTTTGATGGCGAACATATTTTTGAACTTACCGATAACGGAAACGGTACAACTACATTTGTGCAGAGGGAGCAATTCAGGGGAATACTAATTCCATTGTTTACAAAGATGCTGGATGTAAATACCAAACAAGGCTTTGAGTTGATGAACAAAGCATTGAAAGAAAGGGTAGAAACCAAGTTCCATTTTTCTATATAAAAAGGGAGGCAATTAGCCTCCCTTTAAATGTAACAAGATTACACCTTATTTGCTGCTACCGCTTTTCGGTTTGCTGCAGGCCTCATGCGAACAATTGTTCTTATCGCATTTGCCATTTGTGCAACAGCTTTTATCGCATCCGCAATGTTTGGTGCAAGCTGTGCAACAAGGTTTATCCTTTGTGTTTTTATCAGTTGTACCATTCTGTGCAAGAGCAGACAATGCAAGAAGCATAGCTGAACCTGCTATAACAAGTTTACGTTTCATAATATTGAATTTAAAAAATTAAAATACTGTTTATTTTATCCGGGTATGGACACAGTATTTTCGGGCGGGCGCCAGCAATCAGATGCAAAGCGCGAAATATAAGATTGGGTAAAGAGTATAGAATTTTTGCTTGTCCGTTGAGGCGTGAAGCTAAAGAGAATGTTATTTGAAACGATGAATCCTGTGCAACAGGCATATTCACCAAAAGGATTACACGACATATCGCCACACATGCCTTTCATTGGTGCAGGGGCTTTCTTTTCTTTATGCTGATTGCAGCAAGACATGGTGCAAGTCGCTTTCTTCTCTGTGTGAAATGATTCAACTACAGACAATAAAGGCTGCACAGTTAAAAAGGAAAAGAAAAACAATAATATAGATGCTGCCAGTTTCATGGATACAAAGGTATATCACAAAACCCTGATTGACTTAAAGATTAACAGTTTTTAACAGAGATAGCCACGAATTACACGAATAGAATACAAGAATATGGAACACAACAAGTCCTCCCTTTGCGAGGATTGGGTGGGCTTTGGTTTCTTTTAGTGCGCCTCTAACCAATTCTTACCTACACCCATATTTACATCTATAGGTACATTAAGTGTCATAGCTGTTTTCATTTTATGCTCAACCATTGGTTTTAATATATCCATTTCGTTAGGATAGGCATCAAAAACCAATTCGTCATGAACGGTCAATATCATCTTCGAACGCAGGCTTAATTTCTTAATCTCGTGGGCAATATTGATCATGGCAATCTTTATCATATCGGCTGCTGAGCCCTGAATAGGTGCATTTATTGCATTTCGCTCAGCAAAACCACGTACAGCATAATTTTTAGAATTAATATCAGCCAGATAACGTTTTCTGCCCATAAGGGTTTCTACATAACCCTTTTGTCTTGCGTTAGCAATGCTCTTATCCATGTATTCTTTAACAGCAGCATATTGGGTAAAGTACTGGTTAATTATATCCGATGCTTCTTTGCGAGCAATACCTAAACGTTGTGATAAACCAAATGCCGATATACCGTATATGATACCAAAGTTTACTGTCTTGGCATTCCTGCGCATTTCAGAAGTTACTCCATCTAAGGCTACATTATAAATTCTGGAAGCGGTTGCTGAATGTATATCTACGTTTTGTTTAAAAGCTTCTATCATAGCTGCATCTTCACTAAGCGATGCTATTATTCTTAATTCTATCTGAGAATAATCGGCTGATAGTAAAACTTTATTTTCATCACCGGGTATAAATGCCTTGCGTATCTCTCGCCCTCTTTCAGTACGGATGGGAATGTTTTGCAGGTTAGGGTCCTCAGAACTTAGCCTGCCTGTAACCGCAACCACCTGGTTAAAGGTAGTGTGTAGTCTGCCTGTTTTTGAATCAACCAACAACGGTAGTGCATCTACATAGGTGTTCTTTAATTTTTGTAATTCGCGGTAGTCCAATATTTTTTGTACCACCGGGTGTTTGTCCGATAACTCAGTTAACACCTCTTCACCTGTTGAATATTGGCCGGTTTTAGTCTTTTTGGCTTTATCTGATATTTTTAATCTTTCAAAAAGCACTTCACCAACCTGCTTGGGTGAGTCAATGTTAAACTCAAGCCCGGCCATGGTTTGTATCTCTTTCTTCAGGCCCTCAATATCATTTTGTAATGCAACCGAAATCTCCTTTAAGGCGCCTTTATCTACTTTTATTCCTTCCAGCTCCATTTCCGCCAACACATTCTCCAACGGAATTTCTACTTCATTGAATAAGCGTTTAGCTCCTACTTCTTCTATCTTTTTCGTAAGCGTATCCTTTAACCTGAACAATACATCGGCACGTTCGCAGCATATTTGCATTATTTGTTCACTCGATATCATATCCATGCTCAACTGCTCTTTCAAAGGCTTACGGGTTTCAGCGCCAAACTCTGATATGGCCAGGCTAAGTGTGGTTGATGAAATATCGGGTATAGAATGATTGCTTTCAGGACGTACCAGGAAATGTGCAATAAGTACATCAAAAAAATCTCCTTTTACCTGTACTCCCTTACCATGCAAAAATTTAATACACTTTTTAATATCGTAACCTATCTTCGGACTAGTACTCTCGAAAATGTCTTTCAGTAAATGCCATTCTTCTTTATGAGGTGCATTTATAAAATAAGCTTCACCCTCTTTGGGGCTGAAAGCCATGCCAAGGCATTCACCACTTTGTATGGCAATGTAAAATCCTAATTGTGCAGGATTCTGTATTTTATTTTTTAAGGATTCGATGTTTTGGACCAGTTCATATTTACCTTCAATTTTTTTAGAACCAATTACGTGTTCGCTTTCTGTTATAACTGGTGCTTCAATACTTCCTTCAGTCTTTGTTTCTGTATGCTGAATTGCTTGCCCGTTCTCTACCTTAAAGCTTTCTCCGGGGAAGAAATCTTTTATAGCCCTTACTGCAAATGTTTTAAATTCCAATTCGTTAAATACTTCCAGCAAAAGTTTTTTATCAGGTGTGCCTAATTCCATCTCATCTAAGCTGAATGGCAGCGGAACATCGCAAATAATGGTTGCCAATTTCTTCGAATCGATAGCCTTTTGCTTGTTCATCTCTACTTTTTCTTTCAGCTTGCCTTTTAGTTTGTCGGTATTTGCCAATACATTTTCTACACTGCCAAATTCATGTACCAATTGCAAAGCAGTTTTTTCACCCACGCCTGGTATGCCTGGTATGTTATCTACTGCATCGCCCATTAAGCCAAGTATATCAATTACCTGTTTGGTGCTGGTAATGCCATATTTAGCACATATTTCTTTTACCCCAAGCATTTCTGCCGGCTTTCCTTTATTTGATGGTTTGTATATGATAACATTGTCGGTAACCAATTGCCCATAGTCTTTATCGGGAGTCATCATATATACACAGAACCCCTGTTTTTCAGCTTCTACCGAAAGTGTTCCAATAATATCATCGGCTTCGTAACCATCTTTAAGCAATACAGGTATTTTAAATGCCTCAGCAATTTTTACAATATAAGGTACTGCCGAAATAATATCTTCCGGGGTATCGGCACGGTTGGCTTTATAATTGGCATCCATATCGTGGCGGACAGTTGGCGCATGTGTATCGAAAACGATAGCCATGTGTGTTGGCTTTTCTTTTTCAAATACCTCGAGTAGGGTATTAGTAAACCCAAACATGGCAGAGGTGTTCAGCCCCTTTGATGTTACACGCGGATTAGAAGCAAAGGCAAAATATGCCCTGTAGATCAATGCCATAGCATCGAGTAAAAACAATTTGCGGGGATGGTCGGGTGTCATGCTGAATTTCTATTTATGCAAAAGAAAGAAAATTTATCTGATTGCCAACTTTATAAGATAGTAACGGTGAATAAAAAAAATTTCCGGGCTTAAAACAAGAAAGCAGTTTGCATAAGTTTGCTGAAACATAATCGCATTATGAAAGCATTTATCGCCTTACTATTCACCTGTATAAGCGTTCTTGGTTTTGGCCAGGATCTGAAAAAGATGGTTCTGACTATGAAAATACCTGTGGGCTGGACAGGTCAACTGATAAAGGATACCTCATATATACCTATGCTTGGTAAAAGGACAATAGCAGTATGGAAATTCGAATGCACCAAAGTAAAAATACCGCCAGTTGAGTTTTACATTTTCGATTATGTGAAAAGCGATTCTGTTGCTATGAACCAAAAATCGAATATGTATTATGCTATGTCGAATTGTTTGGTTGTTTCAAATGAAGACATTAGGCAAAACAGCATGAACTTTGTAAAAGGCAATTACTACTTTGTTGAGAAAATGTGCCCTTGCTATACTACAGGCACGGTTGAGTGCCGCACCATGGTGAGGCAGTTGAATGAATGGATAACCAATAAGGACAAAGCGGAAGAAGCGAAGAAATTCTAGGATAGTTAAAATGCTTCCTGGATAGTTAAATAATACTCAACAGTATTCCCAAAGCCTATATCGCCCCGTACATTAATGTGGTGCTTTACATTGTAATTATAGCGTAAGCCTATTCCTTCGGCAAAAATAGGTGCAGGTGTTTCCGGGAATACATGAGCATTACCAATTAATGATGCCGAGCCAAATGCCACGACTGCAAACCTGCCTTTTAAATGCATCCGTAATTCACCTTGTAAAAAGGTAAGATCATCATCGCGGTAATAACCGGCATAATACCCGCGTATTTGTTTTGTGCCACCCACCAATGCTAATTGGTTAAACGGTATAGTGCCCCAGGTAAGTTGGGTGTGTTCATTAAGTGCCAATACTAACCTTTGCGATAAACTTTTGTACCAGGAAACATCGCTTACAATTTTATTATAAGCATAAGTAGAACCTAATGTTGGAGAATTAAAATAGGATGTCGCTTTTATGTACCATCCGTGGCGAGGATAATAAATACTATCGCGTGTATCGTAAAACAAATTAATGCCTGCACCCGAACTTGCCGAGCCTTTACTGCCCAATATTTCTCCTGTATGCAGCACCCCACTGTCAGCAGTCTTCCATATATTATCGTTTTCATAGTAATAATCTAACCCGGCATAAAAGTGAGGTAATACTTTCCGGTATGCATTGACCGATATACGCGGAAAGCGCACATCATACAGTTCTTTATTCACTCTTTCGGTGCCAATGCCCCAGTAATAATAACTGTAGTTATAGTAGTCTATTTCACCTTCAAAATAATAGTTGTTATGTTTGGTATATAGCTGATACGGAACATAAACATAATCCTGTTTGTTTTGTGTATAGGCCACAAAAGCTTCTACTAATGAGTGGTTTGTAGCACTGTCCTTGTTCAGTTGGAAAGTTACAAGGCCGCCAAAACCGAATAAAAAACGCGTTTCAGGTGCGTACGATATTACCGGTATAAATTTTGCAACAATGTTTTTTTTGTGGTGATGCGCTGCAGTATCAGCCGGATAAGCATGCAGGATAAAGGAAAACAAACAGAAAGAAAAAAGTAATAGCAGTTTTCTCATTGGAGGTTTTATGCGAAATGAGCCTGACAATGTTACATAATTTCACTGATTGGTGTGCAAATATTATATTTGGAATTATTAAGAGCGATGCACACTATTATATACGGACATAGAGGAGCAAGAGGGGTATACCCCGAAAACACCATTGAGGGGTTTTTGTATGCTGCTGCCCTTGATATATATGGCATTGAAATGGATGTGGTAATATCGAAAGATAAAAAGGTGGTAGTATCGCACGAACCATGGATGAACCCGCTTACCTGCACCAAGCCCGATAATTCGAACATAAATTTTTTAAGGCGTAAGAGTCTTTATCGAATGGATTATTCACTAATTCAGCAATACGATTGTGGCTTATTGGGTAACCCGGATTTCCCTGAACAGAAAAGAGTACGTACCCATAAACCTTTACTGGCTGAAGTAATTCAGGCTGTAGAATCATTTAGAAGCAATAATAATTTGCCGCAGATTGTTTACAATATCGAAATAAAAAGCAGCTGGGTTAATGATTATGCCCTAAACCCTCCTCCTGAAGAATTTATTGAACTTGTTCTTAACGAATTAATGCCCTTTAACATTAATAATCGCATCCTGATACAATCGTTCGATATGCGGCCGTTAAATGTATTGCACACTAAGAATACTGGCTGCCAAATTGGAATGCTAATTAAGAACCCCCGCTTTTTAAAGACTCGTATGCAGGGCCTTACTTTTATCCCGGATACCTGCGGACTTTACTATAAATATGCTACCGAAAAATGGCTTGGCAGAATACACGATTTGGGTATGAAAGCCCTTGTATGGACTGAGAATGATAAGGATGACATGAGGCAACATATTGGTATGGGTGTTGATGGTATAATTACCGATTTCCCTGAACGGGCTATTGAAGTAATGGCAGAATTGCCCGATGAAAGTGCCATTGCATAAGCCATTTTTAGTGATAAACAGTTGAGGCTTGAGTAATTACAAAGTATCTTATCTTTGTTTCTTTATACACCCATTATGCAAAACAAATTCAAACAATGGCAACCGCATTTAATAGCGCTTGGCCTGTTTATACTTATTCCTGTAATTTATTTTTGGCCTGTAGTTACGGGCAAGGCGCTTGAACAAAGCGATATTGTAAATTACCTGGGGGTATCTAAAGAAGTAATGGATTTCCGTGCCCACTTTCATACCGAACCGTTGTGGACCAACTCACTCTTTTGTGGTATGCCTGCTTACCAGGTAGCTACCTTATATGGTGCTAACTTAATGCAGTATATTTTTCTGATAGTTGCCCACATCATGCCATTTCCATCGGGTACTATTTTCTTTGCCTGTGTTAGCTTCTATATTTTAATGCTGGTACTAGAGGTAGATTCATGGGTTGCTATATTAGGCTCATTTGCTTTTGCTTTTTCCTCATTCTTTTTTATTGTTCTTTCTGCAGGGCATAATTCCGAAGCGAACGCCATGTCATACATGCCTGCTGTGCTTGCGGGTGTAATACTTGCCTTTAAAGGCAAACGGCTTGCGGGCACTGTGCTTGCTTCCATTGCCTTGGGTATGGAGTTGTATGCAGGGCATATACAGGTAACCTATTATTTATTTATGGCACTTGGTGTGTATGGTATAGCTCAATTGATTTCTGCTATAAAAGAAAAGCAAATACCATCGTACTTTAAAACAGTTGCTTTATTGGGTGCAGGTGCCTTAATTGCCTTGGGTACAAATATTACCAGCCTTTGGCTAACCTACGAGTATGGCAAATACTCAAGCCGTGGAAAATCGGAACTTACACTGAATAAAGAAAACGCATCTACAGGCCTTACTAAAGATTATGCAACGGGTTGGAGTTATGGCGTTAGTGAAACAATGACATTGCTTATTCCTAATTACAAAGGTGGTGCATCTGAACCTATTGGTACAGTGGCGGGGGCTCCAAAAGACCTGGATGAAAACCAGAGCCAGATATATGCTGATTTTTCACAATACTATGGCGACCAGCCCTTCACTTCAGGTCCGGTGTATGTAGGCGCCATTATATGTTTCTTTGCCCTAATGGGTATGTTCCTTATAAAGGGCTCGCTCAAGTGGTTTTTAATTGTTACCACCATTCTGTCTATTGCATTGTCATGGGGAAGAAACCCAGCACTGATAATTGGCACTGGAATTTTCGATTTTTTCTTTGCACATTTCCCTTTGTTTAACAACTTCCGTTCCGTATCTATGATATTGGTTATTGCTGAACTTACCATCCCTATAATGGCGGCATTGGCAATTGACAGATTACTTAAGGATAAAGACTTTTTTAAGGAATCTATTCCGGTTAAGTTCTTTAAGAACATGACTGGCCAACGGATATTTTTTATTGCACTGGCTGTTACAGGAGGCTTTGCATTGTTATGTTATGTTATGCCAACTGCTTTCAATAATTTTCAGAGCAAAGGCGAAATGGATGAGTGGGTACAACGCTTGAAACAGGGAAGCCCTAACGCAAGTACTGAGCAGATAGAGCAATACCTGGGTAATGTAACCCCTGCCGTAACACAAGCCCGGAAGAAAATATTTACTGGCGATGCAGGCCGCACACTCATATTTATTGTATTAGCTGCCGGACTTGTTTGGGTGTATTGCAAAAAGAAGATCGATGCCAGGTTTTTTGTTTGGGGTCTTTTGTTCTTTGTAATGGTAGATATGTATAATGTAAACAGGCGATACCTCAATGACAAAAATTTCACAAGTAAAAAAGCGGTGCAAGTGCCTTATCAGCCTGATCAGGCTGATTTAGCTATTCAGCAAGATACATCGCTTGATTACCGCGTGTATAATACAACAGTGCGCCCTGATCAGGATAGCCGTACTTCATACTTCCATAAATCGTTGGGTGGTTATAGTGGTGTAAAAATGAAACGCTACGATGAATTGCTTTCGTATCAAATTGAACGGGGCAATATGTCGGTGCTTAATATGCTTAACACCAAATACTTTATAGTAGGTGGTAAAAATGGAGAAGGCAACATGCCGCAAAAAAATCCTGATGCCTTAGGCAATGCATGGTTTGTAGATAATTACAAAATTGTCGCCAATGCCGATTCTGAAATAATGGGGCTTTCGCATTTTGACCCTAAGCGAACAGCTATTGTTGATACACGTTTTAGCGATTACCTAAAGACGGGAACATTAGGGCATGATTCAACATCAGTTATCAAAATGAAATCGTACTTGCCGAATGATCTGGTTTATAATTCGCAATCGAATGCACAACAACTCGCAGTGTTTTCTGAAATGTATTACAAGCCGGGATGGAATGCGACTATAGATGGAAAGCCTACTGATTATATACGTGTGAATTATGTGTTAAGGGCTATGATCATTCCTTCGGGCAATCATACAATAGAATTCAAGTTCGAACCTAAGCCCTATGCTATAGGCGAAAAAATATCTTTCGCAAGTTCGCTGTTGCTTTTATTAAGCGCGCTTGGTTTGATGTTTGCGCAATTGAAGAAGAAGCCAACTGAATAAAATGAAGAAGGTCCTTATTATTACTTACTACTGGCCGCCAAGTGGTGGGGCAGGGGTGCAACGTTGGCTCAAGTTTGTTAAATATTTACGCGATTTTGGCTGGGAGCCGGTAATATATACTCCCGAAAATCCGGAGTCTCCTATTAATGATGATTCGCTTGCAAAAGATGTGCCTGAAGGAATAACAGTTCTCAAAACACAAATTTGGGAACCCTATACTGCCTATAAGAGATTTATAGGACAGAAAAAAGGCGATAAAATAAATGCAGCCTTCCTTTCGGAATCTAAAAAGCCAAAGAAGTTTGAAAAAGTAGCAGTATGGATACGTGGTAATTTTTTTATACCTGATGCAAGAGCATTTTGGGTAAAGCCTTCGGTAAAATATCTTTCAGCTTACCTTAAGCAAAATCCTGTCGATGCAGTTGTATCAACCGGTCCGCCACACAGCATGCACCTGATAGCAAACGAGATCAAGAAAAAAATAAATATTCCCTGGATAGCTGATTTCAGGGACCCGTGGACGAACATCGATTTCTATTCGAAGCTGATGTTACTTCCATTTGCAGATAAAAAGCATAAGCGACTCGAAATTGAAGTGTTAAATAATGCTGACATAGTTACTTGCGTGGGTAAAACATGGTTAGCCGAATTGGAAGAGATACTTAAAAAGAGCGCACCTGGAAAATTCACTCCGGAAGTGGCCAGGAAATTCCATTTTATATCGAATGGATTTGACCCGGGAGATTATGAGAGTTCCAGTGAAGTAAAGCCTGATGCAAAATTCAGCATGGCGCACATTGGTACACTCGACAAATCTAGAAACCCTGCCACATTGTGGAAGGTGCTTGCCGGTTTGGTAAAAAAAGATGCAGCGTTTGCTAAGGATTTGGAAATAAAGTTAGTAGGCAAAGTAGATATTTTTGTACAGGAGGATATTGAGAAGAATGGACTTGTTCCTAACCTGAATAAAATTTCGTACCTCTCGCATCACGATGTAACTATTGTGCAAAAACAAGCACAGGTACTTATGTTGCTCATAAACAGGACTCCTAATTCTATGGGCATTACAACGGGTAAGTTTTTTGAGTACATGGCAGCTAAGCGCCCCATTTTATGTATTGGCCCCACTGGTGGTGATGCTGATAAAATTCTGACTGAAACTAATGCCGGCCTTTTATCAGATTATGATGATGAGGTAGCTCTTGAAAAGAATATCCTTTACTATTACAATAATTTTAAAGCAGGTAAATTGCTAAGTGAAGGCGTAAATACCGAAAAGTATTCACGTAAAATGCTTACAGGAGAGCTTGCTAAGGTTTTGGATAGTATTATGTAAACGGGTAATTTTATTCCTTAGGTAAGTAATAAGTGGCTTCGTAGACAGTAATAACCATACTTCCTTTTATTCCTCCTGGGGGCAAACTTTGACCAAGTGCTTCTGCTTTAGTCAGATCTAGATTTGCTCCTTCTGAATCATTTAAGCACCTCTTACATAAACCCCTATGTAAGTAGGCCTCACCATATTTAGGGTCAAGTTCGATAACTTTAGTAAAATCAGATATTGCAACTTTATAATTCTTTGATACTTTAGTAAAATCAGATATAGTCTCTTTGTTATTGTTTAAGTTTACATAAACAAGTCCTCTAAAGAAATAAGGAAGAAAATCATTCGGTTTTAATGTAATGGATTTTGTAAGGTCAATATACGCTCCATGGTAATCTTGTAACATTAATTTGCACCTTCCTCTATTACAATAGAGATACCCATCTGGTTTATTGTCAATAATTACATTGAAGTCGTTAATAGCATTGGTGAAATTGTTTTCATTCTTATCTTTCTCACCGATAGCCATATAACAACGCGCCCTTTGGTTATAACCTTGAATCCAGTCTGGACTTATTTCTAAGGCTACAGTATAATCTAATATTGCCCCAGCAAAATCCTTTATTTCATTTTTTGCAAAACCACGCCCCATATAGGTTAGATCAATGGCTTCAAATCCTGTAATTAACCCATTAGAATCTTGGGCCTTTTCTGTTAATTCAATGGTTTTTGTAAAAGCTTCAATAGCTTCATTGTAATTCCCCATTCTAATTTTTAATTCTCCAAGATTATGAAATCCGTGAGCAATAAATGGGAATAACTTAGTATTCGCTAATTGGTCTTGGGCTGCGCCATTATAATCACCTAATTTTTCTTTAGCAAAAGCTCTCATAGTAAAAAATGGGCCAAGATTTCCATTTACAAGATCGCTAACCATAGTTTTCCATGATTCAGAACTATTAGAGTGTTTTTGAACTTCATTCTTATTTTGAATTTGTAGTAATTCAATCCCTTTGCTGAAATCTTCTATTGCCCCTCGATAATTATTTTGTTCAATTTTATTTTTCCCACTCTTATAATAATCTTCAGGGGATAATTTTGAATGTGAAAAAAGACTGTTTAAAAAGTTCTTCATTTTGTTTTTTTTCTTACGTATTTTAAAACCTATCTTTTTTTTGGATGATGAATGGTTCCATTAATTCTTATATTGAGTGGGATAAATATATATATTTTGAGGAGTTCAAAAATTGAGCAAAAAGCGAAAACTATCTCATAATCAATTACTTGTTGTGGGTTAACACTTTTAGGCCCGTGTTAACCTTAATTAAGCTGAAAATCAATGTATTATATGGAGTGTATACCCCGAAAAGTGTTAACTTTTGTTAACCCAACCATACTTATCCAAAGCTGCACAAAGGTTAATCTCCGTGAATCTTTGTGCTCTCCGTGTCTCCGTGGTTAGTTTTGCCAAAATAGATAACTTTGCAACCCTATTAAAAACAGTATGGATAAGTATTCATATCTCGGTAATTCAGATCCTTCTCTTATCGATGATCTTTACAAAAAGTATTTACAGGATAGTTCATCAATAGATGAATCTTGGCAAAAATTTTTCGAAGGCTTTGAGTTTGCCCGCAAAAACTATTCCGACCTTTCGGAAGGTGGGCAGGTGCCTGAACAAGTGCGCAAGGAATTTGCCGTTATTAACCTCATCAATCTATATCGTTCATCGGGCCATTTATTTACCAATACAAATCCGGTTCGCGAACGAAGAAAGTACTACCCCTCGTTAGATGAAATAGAATTGTTAGGCTTAACACAAGCCGATATGGATATTGTTTTTGCCGCGGGCTCTGAAATTGGCCTTGGTGCTGCAAAGCTGAGCGATATTATTGCTTTCCTTAAACAAACCTATTGCCAGAGCATTGGTGTAGAATATACCCACATACGTAACCAGAAAGTGGTGAAGTGGTTGCAGGATAAAATGGAATCGACCCGCAACCAGCCAAGTTTTACAGCAGAACAAAAGCGTGAAATATTGCAAGATATAAGTAAGGCAGTAGTATTCGAGAATTTCCTGCAAACCAAGTTTGTTGGCGAAAAACGCTTTTCGATGGAAGGTGTTGAATCGGCTATACCTGCTATAAATGGTATTATACAAAGAGGTGCTGCATTGGGCATACAAGAAGTAGTAGTAGGTATGGCGCACCGCGGAAGATTGAATGTACTTGCCAATATTTTCAAGAAAACATACGAAGACATTTTTAACGAATTTGAAGGTAAAGAGTTTGATGCTGATGCACTTTTTGGAGGCGATGTAAAGTATCACCTTGGTTATTCTGCCAATGTGGTAACGCGAGATGGCAATAAGGTTCACTTAAGCCTTACACCTAATCCATCGCACTTAGAAACTGTTGGCCCTGTTACCGAAGGCATTACACGTGCTAAATTGGAACAGACTTATAATAAAGATTTTAATAAGGTAGTTACCATACTTATACATGGCGATGCTGCAATTGCAGGGCAAGGTGTTGTATATGAAACCGTGCAAATGGCAAAGCTTGAAGCTTATCGCACAGGTGGCAGCATACATATTGTGACCAATAACCAGATTGGCTTTACAACCAATTATGTTGACGCCCGGAGTAGTACCTATTGTACCGATGTGGCAAAGGTGATACTATCGCCAGTGTTTCACGTTAATGGTGATGATGTAGAAGCAGTAGTGCAAACAGTAATGCTGGCTATTGAGTTCCGTCAGACCTTTCACCGTGATGTGTTTATTGACTTATTAGGATACAGAAAGTATGGACACAACGAAGGTGATGAGCCACGTTTTACCCAGCCATTATTATATAAAGCTATTGCTGCTCACCCCGATCCGCGTAAAATTTACCTCGACAAGCTTAAAGAAGAGGGTGTGGTAAGTGATGCCGATTTGAAAAAGATAGAGGATGAGTTTAGGGAAACTTTGCAGGATAGGTTGAATGAATCGAAGCAAATACGTAAAACAAGAGTAACATCATTCCTTGAAGGAGTGTGGAAAGGTATACGCATAGCAGACGAGAAAGACTTTGAAAAATCGCCTGATACATCGGTAGATAAGAAGTTATTCATGGAGATAGGGGAGAAGATAACCGACTTGCCTAAGGATAAGAACTTCTTCAGTAAAATTGTAAAACTGCAAGCCGACCGTAAAGCCATGCTTAAAGGCGAAGGTGCATTAGATTGGGGAATGGGAGAATTGCTTGCCTATGGTTCATTATTAAATGAAGGCTTCCCTGTGCGTTTCACCGGGCAAGATGTAGAGCGTGGAACTTTCTCGCATCGCCATGCTGTTTTGACTATTACAGATTCAGAAGAGCAATACACACCACTTGAACATATAGCTGATAAGCAAGCCAAGTTTGAAATATACAATTCGCACCTTTCAGAGTATGCCGTATTGGGTTTTGAATATGGTTATGCTATGTCATCGCCTAAAACACTTACCATTTGGGAAGCACAGTTTGGTGATTTTGCCAACGGTGCGCAAATTATTATTGATCAATACCTGAGCAGTGCCGAAGATAAATGGCGTCGAATGAATGGTATCTGTCTCTTTTTACCACATGGCTACGAAGGCCAGGGAGCAGAGCACTCCAGTGCACGTATGGAGCGTTTTTTAATGCTCTGTGCCGAAAACAATATGTATGTTATAGATCCAACCACACCTGCTAATTTCTTCCATGCACTAAGGAGGCAATTACATGCACCTATACGCAAACCATTGATAGCCTTTACACCTAAGAGCTTATTGCGTCATCCTAAATGTGTATCGAAGGTTAGTGATTTTACACAAGGTGGTTTTAAAGAGATAATTGACGATGGCAATGTGAATGCCACAAGGCTTGTATTTAGTACAGGTAAAGTGTATTACGATTTGCTCGAAAAGAAAGAAAAAGAAGGCAATGATGATGTTGCACTTATTCGTATGGAGCAATTGTATCCTTTCCCACACAAGCAATTTAATGCTCTATTAGCTAAATATAAAAAGGCGAAAGAGTATATATGGGTTCAGGAAGAGCCTGAGAACATGGGTGCATGGTTATTCATTACCCGCATGCTGCCACAGGTGAAGTTTAAATGCGTGTCTCGTCCTGAAAGTGCAAGCCCTGCAACAGGTTCTAAAAAGTTAAGCGAAAAAGAGAAGAACACAATACTCGATACAATATTTGGTAAGGTGTTAGTAAAATAAAAACAACATTTTAATAGCGTAGCTATGATATTAGATATTAAAGTACCAAGTCCAGGTGAATCAATTTCAGAAGTGCAGATTGCACGTTGGCTCAAAAAAGATGGCGAGTATGTTCAAAAGGAAGAAGAGATATGCGAAATAGATTCTGACAAGGCTACGCTTACTGTGAATAGTGAGCAGGCCGGACAGTTAAAAGTATTGGTAAAGGATGGCGATACCGTTAAGGTTGGCAGCATTATTGCAAAAGTAGATACCGATGCTAAAGCACCTGCAACAGTTGCGAAGCCTGCTGGGGCAGAAGCAAAACCGGCAGCACAAAAAGCAGCACCAGCGCCCGTTAAGGTAGCTGAAGTAGAAACTTCATATGCAAAAGGTACTCCATCACCTGCAGCTAAAAAAATGATGGCTGAAAGCAATATTCCTTCGGTAAATGGTACCGGCAAAGGCGGAAGAGTTACCAAGAGCGATGTGATGAATGCCATGGCACAAGGTTTCACTTTAGATACTTCATCACCGTTCCAGGGAATAAGAGATGAGGATAGGCAAAAGATGTCAGCACTTCGTAAAAAACTCGGACAGCGTTTGGTAGCAGTGAAAAATCAGACCGCTATGCTTACTACTTTCAACGAAGTAGATATGAGCGCTATACTTGCTTTACGTGAAAAATATGGCAAAAAGTTTGAAGAAAAATATGGAGTGCGTTTAGGCTTTATGTCATTCTTTACTAAAGCAGTTACTGAAGCTCTGGCAGCATTCCCTGCTGTAAATGCTATGATTGACGGAGAAGAAATTGTTTACCACAAGTATGCAGATATTGCTGTGGCGGTTAGTGCACCCAAAGGATTGGTAGTACCAGTTTTGCGTAATGCAGAAATGATGAGCCTTGCCCAAATAGAAGGTAAAATAAAAGAACTTGCGCTAAAAGCACGCGACAATAAATTATCGTTAGAGGAAATGACCGGAGGAACTTTTACCATAACTAATGGTGGAGTATTTGGTTCGCTCATGTCTACCCCAATAATTAATCCACCCCAAAGTGCCATATTAGGTATGCACAATGTAGTAGAGCGCCCGGTTGCAGTAAAAGGCAAAGTAGAAATACATCCGATGATGTATATAGCACTCTCTTATGACCACCGCATTATTGATGGCCGTGAATCGGTTAGTTTTCTGGTGAAAGTAAAACAAGGCTTGGAAGAACCAAACAGGTTGCTCTTTGGCAGCAAAGATCCTGCTGAAGTATTGTTGGGCTTGTAAGAACTTAATCTTGCCCTAAAAATGTGAACTCTCCGGTTGCTTTATCGATCATACCAAATTGAGAGTTATCATATCCAATTCCAATAACTTCTCTGTGGTTAGACCAAATATTTACGGAAAAATAAAAGGAAGTAATTATCGGGTGTTTAATTCTATATATCATCATGTTGCTTTTCTTTCTTGGGTCAGTTTCCCATAGTTTTTTCCCTGTAGAATCAATTGCTGTTATGTAAGTTTGTGTAGAGTCAAGAATAAATTTTGTTTTTGTTAAAGAGTCAAATAGAATCATCTTTTTTACTCTATAATTTGTATCATGCAAATGAGATATGTCGGATGCATGATATTCTGCGTAAAGTCTTCTATATATTTGATGGTTTTCGATATCTTTTTTCGATAAACGATGAATTACTATATCTCCATCGCTACTCTCTCCCACCTGTATATTAAACATTTGGTAATCTGAATCGCCAAAATTTTTTGCATTAAAAACACTTACAGCGACATTGTAATTCGAATGCCTAAAAACACAACTCCCATTTATGTCAGTAACTGCAGTAGCTATAGATATATTTTTCCATTCTCCATTATCTAGGTTGGCCGTACTATCCAAGCTTAATTTAATACCTGAAATAGGTTTATTAGTTGAATCGACACATAGGGCTAAGAAACCTCGCCTAGAGTGCCTTGCTTTTTTACAAAGATTCATTAGGGTTTTTTCTTCCTTAGTTTTTAGTGAGTCATAATAAGCAAGTGAATGTATAGTTTGTGCATTAACAGAGAATGGCAATATCACTACAGCCTGTTGTACTGCTTGTGTAGTGCTGATAGTTTGTGCATTAACAAAGAATGGCAATATCACTAGTGCTATAATAAATATCTTTTTTAATGAGAGTGGTATTCTAAGCATAACTCATAATTCATCACTGCCTATGCAGTCTCCAACTGCTTCTCTTCCTTCCTATGGTTAGCAATAGCAACTTGTTGTGCAACATTACTAGCTAAATCTAAAAAGGCTTTTGCTTGCGGAGTATCTTTTTGCAATACCGCCGGGCGGCCAGCATCACCAGCTTCGCAAATGCTTTGTACAATTGGTATTTGTCCCAGGAATGGCACTTTTAATTCATCTGCTAAGTTCTTAGCACCGTCTTTACCAAAGATGAAATACTTATTATTTGGTAATTCAGCAGGGGTAAAGTAAGCCATGTTTTCTACTATTCCTAAAACCGGTACACGAATATCTTTATGTCCGAACATGCTAACTGCTTTACGCACATCCATAAGTGCTACGTTTTGGGGGGTGCTAACTACCACCGCACCGGTAATGGTTGCACTGGAAACGAGTGAAAGTTGAATATCACCTGTTCCGGGAGGCAGGTCAATGATCATATAATCTAAATCGCCCCAAATAGCATCGTTAATTAGTTGTTGGAAAGCCTTTGATGCCATTGGCCCTCTCCATACTACTGCTTGTGCATTGGTAACAAAGAAGCCAATGGAGAGCATTTTTACTCCATAGTTCTCAATGGGCTTCATATAGGTTTTGCCATTTATATCTTCTAATAATGGCTTTTCATCTATCACATCGAACATCATCGGTATCGATGGGCCATATATATCTGCATCCAGCAATCCTACTTTTGCACCTTGCAAAGCAAGCGCAACAGCCAGGTTAGCAGCAACGGTCGATTTGCCTACACCACCTTTACCTGAAGCTACAGCAATAATATTTTTAACCCCTGATAATACTGAACCTGCTCCTTTAGCTTCTCTCTTGGTAGTTACTTTGGCAGTCATGTTTACATTCACATCTGCTTCTTTATCTACATAATAAATAATGGCATTAATACATGCCTTGTGTATCATCTCCTTCATGGGGCAGGCAGGTGTGGTTAGTACTACGGTAAAGTTTACTTTCTTACCATCCACAACAACATCTTTTACCATGCCAAGGGTAACAATGTCTTTATCGAAATCGGGGTCTATTACGTTCTTAAGGGCTTCTATTACTTGTTCTTCGGTTATCATATGCTGGAATTTTAGGTAAAGTTAGGTATTTATTTTTACAATTATTTGGGCGTTCCCCTCCTCACGTCGGGTCGGGCTATCCGCTGCAAGTCCTCGCTGCGCTGTGGGCTTTCTGCTACAACGGCGAAGCCCTCATGAGTTCATTAATAAATAGGCATGTTACGAATAATCCCTAACGCAAAAGGCCTAAAGTTTAAGTTCAATAGCCGGGTCCCAGAAGACTTTCTTGAAGTTCTGCACCACATCTTTCTTCACCTTAACGCCTTCTTTTGCAAGCATTTGTTCCATCAATTTCGGGTGACCAAAGTGATGCTTGCCCGATAACATGCCCAACCGGTTAACTACCCTATGTGCGGGAACAGGTGGGTTCCTTCCATGAGCCTGGTTCATAGCCCAACCTACTAAGCGCGAAGATTGTGCTGAACCCAAATATTTAGCAATAGCTCCGTACGAGGTAACTCTGCCCTTAGGCACATGGCGCACCACTTCATATATCATGTCGTAAAAGTCGTTCATACAGCAAATGTAAATATCAATGGAACACGGATGACACCGATGTTACAGATAAATACGGATTAAATCTGTATAAATCCGCATAATCAGTGGCATCCGTGTTCCATTAAAAACATTAAGTTTGATGTGAAATAAAGTTAAGCCTATGAACGAACTTGTTCCAAACGATTTTACCTATTTAGAGCAGTATAGCCAATATACCTCTAACCCCGATTTTTGGAAAGAAGTACTTAGCCAATTAAATAAAGATTTGGGTGTTGAAGATGTTGTTAAAGTTGCCGCTGAAATGCTGAAAGGAGATAATGTAGCGGAATTGTTGGTGAAATTATTGGAGAAATACTTGCCCGAAATTACTCCGCAACTTTCTGAAGTATTATACAGGATCGATATAAATGAACAACAACTTGCCACTCTTAAAGGAATGCCGGTAGATATTTATTACCGCTGCCTGGGAGAAATAATATTGAAAAGGGTAATACAAAAGCTAATTACCCGGAAGATGTATTCCGGTAAAAAGATAGAATAGTGTCAGCCACAGCCATATTTATTTGCCTTGTATCATACTTTGCTGTACTTATGCTGGTATCGTATATTACCGGGCGTAATAGCACCAATGAAGGCTTTTTCCTGGCTAACAGGAAATCACCATGGTATCTTATAGCATTTGGTATGATAGGCTCCTCCATATCGGGGGTGACCTTTGTCTCAGTGCCTGGTGCAGTAAAAGCAGGAGGCTTTTCTTACTATCAGGTTGTATTGGGTTATATATTAGGATACTGGATAATTGCAGGCATGCTAATGCCTGTGTTTTATCGCATGCAACTTACATCTATCTATACTTATTTAAAAGAACGTTTCGGACGTTACGGATATAAAACCGGTGCATCGTATTTTCTATTATCGAGAATTATTGGGGCATCATTTAGAATATATGTGGCTGTAGATGTATTGCAAGGTTGCATTTTTAATCAATGGAATATTCCATTTGTAGTGAGTGCGTCCGTTATTGTGCTGCTTATATGGCTATATACACGCAGTGGTGGAATGAAAACCATTATATGGACAGATGCTTTGCAAACCTTCTTCCTGTTAGCTGCACTCGTAGGCAGTATATTCCTTATTTCGCAATCATTACATCTTCATATTACCGACCTTGCTAAAACAGTTGCTGCATCTCCCTATTCCAAAATGTTTTATTGGGATTATAACAGCAAACTATTCTTCTTCAAGCAATTTTTTGCTGGTGTATTTATAGCCATTGCCATGACGGGCCTTGACCAGGATATGATGCAAAAGAACCTTACTTGCAAAACGTTAGGGGAATCGCAGAAAAATATTTTTTGGTTCAGTATTGTTCAGGCAATTGTAGTACTAATGTTTCTTGCCTTAGGTACGCTATTATATGCTTTTGCTGAAATTAAAAATATACCGCTTCCTGCAAAACCAGATGGACTTTATCCTATGTTAGCTACACAAGGATATTTTGGCGCAATCGTGGCTTTCCTTTTTGTAATGGGAATAACAGCAGCATCGTTCGCCAGCGCTGATTCTGCACTTACTGCACTTACTACTTCATTTTGTGTAGATATATTAGATATAAAGGAGAAAGAAAAAGAGAAACAAGAACGCACCCGAAAGAATATACACATGCTTATGGCTCTGGTGCTCATCTTGGTTATAGTTATATATCGTATGATAAATGACCCTATTATTATTAATGATGTATTTAAGGTGGCTGGTTATACCTATGGCCCATTGCTGGGCTTATATTCCTTCGGATTATTGACCAAGGCAAAGGCAAATGATAAATGGATTCCTGTAATATGCCTGCTTGCGCCTATTATATGTTATGTGCTTGATTGGCAATCTAAAAACTGGTTTAACGGCTACCAGTTTGGCTTCGAATTGCTTATTATGAATGCTTTCATTACCTTTATTGGGCTTTTACTATCGGGCTTAGGTAGTAAACAGCAAGAAATGTATGGGTAAAACAATTAATATACTATCTATTGATGGCGGAGGGATACGTGGAATATTACCCGCTACCTTTTTAGCCGCGCTTGAAGAAAGATTGCAACAGGTTAAGAATGATCCCAACATTCGTTTATCAGATTATTTTGATTTTATAACTGGTACTAGTACTGGTGGTTTGCTTACCTGCGTTTATCTTGCTCCTGATGAAACTGATGCTAAACGCCCCAGGTTCACAGCAAGGCAAGCAGCAGAATTTTATTTTGCCTATGGAGGCTCATCATTTACTGCACAGGAGAATGCAGGGTTTCACAAATACTCACCCGAAGGCCTAGAGGCGCAATTGAGGTTGTTTTTTAAAGACTTAAAACTGAGCCAGCTTATAAAACCTTGTTGCATTACAGCATACGACTTAATACATACCGAGCCCTATTTATTCTTATCGCACAAAGCAGTAGGTGACCCTAGGTCTGATTTTTTTATTCGTTCTGTAATCCGTTCTACTTCCGCATTGCCGGGTGTGTTTCCTCCTGCTAAAGCCAACAGTATGGCAGAAAGGCCTTATACCTTTGTAGATGGAAGCATATTTGCATACAACCCTGCTTTTTTTGCTTACATGCAGGCTAAGATCACTTTTCCGCAAGCCGATAGCTTCTTCCTGCTTTCATTAGGTACCGGATTAGCTACAACCGCTTATACCGATGCCCAAACTGATGATAACAGCGAAAAAAATTGGGCGCGAATGCTAGCTAATATTGCTTTTGATGCACATAGCGATATGGTGAATTTTCAGTTGGATGATATATTTAAAAATAAACCCGCCTCTACATACATACGCTTACAGCCATCGTTACATGGCCTGAACAAGGAGATGGATAACGTAGCTGTCGATAATATTACATCGTTGGCTAGTGCGGGTGAGGGCTTTGTAAAGACAAATGAAAAAACTTTATCTGATATAGTTGAATTGCTAACCCGCGATTAAGGTTTCATTTTTTTTACTGCTTCAATAAACCATAATAGTTCATTTACAAAAGCAGTTGCACGTTTATCAGTTGCTTCTTTATTAACGGGTGTACCATCTTCAGCAAAGTTTTTATCGATGCTGGGAGACGGGAACATAGCAGGAACAACAATAGAGCGTATTTTCCATAAAGAGAATTGTAGCGAAGTAATTACCTGTGTGCCTCCGAATATCCCATCAGATACAGTAGATATTGCAATTGGTTTATGATGCCATTCATCGTACAAAAGATCAACAACATTTTTTAAACTGGCCGGATAACCTCCATTATACTCCGGTGTAACAATAATGACCCCATCTGCATTTTTTATTTTTCCTGCAAACTCGAGTACTTTTTCTGTTGGATTCTTTTGAAGCCGCAAGCGCTCATTAAAAATAGGGAATTGGTATTCTTTCAAGTCAGTAATTTCAACTGAAGCGAGGTTCTGTTCCTCAATAAATTTCTTAAAGTATAAAGCTAACCTGTGGCTCTTTCTTCCTTCGCGTACGCTGGCAGAAATAATTACAAAATGGGGTTTGGTTTCAGGCATAAGTATGATTCTGAATTGGTTAAACCAAAGATAATAAAAAGCAAGAAAGGTTTAACTAAACAGTTTATGGTAGCGAAAGGAAAATAGTTTATCTTAGCTTTAACATTTATTCCCTGTAAATGAAAAAGCTTTCCTTATTACTACTTTTATTGTTATCAACTGTCGCATTCACTCAGGTGCTTAACCTGCCAGCACGTTCCAAAACTGCACTTTCTGGTAGCCAATTCGAGGCAACTATTGCTTCCTCCGGGTTAAGCCTTACCAATCGTGAGAATATGATATATGCTCAGATCGTTGCAGGTAATGTGCCAAATTTTTATCGCAATCTCGACTCAGTTACATCTACCGCAACTATAAAATCTATTAAGCAAAAGGTTACTTATTATGTTGCCCCAGATTATGTACCTATTGGTATAGATAGTGATTATTTTTTGTGTCCTATGAGCCCTATGTTGGCTACTAAAATTGGTAGCCTAACGGGTATGACCTTATGTACCCGCAAGATGGTTGGAGATGTTTGGTCGGCGGCAAAGGTGAAGCTTAGCCCTCAACCTATTGCTCCCGGACCACTGATGAGTACAGTCCCTGTTTTTGCCCATCACGATTCGTTGGTAGATAGTGCAAGGGATAATTTTTTACCTGCTCATCCGTTAGGGCAATTAGTAAGTGGTGATCAGAAAGACGTGGTAATATCGAACCTGATATACAATACAGCTAACCGTGTTGTTATTTTTGGCTGGTATTATACCAATGGTACTTACATACAACCCATGACTAATGTACATGCCGATACCTATATGGATTACAGCCATGGTATAAGGTTAGTGCAAAATAATTGTACGCTAAATGATTCGATACCTACCACTATACAGTCAGTGTTAGAAGCTTCTACAGAAGATTCAATTTTGAGTGATGAAGGAGTTATAGCACAACCTTGGTACCCTTATTGGATTACTTTGAAAACTCCATTGTCGTTTGCTTTGTTGCGTAATACACCAACATCGTTAAAATTGGTTATAAAGAATGATACGGGTGTAACGCACTATAATATTTATACAAGTACAGATGGCGTTAACTATCACGAATATGTGAAAGTGCCCAAGAGCAATTTAGTTATACCCGGATTAACTACAGATAAATTATATTTCGTGAAAATTATGGCCTACGATTCGCTTAGCGGTGCTACATCAAGTATGTCGGAAGTATTGGCTGCGGTGCCTACCAGTAGAAACGACAGTTCATTACTTGTGAGCGGTTTCGAACGAGTAGTTGTCGGGAATACCTATAATTTTACTATTCAACATGGAAGAGCACTTTATGCTAATAATAAATATACTGAGAGCTGCACCCATAAAGCAATCACTGATAAGCTGGTTTCATTGAAAAACTATTCTGCGGTAGATTGGATATTGGGTGAAGAAAGTACCGTTGATTCTTCTTTTACGCCTGCTGAGCAAAATTATATAGCAACATATTTACAACACGGTGGATACTTATTTACTTCAGGATCTGAAATTGGATATGATCTGTCAGGCGCAGGAAGTGCCGCAGATAAATTGTTTTACAGTAATTATTTAAAAGCCCGCTATATTTCAG
Organism: Bacteroidota bacterium; assembly: GCA_013288345.1. GTDB lineage: Bacteria > Bacteroidota > Bacteroidia > JABEUT01 > JABEUT01 > JABEUT01. The sequence continues at coordinate 148,616 of JABDCA010000001.1, read as the reverse complement.
ATGCACCTGATAATACTGCAAGTATTTATTATTCAAGTATTGTAAGCCCTCTTGGTACTTCTATTTTTGGCGTAAAGGATACTGTGAATTTTGATAACGGTACACATGGCACATATAATGTAAATTATCCTGATGCTATTGCACCTATTAATGGCGCTACAGCAGATTTGCATTACAATACTTCAATAGATACCGAATATGCTTGCATACATTATGCAGGAGTATTTAATGGTGGAACAAAAACGGGAAAATTGGTTTATATGTCATACCCCTTCGAAACAATATACCCTGCTGCTACACGGGATACGGTTATGAAGGATATTTTAATTTTCTTCTTTGGTAAGCAAGCTATATATACTGGTATCGATGAAGCTTTAACTACTTCTAATTCAACTATTATTTATCCGAATCCTAATAATGGATCGTTTACTATTAAGTGTTCACAACCATTGCAAGCCCCATTGCAAGTCAAAATATATGATATATCGGGACGTATGGTTATGGAAGAAACTATGCAAGATCAAGAGAAATTAATTAATTGCAGCTACTTTAGCAGAGGTATTTACCTGGTTGCCTTATACGATGGTGAGGTTTTGCAGAGCATAACGAGGGTTGTGGTAGTTAAATAGTAAACTTGTTCTGTCGTCTGATTTCATTACTCGGGTAAAAGCCTTATTTTCGCTACATAATAATCATGAAAAAAATTCCAACTATAATTATTGGTGCAAGGGCTGATGGCCATGCAAAAGTTGTGCTTGAAATGCTGCATGCCGGTGATAAATATCAAGTTGTAGGTTTTGTAGATGATGATAAAAGCAAAACAGGCGCTGAAATAAAAGGAATAAAAGTTATTGGCACAACTGATAAGTTAGTTCAATTAAAAAATGAAATGGGTGTTAAAGCAGCTATTGTTGCAATAGGTAACAACCCATTAAGACGTCAATTAGCAGATAAGATTATTCAAGCTGGGCTTGAACTTATAAATGCCATTCATCCTACAGTTCATTTAGATTCGGATGTGATTATTGGTAAAGGTTGCTATATAGGCCAAGGGGTTATAATTGTTACAGGTACGCGTATTGGTAATTGCGTAAATATTCACACTGCTGCAACCATAGACCACGATAATATTATCGAAGATGGCGCAAACCTTGGCCCGGGTGTTCACACTGCAGGCCGGGTGAAAATAGGGCGCGATGCTTTTTTAGGTACTGGCGCAATTGTTATACCCGACGCAAGTGTTGGAGAAAATTCTATAATTGGTGCCGGAGGTGTAGTTGTAAATGCTGTTCCTGCTAATGTAACGGCTGTGGGCGTGCCTGTTAAGGTAATCAAGAAAATTAATTGAGTGACGTAGGAGTGAGCAAGCAAGTAATTGTTAGTTTTGCTTAAATTAACCATTAATTCAATTCCTTATTCTATGAAAAAAAGCATTATTCTATTATCATTTGCTATTGCCATAGCAAGCATCATTGGGTGTAGTAAAGACGGGGCAACTGGCCCTGCAGGTGCTACTGGCCCCCAAGGTCCCACAGGGCCTGCAATTGTCGCAGCAACAGATAGCTTTTACGTTGCTTCTGGCTCTTGGGTAAGCGCTGGCGCAAATGAATATACATATACTTATAGTAATGCAAATATAACTTCAGCAATTGTAGTTAATGGAACTATACAAGTAGAAGACTGGTATACAGGTCAGCCCGGCTGGTTTAGTTGGCCCGATGTTGTTGCTGGCGGCGGCGGTTATAGATTTTCATATACTGTTGGAAGCGTAACATTATATGCAGATAATTTTAGCAGTGGCCCTCCTTCGTATGGTATGGCAATTAAGGCTACACTCATACCGTAACTTTATATTATGAAAATTTAAAGGGGACCGTGAATGGTCCCCTTTTCTATTTTAGTAATTGCAAGAACCCATCCTTTTTGAGAAGATTTCCATTAGGATAATTGCCGGTAATTATATAGTAATATGCTCCATCAGACTGCATAATACCATTTAAGTTTTTGCCATTCCAAGGTGTATTAGGTGTATTAGACTCAAATAGCTTTTCTCCCCAGCGGTTAAATACTTCAATATGATAGTTGTTTATGCCTTCAGCAGTTACAACAAACAGGTCATTTTTGTTGTCTCCATTAGGAGTAAATATATTTGGAATGTAAATATCAACGCTATCACATTTCTTTACCACTATTGTTATAGAATCTTTTCCAATATACTTACAACCACCTCCCGCTATACCGGTAACTGTATAAGTTGTAGTAATAGCCGGATTTGCAATAGGGTTGGCTATATTAATAGAGCTAAGCCCTAAAGCAGGACTCCAACTAAATGAATTGGCTCCTGTTACAGTTAAATTAGCTGAACCACCTTCGCAAATTGATTGCGGCCCGCTTATTGTGAGTATTGGCATACTATCTACATTCACCATTATTGTTTTATTAAAGGTACAATCGGGGTTAGTAATAGTAACAGAATAAGTTGTTGTAATTATGGGTTTAACAAGAATAGAACTCGTGGTGTTCCCAGTGTTCCATAAATATGAATCTCCACCAGAAGCAGTTAACCTTGAAGTATCACCGGAACAAACATTTGTATTTCCCGAGAGGGCAATAGGTATTACTGAAATATCATCTACATAATACCCCGGATAAGCATTGCTGCAACTTGGGCAAGAAAAAGACACAGTAGTATGCGCATCATCAAAAAAATTGCCAACTCCAATGTAGGTGTAAGCACTGTCCGCCATGTAGCATCCTGATATTGTCGTCCAATTTACCTGATCTGTAATTACAGAAGTAGAATGAACAGCTGCAATATTATTAACTGAAAATATAGTATCGGTCGAAAATTTTACTCCATCGTTATTTGTAGTATTCTCACAATCAGTAGCGCTAACTACCTTCATCGAAATATAATAGGTTTCACCAGACACCAGTGGACTTATCAGTTTAGCATAAATATTTTCACGGTAATCTTTTTTAACTGTTGGTGCCATAGTCACCTGCGACATATAGGCTACGCCTGTGCTTGCGTTATGATATCCCCAAACATTTGATGGAACCTGGAAGCCAGATGTTCCACAAGCATTTAAATATTCTACCTGATAACCACAACAATTATCAACATAGGATGGATACCAACCAATTGCATTAGCAATTTGGGTAAAACCGGTTGGGCATGCAGAATATTGTTCGAAACTCCAGTTAGGGACAAGATTTTGAGCAAATAATGGAGTTATTGACGCCAATAAAAAGAGTACGATCTGAAAAAAAAGAATAGGAAAAAGCTTCATAGTAGTTCGGCAGGGAGATTATATTCGATGCAAAGCAAATGAAATTTATTTTAGAACAGTTACTTTCCCAATATAGGTTCTTTGAATTTTGTCGGATGTATTTATAATAAGTTCATATACATATGTATCTTCTTGTGCGGTATTGCCATTGTTATAAATTTGCCCATTCCATGGCTTACTTACTTTGGTTTCATAAATAAGCCCTCCCCACTTATTAAATATATACATTTCGTATGAAACAATGCACGATCCTTTAGGATAAAATGTAGCATTTAAGTTATCACCGTTTGGTGTAAATGCATTCGGTATCCACGATATACCACAACCTTCAATCGTTATTATTACAGAATCGCGCAAAATACAGCCCTGGTTTGTAGTGGTCTGAATAAGATAAGTTGTAGTTTCAGATGGCTTAACATATATACTAGAGCAAGTATCACACATGCTTGTACCTGTTGGAAGCCAAATATAATTACCTGATGAAGTGGTTTTAAGCATTACACTATCGCCCAATTGAATGGAAGACGAGCAACAAAGATTGATTGTTCCTGCACTATATACTGTTACTATAGTAGCAAGGGTAGTATCCTTGCAGTCTTTTTCTGCACCAACAGTTACGGAATAAGTTGTAGTAGATGCAGGAGATACATTTATGCTGCTTGTTGTTGCACCTGTGCTCCATAAGTAACTATTTCCACCTTTTGCATCTAAAGTAACTCTGCTATCTGGGCAAACAGACATATCTTTAGTAATATTAGCATTAATAGACCCGGTAGCCATAACATTAATTGAAGTATCCCAATTACAGCCTCCATTATTAGTTATTACAGAATATGTTGAATCCTGTCCCGGAGTAACAATTATTGTACTAGCCGTAGATCCTGTGCTCCATAAATAAGTAGTAGCTCCATGCACAATTAAAGTATCAGAGCCGCCGTTACTGCATAAGGGGTTATTCCCGCTTATGGTTATCCCACGACCGGGAGGATTGATATTTACCTGTGTTTGAATAGTAGTGTCTTTACAATTTTTACCGGCACTTACTATCACAGTGTAAGTAGAATTACTGGTAGGCGATACACTGATGCTGCTTGTTGTAGCTCCGGTATTCCATATATAAGTAGTACCACCTGTTGCAGTAAGAATTATGTTGCTTCCGGAACAGATTGATGTATCCTTACTTATGCCTGCATTTACACCACCTGCAGGGGTTACTACAATTGAAGTATCCCAGTTACAACTACTATTAATTACTGTTACAGAGTAGATTGTAGTTGTTGCAGGGGTAACTGAGATTGAGCTTGTTGTGTTTCCGTTACTCCATAAATACGATGAGCCGCCAGATGCGGTTAATATTGATGTATCACCTGCACAAATTGCTGTATTCCCACCAATTGTCATAGGTATAACCGAAATATCATCTACATAATAACCAGGATATTGGTTTGAACAACCCAGGCAGGAAGTAGTAATAGTAGTATGAGCATCGTCAAAAAAATTACCAACACCAATATAGGTATAAGCACTATCAGCTACGTAACACCCGGATATGGTTGTCCAGTTTACCTGATCAGTAATAACAGTAGTAGAATGAACAGCTGCAATGTTGTTAACGGAAAAATAAGAATTGGTAGAGAACTTGATGCCATCGTTATTTGTAGTATTCTGGCAATCAGTAGCACTAACTACTCTCATAGAAACATAATACTTTTCACCTGGAACCAGTGGGCTTATCAGTTTAGCATAAATGTTTTCACGGTAATTTGTTGTAACGCTTGGCGCCATCGTAACCTGAGACATATAGGCTACACCTGTACTTGCCGCATGGTTCCCCCAAACATTTGACGGGACCTGGAAGCCTGATGTTCCGCAAGCATTTAAATATTCTACCTGATAACTGCAGCAATTATCAACATAAGATGGATACCAGCCAATGGCATTAGCAATTTGGGTAAAGCCGGTAGGACATGCAGAATATTGTTCAAAGCTCCAGTTTGGGACAAGATTTTGTGAGAAAAGAGTTGTTAAGGGAACAAATAACAATAATATTATCTGAATCTTTGCAGAACTAAAAAGGATTGAAGTAAGCTTCATTAAAATATAACCTGAGGGTTTGCTGTTATTGTAAATATATGTAATTCTGTCATGTTTATGAGATTCATACTAAAAAGCCCCACATTTTGCGGGGCTTTTTAGTATGAATTAATATAGAAGTTTACTATTCTTTTACTGCATACAATATTGTTTCACTGGCATATATGGTATAGTGGCCAAGGTAAAACTTATAACCTAATTTAAGATCGTCAATTTGTTTGATTATGCCGGTAAAGTCACCCATACTGTGATAAATTGATAACGCCAGTGTAGGGGTAAATCTTTTTAAGGTATTTATAGCTCCTTTAATAGCATTTGGCTCGGCCCCTTCAATATCAGCCTTAATAAAGTTAAGTTTTTGAATATTGTATCTTGAAACAAAATCATCAATAGTAATAGTGGAACATTTGCCTGTGCTACCTTCAAAATTATTGAAGCTAATATGACTGGCTGCACCTGCATCTTTAAAGTATATTTTTTTGTCAGAAGTATCCCAAATAGGGTGCTGCACAATCTCAATATTATCTTTTAGTGCAGGATTTAAGGCAAGATTTTTATTAAAAACCGAAAGATTACCTGGTATAAACTCAAACGTATATACTTTGCCTTGCTTTCCTATTAAATGGCTGAAAAATATTGAAGTATCTCCATAGCATCCTCCTAAATCTAATACAATATCACCTTCGTTTGGGCCAAGACTCTTTCCATTAACATTCTTTATATATTGTTGTACAACAAAAGTAGTATAGGCAGCTTTAGAGTTTAAATATACTTTTATAGGAAATCCTGCTGAATGCATGTCATGCAAATACAATTTCCAGGGAAAGGAAGGTACATCTAACGACTTGCTTTTGTCTTGTATATTTTCCATTGCCTTAATGCCATTCCAATATACAGGAGAACTTAATGGCAATCTTACTTTAACATAACCAAGTAACCTGAATGCAACCAGATTTAAAAATAATTCCTTCGACTCTTGAGATGCCAGATTATTGTAGAAAAATTCAAGGGGTTCCAGATACTTATCAAATTTCAAAATTGAACCCAAGAGTACTTTTTTATATAGAAAATCATTACTTAATAAAAAAGTGAGTGCTGGCTTACTAAAGAATATTCTCTTTCCTGAATTTATAAGAGCTTTCTTAAAGGGCTTTTTGTCTCCAAAAGTATAGGAGTCATAATTATCAATATAATAGTTCGAACTGTTTTTTAATAATTCTTGCTTTAATAATTCTAAAAACATAATGTGCTTATTAATGATTTTCGTGCAATATTGAGTAACGGCAAGTAACAAATATAATATTTGTTGCCTTCATAGCTTTTTGAATAAAATGTACAGGGCTTAAATAACAACAAGCTATTAAAAACGTAAAAAGTGAGACACGATTTGAAATAGAGCCAAGCGCTTATTCAGTAGATCGTCAGCATATTGTGAAGTTTTATTGAAAGTATGGTCTGTTTTCTATTATAAACCCAAAATTTATGCTACATTTGCTGGCACTAATAACCACTATAAAAAACAAATCATGAAAAAAATTAACATTAAGGCCATAATAGCTACATTTTTTATTTTGTGTACTATAAGTTTGAGTGCATCAAATCCATGGACAAAGATGTCGAACTTTACAGGTGCAGCGCGTGACTACGGAACAAGTTTTTCAATAGGGCACTATGGCTTTATAGGATGTGGTTTTAATG
>JABDCA010000001.1:0-141431 GCA_013288345.1 Bacteroidota bacterium | reverse complement strand
ATGGACAAAGATGTCGAACTTTACAGGTGCAGCGCGTGACTACGGAACAAGTTTTTCAATAGGGCACTATGGCTTTATAGGATGTGGTTTTAATGGTTCTACATACTATAATGATTTTTATAAATGGAACCAGACAACCAATACATGGAGTGCAATAGCAAACTACCCCGGAGCAGGTTACTATTATAGCCCTGTTGGTTTTACAATAGAAGGTAAAGGATATGTGGGACTAGGTTATGGAAGTAGTGGAGTTAATAAAGATTTATGGATGTATGATACCACTACCAATAGCTGGACTCAGAAAGCAAGTTTGCCAGGTAGCGGACGTTATGATGAAGCCTGGTTTGTAATGGGTCACAAATTATATGTGATAGGTGGTTCCTCAGGAGGTTCACCTTACTTAAATGATGTGTGGGTATATGATGCCCATACTAATGCATGGAAACAACTAAATAATTTTCCATCCTCAGAAATAGATGGAGGAGTTGGTTTTGCAATAGGTAACAATGGTTATGTAGGTGGTGGTGCTAATGGTACCAGCGCAACAGCCTTCTGGAAATATGATACAACCAACGACAGCTGGACATCAATAACAAGTTATCCTTATTCAGGTGGTGTAGGTGGAGCTCATGCTTTTGTAATAGGAAGCCGTGGATTTATCTGTACAGGACAACATGGTGGTACATACCTGAACCCGGTAACAATACCCGTTGGATATGTGTATGACACAATAACCAAGGCATGGTTAGAATTTACCAATATGGGTGCTAATGGAAATGAAAGAGCCTATTCAACAGCATTTACAATCGGCAACTATGGTTATATAGGAACGGGCATAGACAGCACGTCAACCTACCAGACTAGCTTTTGGCAGTATACAGACACTACCCAACCAGTTGTTTGTTCGATTCATGCAAACTTTAATTATAGTCAAGGCACTGACGGGCAGGTTACTTTTACAAGTAGTTCTACAGGTACAAGCTCAGGAACAGTGTATGTCTGGGATGCAGGTGATACCAAAGGTACAGGTAGTGGAAATGTATTTAATTATACTTACACCAATAATGGCACATATTCGGTTAAACTTTCATTAACAGATAATTCAGGTGCATGTACATCAGACACATCGATAAACATTACAATAAACAACATAGTTGCACCAACGTGTAATTTATGGACAAAGATGTCGAACTTTACAGGTGCAGCGCGTGACTACGGAACAAGTTTTTCAATAGGGCACTATGGCTTTATAGGATGTGGTTTTAATGGTTCTACATACTATAATGATTTTTATAAATGGAACCAGACAACCAATACATGGAGTGCAATAGCAAACTACCCCGGAGCAGGTTACTATTATAGCCCTGTTGGTTTTACAATAGAAGGTAAAGGATATGTGGGACTAGGTTATGGAAGTAGTGGAGTTAATAAAGATTTATGGATGTATGATACCACTACCAATAGCTGGACTCAGAAAGCAAGTTTGCCAGGTAGCGGACGTTATGATGAAGCCTGGTTTGTAATGGGTCACAAATTATATGTGATAGGTGGTTCCTCAGGAGGTTCACCTTACTTAAATGATGTGTGGGTATATGATGCCCATACTAATGCATGGAAACAACTAAATAATTTTCCATCCTCAGAAATAGATGGAGGAGTTGGTTTTGCAATAGGTAACAATGGTTATGTAGGTGGTGGTGCTAATGGTACCAGCGCAACAGCCTTCTGGAAATATGATACAACCAACGACAGCTGGACATCAATAACAAGTTATCCTTATTCAGGTGGTGTAGGTGGAGCTCATGCTTTTGTAATAGGAAGCCGTGGATTTATCTGTACAGGACAACATGGTGGTACATACCTGAACCCGGTAACAATACCCGTTGGATATGTGTATGACACAATAACCAAGGCATGGTTAGAATTTACCAATATGGGAACTAATGGAATAGAGAGAGCCTATTCAACAGCATTTACAATCGGCAACTATGGTTATATAGGAATAGGCATAGACAGCACGTCAACTTACCAGACTAGTTTTTGGCAATATTATCCATGTGCTGATACAGCTACGGCACCCGTGTGTAAGCTACATGCAAGCTTCACTAGTACCTTAGGAAATAATGGCCAGGTAACCTTTACCAATAAATCGACCGGTGTAACAGCAGGAACAAAGTATAGTTGGACAGCGGGAGATAGTACAGGAAAAGGCAGCACTACTGCATTCAGCTATACTTATGCAAGCAATGGAACGTATACAGTTACTTTAAGTATATCGGACAGTGTAAATATATGTTCATCTGATACTGCAGTAGTTATAACAGTTAATAGTATAGTTGTACCAACGTGTAATTTATGGACAAAGATGTCGGACTTTACAGGTGCAGCGCGTGATTACGGAACAAGCTTTACAATAGGACACTATGGCTTTATAGGATGTGGCTTTAATGGTTCTGCTCACTATAATGATTTTTATAAATGGAACCAGACAACCAATACATGGAGTGCAATAGCAAACTACCCCGGAGCAGGTTACTATTTTAGTCCTATCGGATTTTCAATAGAAGGTAAAGGTTATGTAGGACTGGGTGGTAATAATTCTAATGGTGGCGGTTCAAATGATTTGTGGCAATATGACACCACTACTAATAGCTGGACTCAGAAAGCAAGTTTGCCAGGTAAACCACGTTACGATGCAGCCTGGTTTGTAATAGGCCATAAAGTATATGTTATAGGTGGCTCTGCAGGAGGTTCTCCTTATTTAAATGACGTATGGGTGTATGATGCTCATACTAACGCATGGAAACAATTAAAGAATTCACCAGCACCTGGCATTGATGGAATGGCTGCGTTCACGATTGGAAACCATGGCTATGTTGGAGGTGGAGGTGACGGAAGCGGATACACTTCATTCTGGCAATATGATACAACAAATGATAGTTGGACGCCAATAGCTAATTATCCTGGATATACTGGAATTGGGCTTGACGCAAGGGTTTTTGTGATTGGAAGTAAGGCATATGTATGTACTGGTGGCGATGGAGGAACTTATTTGAATCCAGTTCCAACACCTGTTGGATATGTATATGATACAATAAGCAAGGCATGGTCAGAATTTACCAATATGGGAGTAAATAAAATAGAGCGAGCCTATTCAGCAGCGTTTACAATTGGCAACTATGGTTATATAGGAACGGGACTGGACAGTGTAGGAACGTATCAAAACTCATTTTGGCAATATACCCCATGCGATACCGTACTGCCTCCAACATGTTCATTGGTTGCAGGCTTTACCAGTAATTCAGGTTCAGCCGGCCTTGTAACATTTACAAGTAATACAAGCGGAGCAAATTCAGGTACAAAATATGCCTGGGATGCGGGTGATGGTAAAGGCCATGGAAATGGAAGTACGTTTACCTACACCTACTTACATAATGGGACCTATCTGGTTAAACTGGTAGCTTCTGATAGTAATGGTTCATGCGCTTCGAATGCAACAGCAAATGTTACTGTAACCAACGCAGCTGCATGTGCTCTGCATAGCGACTTTACTGTATTCACAGGTTCGAATGGCCAGGTAGCGTGCAATAGTACATCAAGTGGTACCGGAGCAGGCACTCAATACTATTGGAATGCAGGAAACAATAGTGGTGGTGGAAATGGCAGTTCTTTCTTTTATACTTATGGATATAACGGCACGTATGGAATAAACTTGTTTATTACCGATAGTACCAGTAGTTGTTCATCAGATACAACTATTTATGTAACAATAAGCAATGCTGCAATATGTAATTTGAAAGCTGACTTTACCTATACTACCGGCTCCAATGGTCAGGTTAATTTTACAAGCACATCAACGGTTACCGCAGGTACAACACAGTTGTATTGGTATACAGGCGATAGTATAGGATACGGGTATGGAAATCCATATAGCTATACTTATCAAAAGAATGGAACATATCCTGTTACTCTAAGTCTGTCAAATACAACGGCAGGCTGTACATCAGACACTACAATAAATGTTACTATTACTAATGCAACGAATGCATCAAATACCTGTTCACTTGGTGTAATACTTAAGTCAGCAAGGTCAAGCTGTGATACTTGTAGTGATGGTGGTGCAACGGTAACAGCTACAGGTGGAACAGCGCCATACAGCTACCACTGGAGTAATGGAGCTAGCACTACATCAATAGTAGCAAGCCCTGGAATCTATACCTGTTGCGTAACAGATGCAGGAGGGTGCAGTGCATGTGCCAATACAACTGTAACCGACAGTTGTTTGTATGCAGAATTTACATATACGGTAAAAAACAATACAGCTGGCGATAGTGCAATTATCTCTTTTGTAAGTATAAGTGACACAGTATGTAATGACTCACTTTCTCATGGCCCTTCTAAGCCTCTGAAGAGTGTTTCATATACATGGAATTTTGGGGATGGAAACAGCCAGATTGTATCGGGTATAGGAGTGAGGACATCAACACATTCTTTTAGTACAAATAGTACTTACAATATTACTTTAGCTATAAACCGTGAAGGTTCTCAGGTAAAATCAATAGCATTTAAACCGATAAAATTGAGTTCACCAACAGGTCCTACTGGAATAACTTCACTGTCAAACTCAGCAGATATAAAACTGTTCCCTAATCCTAATAATGGTTTATTCATGCTGGCAATAGATGGTACACCGAATAATCAGGAAGCAATGTTGCAAGTAACCAACTTGTTAGGTGAAGTAGTTTATAATACTGCAGCTCATTCTTCAAATGGAACAATCAGAAAGGAGATGGATCTTGCAAATATTTCAGATGGAACATATTTTGTAAGGGTGGTAACATCTAGCAAGGTATATGTGTGTAAGGTGTTGATTGCGAGATAGATAATTGATGGGTTTGTATTGAGAATGCTATCCTGACTAAAGTTCGGGATAGCATTTCTCATTTTTGTATCTTTGTTGGTCATTTAATTAACTATGAAGAATATATTTATTACAGGCGGAGCAGGCTACGTAGGCGCTATTCTTGTTCCTAAATTATTAAAACAAGGTTATGATGTAACGGTATTAGACCTTATGATTTATGGCGAAGATGTTCTGCCAAATCATCCTAACCTGAAAAAGGTAAAAGGAGATATTAGAGACCAGCAATTACTTAAAAATACATTAGCAGGGCAAGATGCAGTGATACATTTAGCTTGTATTTCAAATGACCCGAGCTTTGAGCTGAACCCAACATTGGGTAAGTCTATAAACTTAGATGCTTTTGAACCATTGGTTAAAATCTCGAAAGAAAGTGGTGTAAAGAGGTTTATTTATGCTTCATCATCAAGCGTATATGGTATTAAAGAAACGCCTAATGTAACAGAGGACATGCCGCTGGAGCCACTTACCGATTATTCTAAATTCAAGGCTAATTGCGAAACCATACTCAGTAAATACCAATCACCCGAATTTACTACACTAACTATCCGACCTGCTACGGTATGTGGCTATAGCCCAAGATTAAGGCTTGATTTGACTGTGAATATACTTACCAACCTTGCAGTTAATAAAGGAGAGATTACTGTATTTGGAGGCGATCAAAAACGCCCGAATATCCATATTGAAGATATGACAGACTTGTATTGTTTCCTTCTCACTTTACCTTCAGAGAAAATAGCAGGTAAAATATTTAATGCCGGGTATGAGAACTTTACAGTATCGCAAATTGCTGAAATGGTGAAACATGCTGTGGGCAATCATGTTAAAATAATAACCACCCCTACCGATGATCACCGTTCGTACCATATTTCTTCTGAAAAAATAAAGAAAGAACTGGGCTTTGAACCAAAGCACACAATCGAAGAAGCCTCTGTTGATCTAAAACGTGAATTTGAGGCAGGCCATATTCCTGATTCACTTTCAAGCCCAAAATATTTCAACGTTAAGTTAATGCAATTAATACACTTACAATAATGCTTGCTACATCAAAAAAAATGCAAGTTCCATATATAAACCTGGGGTTGCAGAATATTGCCTTAAAAGAGCAATTGATAACCGAGTTTTGGAAAGTGATGGAAAGTGGCCAGTTTATAATGGGAGAGGCACTTACCAATTTTGAAAAAAGCTTTACAACACTTGCGCAAACCAAGTATGCTCTGGGTATGGCAAACGGAACTGATGCGTTGTTTCTTTCCCTTAAAGCATTGGGAATAGGGAATGGCGATGAAGTTATTACAGCTCCTAACTCTTTTTTAGCTTCAGCTTCGGCAATAGCATTAATTGGCGCAAAACCTGTTTTTGCTGATGTACGGGAAGATTTTAACCTTGACCCGGAAATGGTTGAGAAAGCAATCAGTACTAAAACAAAAGCCATTATAGTTGTGCATTTAACCGGCCGCCCTGCAGCAATGGATGAGCTATTGGCAATTGCAAAAAAACATAATATACACATAGTTGAAGATTGTGCACAGGCTGTTGGTGCAGAATATAAAGGCAAGCGAGTTGGTAGCATGGGTACAACAGGTTGCTTCAGTTTACATCCGTTAAAGAACCTTGCTGCTTCGGGCGATGGTGGTGTGATAACAACTAACGATGAAAAAGTTTATGCCTACTTGCTTAAGGCAAGGAACCATGGCCTGAAAAATCGCGATGAATGTGAATTTTGGAGTTATAACTCCCGCCTTGATAATATGCAGGCTGCTCTGCTTAATGTAAAGCTAAAGCATATAGAAAAGTGGACCGAAAGAAGGCGGGCTATTGCAAAGCTTTATTACGAAAGATTGAAGGATTTAAAAATGATACTTCCTTACGATAAAGACTTTGAAAAAGCTGTTTACCACACATTTATTATACAGACAGATAAACGAAATGAGCTTAAAGAATATTTGGCAAGTCAGGGTGTTGATACCAAAATACATTACCCAGTGCCTATACACCTACAGGAAGCCGCAAAATATTTAGGATATAAAAAAGGTGATTTTCCGGTTACTGAAAAGCAAACCGAGACTATTCTCAGCCTTCCGGTTTACCCTGAATTGACAGATGAACAGGTAAACTATATAGCCGATTGCATTATTGAGTTTTATAAAAAACATTCGTAGAAAAACAGTAAGAGTTTAGTGGGCAGAGCCAGGCAAATGTTAACAAGTAGGTCGTATGGCCTTATCCAGATTTTTTATGGAAAGCTGTTTTATGCTGTTAAATATGCCCATAATTCATGGCATAAGTATTGGGTAGTGAAACGAAGTATTAGGTTAGAAGGTGGATCAAAAATTGGTATTCATCATTCAACAGCTTTCAATTTATCAAACTCTAATATTATAGTTCGGAATGGAACTCTGAAAATTGGTATTGACTTTGGCTATTTTGATGGAGGATCGTATGATTCGCGAAAAGACAGTTGTAAAATATATCTTGTAAATTCTTCGTTAGAGATTGAGGGAGATGTTTCATTGCTCCCCGGTGTATCTATTTATGGAATTAATGCAAAGATTTGCATAAAGAATGGTACCTTGATTAATGGCGATTCTCATATTATTGCATTGAAAAATATTGAGATTGGTGAAAACTGCCTTATAGCACAAGGCGTAATAATACGTGATAATGATGGGCATAAACTTACCACAGGACTCGATAATGTCTTAAGTAATGATATAGAAGAAGTGCATATTGGTGACCATTGCTGGCTCGGGCAGAGGGCGATGATACTAAAAGGTGTAGTTTTGCATGATAATATTGTGGTTGCGGCCGGGGCTGTAGTAACTAAATCGGTTGAAGCGGGTAATTTGGTTGGAGGCGTACCGGCAAGGGTTATTAAAGAAAATGTAACGTGGAGCGCTTAAATTGAAAATATATACATGAAAACATTAGTAACAGGAGGATGCGGGTTTATTGGCAGTCATTTAGTTGATAGGATTGTGAATGACGGCCATGAGGTTGTCATACTTGACAACCTTAGCAGTGGTTCACTGCGAAATATTGAACACCATAAAGGCAATAGTAAAGTAACATTTCACAGTGTTGATATTGCTGACTATGAAAAAATATTGCCTTTGTTTAAAGATGTAGTTAAGGTGTTTCACCTTGCTGCATTGGCTGATATAGTGCCTTCAATCGAGCGCCCAATGAATTATCATCATTCTAATGTAGATGGTACCATTAGTGTTCTCGAGGCTTGTCGCCATCAAAAAATACAAAGGGTAATATATGCAGCCTCTTCATCATGTTATGGGATACCTGCTAAATATCCTACTCCCGAAACAGAGGCTATTTCTCCGCAATATCCGTATGCGCTTACTAAATATGTAGGTGAAGAATATTGTAAGCATTGGCACAGGGTATATGATTTGAATATTACATCGCTCCGCTTTTTTAATGTGTATGGCCCAAGAGCCAGAACATCGGGTACCTATGGCGCTGTATTTGGTGTTTTTCTGGCTCAAAAACTGAATGGTAAACCATACACAGTGGTTGGCGACGGCAAACAAACCCGCGATTTTACTTTTGTAACCGATGTAGTTAATGCATGTGTTACTACATCGAATAAAGATAATTGTGCAGGAGAAATTATGAATGTGGGTAGTGGTAATACCTATAGTGTTAACCTGCTGGTTGAACTTTTAGGCGGGCAGATTGTATATGTTCCTAAGCGCCCCGGTGAGCCTGATTGTACCTTTGCTGATACAAGCAAGATAAAAGAAAAGACAGGATGGAAGCCTATTGTTAGTTTTGAAGAAGGAGTGAAAATAATGCTTGATAATATTGATTATTGGAGAGAGGCTCCTCTTTGGGAACCGGCAAGCATTGCAGAGGCTACAAAAGATTGGTTTAAATACCTTGGTAAATAATTTCAGGTATGCAGAAAAATAAAATACTTACACTCGAACAGCTTGCTGTTGAATGCAAAAAGCTGAAGAAGGAAGGCAAAACCATTGCTCATTGCCATGGATGCTTTGACTTATTACACCCAGGTCATATAAAACACTTTCAGGCTGCAAAAGCTAAGGCAGATATTGTAATTGTTACTTTAACACCTGATAGGTTTGTGAATAAAGGCCCAGGAAGGCCTGTGTTTACTGAGCAACTACGTATGGAGTCGATTGCGGCAATTGAAGCAGTTGATTACGTTGCATTAAATCATTGGCCAACTGCGGTGGAAACTATTAAGCTAATAAGGCCAGATTATTATGTAAAAGGGCAAGATTATAAGGACAAAGAAAAAGACCTTACCAAAGGCATATACGATGAAGAGGCTGCTGTTAAAGCAGTTGGTGGTGTGCTTTATTTTACTGAAGAAATTACATTTTCTTCGTCAAACCTTATCAATAGCCATTTTAATCCGCATGGTTCTAAAACTCAGGATTTTGTTGACAGATTAAAGAAAAAATATAACGCTGATTATATTTTAGGCGAGATTGAAAAATTGAATAAGTTGAAGATAATGGTAATTGGCGATACTATTATTGATGAATACCATTACTGTTCTCCACTAGGTAAATCGTCCAAATCTCCTACTATATCGAGCATATTTATGCGCGAAGAAGTTTTTGCAGGTGGTGTATTAGCTGTTGCCAATCATCTGGAGCAGTTTGCCAGTGAGGTGAAACTGGTAACATGTCTGGGCAAACAAAACTTGCAGGATAAGGTTATTAAGAAAAATGTATCGCAAGGAGTGGATACTAAGTTTTTTGAAAGAGCTGACGGCCCAACGAATACAAAGAGAAGGTACCTTGACAGGTATATGAACATTAAGCTCTTCGAGGTGACATTTATGAATGACCATTACATAGATGAAAAGCTTGAAAAAGAAGTTATTACATATTTAAAAAAGGAACTCCCGAAATATGATGTTGTACTTGTAACGGATTTTGGTCATGGGTTTATTACACCAAATATTATTAAGTTCATCGAAGATGCAGGTAAATATGTAGCTGTAAATGCACAAACCAATAGTAATAACTATGGTTTTAATTACATTACCAAATATAAGAACGTTGATTACATATCGATTGACGAAAAGGAACTTCGCTTGCCATTTGGTGATAATTATGGAAATGTGGAGTCGTTGGTAAAAGAACTGAAAAAGGTAACCAAGGCTGATAAAATACAGATTACTCTGGGCCAGGAAGGGTCGATATGGTACGAGAAAAATAAAATTACAAAAGCGCCTGCTGTTGCAAGATCTGTAAAGGATTCAGTGGGAGCGGGGGATGCGGTATTATCGGTAACTACATTATTTGCTTACAACAACACACCACCCGAAATTGCTGCTTTTGTTGGTAATTGTGTTGGCGCATTGGCTGTAGAAATTATTGGTAATGCACACCCGGTTTATAAAAAAGACCTTATAAGGTTTGTGCAGCACTTTTTAAAATAACATGGGCATAATTCAAAAAGCAAGCATCCGGCTAACTATCTTTTCATACGCTGGTGCTGCTTTAGGGTATTTCAATAAAATATTGCTCTTTACCAATTTTCTCACACTTCCACAGGTTGGGCTTATTAATATTTTAAATAATATTTCAGTATTTTATGCTCAAATTGCCGCATTGGGTATGAATAGCATAAGTATACGGTTCTTTCCCTACTTTCAGCAAAAAGAAAAGCAGCATCACGGTTTCCTTTTTTGGGGTAATGCGGTAGTATCCTTTGGTTTCTTATTGTGTACGGTGGTATTTATATTCCTGAAGCCTTTATTTATTCAGCACTATGAGGCAAATTCTCCTATGCTTATTGATTTTTATTATTACACTATCCCCTTAGCATTCGGATTATTATATTTCCAATACCTTGAATCATACTTACGTACGCTATTAAAAACAGGTGTGGCTACATTTACATATGAACTTATTGGGCGCTTACTGGTTACAGTTACCATTTTACTTTACGCTTTAAAATTAATTGATTTTCATCTGTTTGTTGTTTTATACGTACTTGGGAATTGTGTGCTTGCTTTAATTTTATTAGCCTACACGGCCTACCTGAAGCAGCTTTTTTTGAGGCCGGTAAAAAGCGAAAGATTCAATCGCTTCCTTAAAATTATGATCATATACGGGATATTTACCATAATGAGTGCCTTGGGAGGTACTATATTGGTTAGTATAGATTCACTGATGGTTGCTGCAAAACTTGACCTTGCTCAAGCGGGTATATATACTACTGTGTTTTTAATTGCCATGGTAATGACCTTGCCATACCGCTCCATACAAAAAATTGCCCACCCTGTTATTGCACGTTACTGGAAGGAAAAGGACATGAAAGGTATGCGAGATCTTTATGAAAAAGCAACATTGGTGGATATGGTATTGGGCGGCCTGTTGTTTCTTGGTTTATGGTGCAATATAGATTGTATATTCAGATTTATGCCGAAAGATTACTATGCTGCAAAGTATACTTTCTTTTTTCTGGCCCTGGCCAAGTATATCGATATGGCTACAGGGCTGAACGGATATATTATTGTTACCTCTAAAAAGTATAAATCAGATCTGTGGTTTATGCTTTTTTTAATAGTTGCCACCGTAGCTATGAATCTTATTTTAATACCTATGTATGGTATTTTGGGCGCAGCTATTGCAACCCTTTGCAGTATTGCTTTATATAATCTTTTGCGCCTTATTTTTGTGCAGTATAGTTACAAAATGCAACCATTCACTATTAATTGCCTTTGGGTATTAATTATTACAATAGCTGTTTGGGCAATAGTAGCTCAAATTCCATTTTTGCATAATAAATATGTCGATATAGCTGTCAGGTCGACTGTTATTACTGTTCTGTATAGTGGCGCTGTGCTATATTTTAAGCTTTCGAAAGATGTTAATGACCTTATATATAATTACACAAAAATTAAGTTCTTTACCCCACAGGATAAAGTATAACACTAATACTATCTGTTTTTGAACTATGCCTAAGTTAAGCGCCATGTATATTTTTATAAATAAGCTTAAATGGTTTATTTATGATATTATTACGTCAGGCTGGGATGCAATGCTGTGGCTTATTAATATGCCAGTCCATTTTGATACGAAGAACAACAAAGCAGGCTCCCGTATTATAATGTATGTGGGTGAATTTTTACCACCCCGTATAGCCAGGTTAGCCAAATGGTGCAAACGCTACGAAAATTTTACAACTCTATTGCTTTGCCACAAACGTGGTTTTGTAGAGAAGTTTTCGAGCGAGGAGGTGGACCATGTTATCTTATTCCGAAACAAGTGGCACCTGAAAAGACTTGTGCGTAATTTGCCTGCCCCTTATGTATTGCATGGCTTTGCACCTAAAAGTAAATACCCATACATAGCGTTGGAAGCATGCAAAAAATATCATTCATCAGCACCGGTTATTACCGATTATCAAGATGTGTTCATACTCTACTACGGACACGACTCAACATTGAATTGGCTTAGAGAAGAATTGCCTTTTGAAAAACAGTGTTTTCAATTATCAGATGGTATTGTAGCGCATAGCCTTGAACCGGCTGTGGGTATGAGAATGTGGGATGTGACAGGCAAGAAGAAACGTATTTTCTTTCCTTTATATGCTGATAATGATTATTTCTATTCTACCCCAAAAACATTTTCATCTGATGATATACACCTGGTATATGCAGGCGGTGTAATGGGCTCGCATAGGGATAAAGTGCATTACGGTTCGGTGCAGTTTCATTGGCTTATAGAATATCTTACCAAACAAAAGATACACTTTCATATTTACCCTAGTCCTTCTGTTATTAGGGCCGATTTTATGGAATACGAACAAGTTGCTAAAGAAAATCCATTCTTTCATTTTCATACGTCCGTTGCGCAACAAGATCTACCCGGTGAACTTTCTAAGTATCACTATGGCCTTATGCCATTCTTTAAAGCAAATTCAGGTCAGTCAGATTTGAAACATAAATATGCCACCACCTTAAAGCTCTTTAATTATGTGGAGGCAGGTATACCTATCCTTTCAAGTGCTGATGTGATTTATCAAAGCTGGCTGGTAGAACGCTATAAACTGGGAATAGTAGTCCCTCAAAAAGAAACTTTTGCCGATATAAGAAAAGTTATAGAAAAAGTGCCCTATGATATACAGGTGAAGAACCTATCTGAGAACAGAGAGAAGTTATCGCTTAAAAAACATACACCAAGATTATTGGAGTTTTATAAGTCCTTACAGTAATATAAAGCCCTATTTAGTTAGGTTCACTTTTGCTTTTTTCTGCAGCCAGTTGTTTCTTTCGTACTAAAACCAGCACTAAAACCAATCCATTCATGAAAATTTGCGAAGCAGGGTATATCCATGTGGCTAATTCAAAGTTTTGTAATGCTAACATTGAAAGCAGGTGTTTTGCTGAGTTAAGCCCAAAGGATATGGCTTTTTCTTCGTGTGGGAAATAATAGCTTTTACGAAGCGTGGGCCCATAACCCAAAACATCTATGCTTGCAATTAGTACAACAGAAACTGTAGGGTTTTTAGTCAAAAACCAGGGTAAGAGAGCCAGTAGTGCAATACCTATAAACAATATGTCAGATAGGGCGTAAGCTTTATCGTATTTAAATAAAGAGATAATGCCTATGGCAAGGCAAACAACACAGGTGAAACCTGTCGACCATGAGCCTGCTCCTGCGCCTTTGGCCATTTGTGCGGTAAATACAATGGCTGTAGTAAGTGTCCATAATAACCACGAAAAGGCATGAGGCTTTATTTTGTTCTTTAAGGTGCTGGCTATATAAATTATATAAGCCAATAAGCCTAAACAAACTGCTGCAATACCTAAAAGCGGTTTAATTGATTCCATTAAAAGCAACATTGAGACTTTGTAAAAATACTAATTCAATAGCTTCAAATTAGTATGAAAGAGGGGATGAAAAATAAAAAGCCGGAATGAATTTTCTAAATCCATTCCGGCTTTTAAAAACAAATACGCTTATTGTACCGACACTTTTACAACTCGTTGATAGCTATCATTACCTACACGAACAAGGTATATACCTTTTGCAAGCGATGAAATACCAAAGCTTGTTTTAACTTCGTTTGAGGAAGGCATTACAGTATTACCCATAATATGTTTTCCATCCACATCATAAATATCCACATTCAACTCATCATTCGATGGAAGTTTAGTAGCCATAACATCTAACTGGTTACCGTTTTGATGTGCAGTAGCAGACATTCCATTTTCAGCAATATCTCCAATTCCGGTAACGCCGCAGGTAGGCATTTGGTAAGAAAAAATCCTTGTGGCCATATTACCCGATTTAACATACATATTAGTTGACCAGAAAGTAACACCATCAGAAGGGTCAATTGATGTATTTGAATAATCACCCCAACGGCCTGAACCACCTAGGTCTGATGAAGTACCTGCAAAAGCAACTTGCTCGGTTACTGTCATCGAATTAAGCGCATCACATGCCCTTCTTCCTGTATAACGGTCGCTTGGGTATGCAGTGCTGCTTGAAGTTGAATAACCCATTGCAATGTCGCCATTGTTATTCATGGCAATAGAACCATTCCAACGGCTTAAACCATCTGCAGGTGCATAGGTTGATTGCTGATAGATACTCCATTGTTTGCTAGTGGTATCCTGGCGAATTTCGTACCACCTTAAGCCAGCTACTGAAGCGCTGCTGCCACTGGTATTAACTGCACTAACCATAACTGCCGAATTGTATTTACCCCATCTTTGATATGGAATACGGTACGAAAAGAATCCGTCTAAAGGATCAAGGCTATTAGTTGCCCCCTTTTGGTCGATTTTATTATTGAATACATCATTAATAGGGGTTGTAGCAAGAGTTTGATAAGCAGAATAGCTACCGGTTTTTGCTGTCCAGTTAACAGTTATTTTGTCTATTACAATTTCATCGTTATAACCTGCTCCCCAGCTTGCGCTATTGTAATAAAGCAAGAAGTTTGGTGAACCATATGGTGGTAAAGTACCATCGGCATTCAATGTCATAGGGCAATAGAAGCCTCCACCGGTTCCTGGGTTCGTCCATGGTATTGAAATGAAGCCGGCAGTATTATCACCAGCCAACATTTTTGTCCTATCGTAAACAACTACCTTATCATTCTGGCAGTTACAGGTTTGGTAAAACCCATCAGACCATACTGTATATTTAGGGTAATCGGCAAAATCGCTTGCATCGGGTGTGAACTTATAAATGTAATATGCACCTGTAGGATCGGATGTTTTTGAAACTGCAAACATCATTGTGCAGTAGCAACTGCCATCAAATTCTTCAATGATCCAACGATCAGCGAACTTATCGTAAATGGTTACCGGATCGCCCTGGTCGCCCGAACCTGGAAAAAGAGAAGAAAGTACAGCTGAGCTGGTTAAGGCTTTACCTGTTTTATCAAATACCTGGTAATCTGAATTGACTGTTTGAACAAAGTTCTTGAGGCCTACCATACCATTATCATCTAAAGGCTGGTAACCTTGTGAACTTTCCTGTCCGTCAAAATTCTCAATAGGTGCAGGGGCTGCGAGGGTACCCGAAATGCTTTGAATAATCGGATCGGTAGCAGGAAGAGTATTAGGGTCATACTTCCTTTTCTCACGCATTTTTTCATGCTGCTCGTTATCACCGGTTAAGCGTGCTTTGCCATCAGGCTTAGGAGCAGGAAATTCTTTAGCCAAGTCACGCAAGGGGTGCGAAACTGAAAAACTGGTACACTGCTTGTAGTGGGAACCATCAGGATTCACAATAGTTTCTTGCCCAAACAGGAAAGAAACAGAAAGTAAAGCGCTTGTAAGTAATATAGTTTTTTTCATCAGGGAGGAATTTGTTTACATAAAGATTGAAAAGATTTCTTTAATTTCCAAATATTCAGTCATAAATCATTATTTGTGAAATAAATAATAACGAAGCTTCTCAGCACAGGATTTATAAAGAAAATACCTTAATAAACTAGAAATTGGTATGCCAGAATGCCTTAGATGGATCAATAAGGGCTCCTAATGAGGGTGGAAATGGGTACTAGGCACCTATTATGAAATAGGTTTAATGCCTTGTTAATCAGTGCGTTGATAAATAAGTAGTGATCCCGGCGAGATTCGAACTCACGACCGACAGATTAGAAATCTGTTGCTCTATCCAACTGAGCTACGGAATCGGGCTTCTTTTATCTCAGTCGGGGTGGCCGGATTCGAACCGACGACCTTCTGCTCCCAAAGCAGACGCGATAACCAGACTACGCTACACCCCGATACTATAGACAGAACTTTTTAGAAGGGCGCAAAGATAATGATTTACACATTATATTAAAATATTTAATGAAAATGGTTAAAATAACCTTTAAAGGTATAATTGGGGCTTACCTGATTATTTCCTTGTTTCCGCCAAAATTATAGCGGAAATAGTAGACAAGAGCAGTAAAATAAGCCTTGGTTTTCAGCTTATACATGGTATTTACCGATAAAGACAGTATTGCGAATACAAGCAAACGACTAAGAATAAAGAAAAAAGTGAGAATATCGCTACTTATGAACTTTAACCAGGAAGCATTTTTTTTGAAATACTTTATTTTACTCATCACTTGATTGGGTATGCTAATAGAGTAATTATTAGCTGAGCTTTTGCCTCCGTGATGAATGATTCTAATATCAGGGTAATATATAACCTGTTTCTTTGCCTCCGTTGCCCTAAAACATAGGTCAGTATCTTCCATCCAAAACATATTCTCATCTAAGCCGCCTAATTCATCAGCAAGTGTTTTTGTAAGGCACAGTGCGGCACCTGAAGCTGCAGGAACAGGATTTGGAAGTAGGGGTGCATCTTTTTTTTGAATCCTGTGCAGGTAAAACAGTTCCGATACTATATCTGCAACACTTGGAAAATCCCAGAAAGATGCCTGAAATGTGCCATCGGTATTTAAAAGCATAGGTGCAAGTATACCTATGTTGGTATCAGAAAGCAGGTGCTCACTCATTTTAGCTAATGAATCGTTCTCTATTAATTCGGTATCTGGGTTCAATAGAAGAACCGCATCCTTTGTAGCTTGTTTAATCCCCACATTATTTCCGCCAGAGAATCCAAGGTTTTTTTTACTGGCAATAACTTTTACCGAAGGGTATTTTTTAACGAGCAGGTCAACAGTGCCATCAGGTGAATTATTATCTACTACTATAATTTCAAGGTCGATATTTTTTTGTAATAAAAGTGTAGCTATGCATTTATCGAGATAATCGAATGCATTATAACTAACAATAATCACACTTATTCCGGGGCTATTCATCTTTTATTACTTGTTTTGGTATTACTGAACCAACGATGCTCCACTTATTTTATATGTTTTTAAAATCGTTTTATGTTGTATGCCTATGCTGTCGTTTTCCTGCTCGGGTGAGGCAATATAATAATAATTACAGGGAATATGTGATGTAAATGTGTTTGTTATAGTAAGCCAGTTCAGGTTCCTTCTTATTTTATAATAGGATACAGCTGGCTCATAAAATACATATACTCCCAGGTTTATATCCTTATTGGTTTTATCGTGAATGGCTTCAATATCATTTACCAGATCTTTGCTCTGGCAATCATATTTCCAAAGCAACGATGTAGTAATATCGGCACAATACACAGTGTGGCATAACATAGTTATTGATAATAACGCAATTACAGAAGTGGTAATGTTTTTCACAGCTACTGAAAAATTAAAAGAATCAGCTAAAAACAATAAGTGAATCACAAAAAGAGATATGAGAAAAAGGCCCATTCGGTTTTCCATAAACATACTGCCAATAAGTATATGTTGCAGCACAGATATAGTACATGGAAGCATTAGCAACAGAAAAGTTAATAAAAGCAAATGATTTTCTTTTTTACGGAGAAAGGTCACAACAAGTAATATTATTGAACAGATAAGAGTCACTATAATTAGCTTTTGCAGAAATAGGGTGAATGGTGTTTGGTACGATTTGAAAAATGCAGTGCAATCTGTTAAGCTACATACGGTATCAATCCAGAAGCCATTCTCACCACCAAAGTAAAGTTGATTGTCTTTTACCAATTTCCAAATAGGCACGGCTATGGTAATTGCCAGTAGTAAAGTAAATAACAATATGGGAACATATTTTTTGAACAACTCTTTTGCTGTAGCTGAAGTTTTTAATTCAAACAAGAAAAAGAAAGCAAAAATCAATAAGAGTGATGAATAAAAAATAAGTGTCGAGAAGTTGCTTAATACTGCAAGAAAGGCAAATAAGAATGAAAGTATGAGCACTCTTTTTTCCTTCAGTAAATAATAGTCGAGTACAAAATTAAGACTCATAAGTGTAAAGGCACTGGCCATTGCATATCCACGGGCAAGTGAAAAAAAGTCGAGCAATACAGGATTGAAGTTCAGTAAAATGAAACCCAATAAAGCAATGGCAGGGCTCTTTATTTTTTTTACTATAAGGTACGAAGCAATAAGAAAGGTTACATGCCCCAATAAACTCGGAAGTCTTATAATCAGTTCGCTATTTCCAAAGAAAGAGGTGAACAGCTTTATCAGTAAGGTGTTTAAAATATGGTTGTTTGCAGTTACGTTTACACGGTATAAAACGATATCTAAAAAACTTTGCGGTACAAAATGGACATAGGTAAATGCCTCGTCTATGGTTAATGATAAAACACAGGCACGGTAGGTGGTATATGCCAGCAACAACAAAGCAATGGGGATATAAAAACGGAATAGCAACTTAGATTTATTTTCCATTATACCAATAGGAAAGGAAGTATTACTGTTGCTCAATTATATTTATTGAATAACCCATAAGCAGCCATACAAGCCCAATAACAGGGTAGAAGTCGAAGGTATTTGATACCACGCATATTGCATTTACCATTAAGAATAATACAAAAACAAAAGGTACAAGGGTGTTCATTTGCTTTGCTAAATTTCGTTTAGCTAAAGCGAGGTAATAAAAACAAAGCGTAAAGTACGATAGTAAACCTGGTATACCGGTTTCGCAAGCAAGTTTTAAAAACCAGCCATCGGTAGTATAAACTGCTGCAGGTACAGTTGTACCTTTAAAGAACCTGTTCGCCATGGCACCTGCATGTCCGAGTCCAAAGCCATAAGGACGCTGCAGAAAACTATGCCATGAACGCCTCCATAATTCCACACGGGTAATGCCTTCGCCTAAGCCAATTGTATCAACAGTTGAACTGAATAGCCAGCCAATTATATTGAATGAACCGGTAAGGATATATGACCATATAGCTGATGCAGCGAATATGATTACTAATGCGATCAACGCTTTTTTCCATGCTTTGAAGATTATGGTAAGCAAAATGAAGCCAATAAAGAATGCCATAATTGGCCCACGGGAAACGCTTAAAAAAACACAGGTCCAGCATAGGGCGATAAATAGGTAATTCCAAGCCGATTTACCCGATAATAACCTGTAAAAAAAATATCCTCCTGTTAGTGACATTAAAGTGCCAAAACAAACAGGTGTGAGTATAAAGCCACCCATACGCGGAATAAAATAAGATAGCTGTACATTGTGTGTTATCTTCAGGAAATAAGTTTCGAAGCCCATGAAATAAAAAACGATCGCCAATACTCCCTGGGTAAGTAATCCAAGGAAGAGAAAGTTTGTTGTTTTGCTACTCATCCCGGTTTTTTCTCTAAAGTATAAACGCCCGATGAAATAAAATATAACCGGAAAATAAGTTAACCTGAACCCACGCATGGCAACTGAAGGTGTGCCTGATATAATGGTTCCGTAAACCAGGTTAAAGAAAAAATAGAACAATACTATTCTATCAAAAAGAGTGAGTTTGAATTTTTCATTTTTAACATAAAACAGAAGGCTCAGAACAAAAATGATTGCAAATAGCAGATCGGGCACAACCGTTATAGCTGCCTCGTAAAGATTGCTCATGGCATTAGCGCCTACTAAAAAAACGCGTATGGCAGGCGAAACACTTACATAGCAAAAGAAAATGACCAGGAGATAAGAAAGCCTTTGAAGGCTGGCAACGCTTTGTTTACTTTCTATTTCAGGCATAGTATAAGGAGAGGGCAATAGTGTGCGATAAAGATAAATATTTTAACTGGCCGAATATTAATTAATGCAGATTTATGCAATACCCTAACTTTGTTAAAAGATATGAATAAAGCCCGCCTTCAGATTGCATTCCTTACTTCTACCGATGCGCATGATAAACGTTCCTGGTCGGGGATTCATTACTATATGGCAAAAGCGCTCGAACGCAATTGTGGCGATGTACATTATATAGGCCCTGTTAAGCCCGAATTAGCATTGATAAGAGGCAAGGCCCAGTCGTATCTTTCAAAAAAACTTACAGGTAAGCGTTTTGAATACAGGCATAGCGTAGCGCTTGCCAAAGCTTATGGGAAAATATTTACTGATAAACTAAAGCAAGGTAAATACGATATTATTTTTGCTCCGGCCTCATCTTCCAATATTGCATTTCTCGAAACCAATACTCCTATTGTTTACCTGAGCGATACTACATTTGCGAACATGATTGGGTATTATCCTGCCTATACTAACCTGCAAAAAAAATCAGAGGACGAGGGTAATGCAATAGAACGTATGGCTCTTGCTAAATCAACTCTGGCGTTATTCCCTTCTGAATGGGCTGCAAATTCAGCTATAAACTATTACGGTATTGATAAAGCCAAGGTGTATATAAATCCCTTAGGCGCAAACATTGATAGTATTCCTGATAGAGAAACTGTATTGTCTCAAAAAAAGAAAACTGTTTGTAAGCTTCTTTTTTTGGGTGTGAATTGGGAAAGGAAAGGTGGCCCAATTGCTTTTGATACATTAAATCAATTGAATGCACTGGGAATAGATACTGAACTTACTGTGTGCGGATGTGTACCTCCTGCAAATTTTGTTCACCCAAAAATGAAAGTGATTTCCTTTTTAAATAAAAATAATGCAACTGATTCGGAGGTATTTAAGAAACTCCTCTTAGAATCTGATTTTCTAATTCTGCCTAGCCGCAGCGAATGCTTTGGGGTTGTGTTTTGCGAAGCAAGTGCGTTCGGATTGCTATCTATTGCTGCAAACACCGGTGGTATTTCGGGCGCAGTTAAAGAAGGCATTAATGGAGTATTGTTGCCATACCAATCTGGCGGAAAAGAATATGCTGAAGTAATTAAAAATATATTCAGTAGCGATGAAAGGTATTACAGCCTGCGGAAAAACTCGAGAGACCTTTTTGAAAGCAGTCTTAATTGGGATAAGTGGGCAATGGATGTGAATGGTTTGATTCAGGCGCTCTTAAAACAACTTATTCAGAAATAAGCCGGGCAAATTTCTGTTTGTTCTCTACAATATATTTCGGAAAGGAATTATCTAGCGGTACATTTTTATATCTAAAATCTCTTCCGAAAATATCATCCCCGTTCTTTATGGCTTTGCGGATGGTTTCAATGTTCTTGTATTCTGCTTTGTTGTATTCGGTGTGTGCAAAGGCTTCTAGTTTTTTTAGTATCATTTCTTCTCCACCTAAATAACTAAAGTGCCAACCCCCATCGGGTATAAACACAATCTTTTTGCCTTTAAGAGTAGTGTTGCGCAATTTCCATAACCGCCAATAAATGCGATTAATAGTTTTTACATGAAACACGCTTGACAATTGCATGCTTAGTTCCCGTAAATCCTGTATTCGCCCCAATTTATTATAGTTTGCCATAATTGTACCATTCCAACGATAGCTACTGCTATAGGTAGCACTCATGCAATTAATAAAGTAGTAATACATCTTCTGGCGGAATATTTTTATCCCGCTTTTATCTTTAAAATGCAAAATTTGTTTTGGATCCGGTATTTCATCAACGTCCGATATAAGTACCGTATCGTTAGGCTTGCAGTCTTTGAGCCCTTTACTTATCATATTACGTTGATGATGTTCTAATACCCATGCCGACTCTCCTTCATAAGGTGGATATTCATCTACCACCACATGAATGATTTTATCGGCAAATGCAGCGTATCGGGCTTTATTTTCGGCGTAGTGCAATGGCTTTTCTTTTCCCTGGTGGGTGCGTGTAGCTTCTACAAGTACAAATTTATCTACTACACTGTTAAGTGTATTCATACGTATCTCAAGCAGGTCAAGCTCATTAAAAAATGTAAAACAGTCGTATATCATTACACTGTAGGTTTTTGCGGAGTGGCATTACGTGCCATATTGAAAATTACAAGTATCATAGCAATATTTACAAGGCTTTGGGTAATGGAGATTAGTGTAAGCAGTATTAAGAAATTTACATGGCATGCTAGACCAATGGCAATTACAGCAACTAATACAGCATTCGATGCAAGGGTAAGGAATAATATAATCTTTTGCTTGCCAAGTATAGATGCTATCTGTACAATTGGTGCGCGTAACATATCGAAAAATATCCATGGAGAGAGAGCAGCTGCGTAAATACCGGCTTCGCCCCATTGAGGGCCAAAAATAGTTTTGAAAAGAAAAGAGCCTGCAAATAAAAGTATTATAGGTATGGCAATAGTTATTGCACCGGTCTGGAGTGTAATACGTTTTACGAGTCCATACATGTCTTTACCCTCGCGATATGTTTCTGATGCCTCAGCAAAAAAGACATGAGAAAAAGGTAAAACGATTAACCTCACCGGAACTTGCAGCACACGCATACACATACCGTAGTAACCAATTTCTGCTGCAGAAAAATAAGCCGATGCCACCAATACAATAATGCTCATTTGTATAGCATCTACAAAGCCCTGCAGTATATTTATTTTAGGAAACTCGGAATATTTGGCAGCCAGCTTGGTAAGTTTATTTACAGGATAGGTGACCAATTTCCAGCCATCTTTTCGTATAGTGAGAATCATAATAAGAACTGCTGAAACAGTTTGCCCTGCAATAGTTCCTATCAATAATCCTGTTGCTTCATAGCCTCTTAACAATAACGCTACTCCATTATTCACCGTTGCCTCAAGCGGGCGCAGGAATGATACTCGGTTAAATCTTTTTTCGCGTACGTTCCACATCCAAAAAAGCTGGAACAGGCTAAGCAACACCAACGAAACTGGAATAACAAAGAACCAATGCCTTACCGCACTCTGATTGTAAAAATTCAGAGGTACTGCATATACAACCCAGGCTGCAATGGCTGTTGCAATGGCAGTTAGCCAGGTTATCCACATACCTAATGATACCAGTCCTTCGGCATCCTGCTTATCGGCGGCAGCAACAATAGCTACGTCGTATTTGCCGCAGGAAACAACCGTTACAAAAGAAATGAGGGAAGTGAATACAGTAAGTGCACCAAAAGCTGAAGGGCCATAAATGCGCGCGAGTAAAATGTTAAAGCCGAAGTTTATTACCTGTGCAAGCGCCGTATAGCTTACCAGTGTAAATATGTTTTTTGCAAACGCCGAACCAAATAAAAACTTTTTTATCACTACAATACGGAATTTAAAAAGCGCTGAATAATTTGTTTCATTCGTCTTTTCTTGCCTGTATAATTTAAAATTTCTTCCATTCTACTAATCCTGTTCCCGACCAATGGCCAAAAGATGTTATATCGAGTTTAAAGAGAGGAATATCTCTCCATATCTTTAACATATTCCAAAGGCGTATGTCGTCAAAAATAAGTATAGGATCATTAACAAAATCAATTGTTTTAAAATTATCTATAAACATCTGTTCCTGAGTACCATCTTTAGCCGCATCTAAAAAAATGAGGTCTGCATTTTTCAATAGTTCAGCATGTTTTTTCAGCCCTTCCTTCGATGAAAGGTCATCGGTATATTGAACTAAGCTTTTGTCAGCAAAATCAGTTTCTTTTAAGTGTGCTCCGCCCGGATATTTTTTCCAATCGATCAGATCGAAGGTTGCAAGCTTAGTGCCAGGCAATAAATATTTTTTCATGCAAAGAGCTGATAGGCCCTTTTCTGTACCTATTTCAATAACAAGTTTTGGTTTCAGGGTTTGCACTATGCCCGAAAGGAGTTTATAGTGTTCGCCTGGCCAAACATCAAGATAATTCCCTTGTTTTGTTCGTTGTGCTATATCATCTAAATTGGTTTGCATTGCAAGTTTTGCCGAGTCAATAGCTATATCAAGTAATCGTTTAGAAGGCTTTCCGGCATCATCATCGGCCGAGAAGAGCATGGAGTACTCGTAATGCCTGGCAGAGGTTGGTGGCGGTTGCAGTTTATTAAACACTTTCCTTATTATAGGCATTCTTTTTGTTTTAGCTGATAAGAAGCAAAGCTACAGAAAAGGAATAGATATCTTGTTCTTTTTCAGGGCTGTACAATGATGGTTATTAAAACTACAAGGGTGCAAAGATTTTAGTATTTTAGTGGAACACTATACTGTATTTAAAGAAGCACCTTTATGAGTAATGAAATTGCAGAAAAAATAAAAGAATATAACAAGGGCCGTTTACCTGATCTGCTAAAGCGGAAGTATAAGGCCATGCGCGAAGATAAATATAGGTTTTACCGTGCAATTCCGCATTTGCTGTATGCAGATATACCTGCAAATTCGTTTTTGCATGATGCGCCTAATGTTTGGCTGAGCGGAGACCTGCACCTGGAAAACTTAGGCAGCTATAAAGGCGATAATAGAATGACATATTTTGGAGTGAATGACTTTGATGAATGTGTGCTGGGGCCATTACTGATTGATATAAGCAGGATGTTGATGAGTATTTATATATCTGCAGGCAGCCTGAAGTTAAAAGCAGGCGAAGCACAGGATCTGTGCAATGTGTTTATTGATATTTATTTTGAAAAACTTGCTGAAGGCTATATACGTGAATTGCAACCGGAAACAACCCGTGGTGTTATGCGGAAGTTTTTGGAGAAAGTGCAGAGTAGGAAGCGGAAAGCATTTATTGATAAGCGAACAGTAATGAAAAAAGGACATATAAAACTGGTAATAGATAATGTGCATACATTACCAATCAGTGAAGTTCAAAAAGAAGAGGTTGCAACAAGAATTTCTCAATGGGCAACAGGAACTACTAATCCGGGCTTTTATAAAGTAAAAGACGTTGCATTTCGAATTGCCGGTACATCGAGCCTTGGACTAAGGCGATATGCTGTTTTAGTAGAAGGCAGGGGAGAACCCGATGGTTACTTTTTACTCGATCTTAAAGAAGCATTCCCATCGTGCCTCGAGAACAACATTAAAGTTAAACAGCCTAAGTGGAAGAACGAAGGTGATCGGGTGGTTGAGGTACAAAAAAGGACCCTATCTGCCCCACCTGCATTGCTTGCAAGTATTAATATGGGTAAACGGAATTTTGTATTGAAAGAATTGCAGCCATCAGCAGATAGAATTGATTACAGGTTATTTAAGGAAAACACAAAAAAACTGAAGAACATATTGGAGGATATGGCTGCCATTTGCGCATGGAGCAATTTGCGAAGTGGAGGACGAGACGGCTCAGCTATTACCGATACACTTATAAATTATGCAAAAGAAAGCAGTAAGGTAAAAAAGATGTTGCTTGAATATTCCACCAGGACATTAGCAACTACTGATAAGTATTATAAGGCATACTGCGACGCTTATGATAAGGGTTTCTTTAAGCAGGCTAAGAAATCTTAATACCCATTACACAAATATCATCCGTTTGGGCATAAGTACCTTTCCATGTTTCAATGGTGCCATCGAGTATTTGCTTTTGTTGTGCTATTGGCTTATCTCCTAATGAAACAAGCAGGTCGCGGAATGCACGTGAGGTGAATTTTTTATTTTTCTCTCCTCCAAACTGGTCGTGGTAACCATCCGATGCAATATAAACCGAATCGCCTTTTTGCAGTTGTATGGTTTGTGTGCTGAAATTTATTTCCATTTTGCCTTCCTGGTAACCTATTGGTTGTTTGTCAGGCAATAGCTCAAGCATATTGTTGCCATGTGGCCTTAGTTTTGGGTTTTGAGAAGCAGTGCTGCTTATGTTCTTCCGTACGAGGTAGAGCGGGTTGTTAGCGCCTGAATATTCCAGCGTGTTCTTATCCTTATCCCAAATACATATTGACATATCCATACCATCGCGCGATACAGACTCTTGTCCTTTTTGCTGCAATTGTTTTAATAAGTTATTGCGCATTTGACCTAATATATCAGATGTATGGCTGGCTTTGTTTTCAATAACCACCTGGTTAAGTATGCTGTTGCCTATCATGCTCATAAACGCACCGGGTACACCATGGCCTGTACAATCTACCACTGCAAATATTAACTTGTTGCCAAGGGAATGGAACCAATAAAAATCTCCACTTACCACATCGCGTGGCTTATACAGTACAAAACATTCTCCCAATTGTTCTTTTAATGAATCTTCCGATGGAAGTATGGCACTTTGTATTTTGCGGGCATAAGCAATACTGTCTGTAATGTCTTTGTCTTTTTCCTGCAACTCGGCATGGGTGCTGTTCAACTGCCTGTATGCAGCATCTACATCTTTCTTTTGTGTCTCAATTATCTTTTTCTGCTCATTGGTTATTTTAAAACGCCTGAATAGCAATGTTAAAAATATAAGTACAAATCCGAGCCCGGCAGATATACCTACGATAACAAATTTTTGGCGTTTGTCTTTTTCTGCCGCAACGGCTTCTTCTTTTTCGCGTTCTTTTTTCTGTGCAAGTAGTTTTGTATCGTAGTCGTATTGAGCCTCTATATTGCCGATGGCCTTTTGCTTGTCTTGACTAAAAATAGAATCTTTAAGCTTAATAACTATATCGAGATACTTTGCAGCCGATTGATAATTGCCTACACTTGCAAATGCATGCCCAAGTGTTTTCGATGCATCCATCTTTTCCTGTAAAACGCCCACGCTATCGGCAATATCAAATGCATGCTGATAGAATGCTATTGCACGAATTTCTTCTTTCCTTAAATTATATACATTGCCTATTCCCATATAAGCTGTAATAAGGCTGGTCTTGTTATTCGCTGCATTGGCCGATTCTATACACTTTTGCTCATATACTAGTGCAGAATCGAGCATGGCGGTGCGCTCAATAGACACCTTATTTCCGTAAGCCATATATGTAAATTCTTTAGCAGTTGAATCGAAGTGATAAATATCGAGAAATGCTTCTGCTATGTTTGAATAAGAAGCATAGGCCTGAGAAGTAACCCCCATTTTTTTTGCTGCATTCAGCGATTTGAAAGTGTAAATAAGAGTTGCGGCATAATCATTTTTTATTAAATAACTGTGCCCTATATTCTGATAATCAAAGATCAGGTTCTCCTGATTATTAAATGAACTATCTATTTTCAATGCTTTAAACTTGCATTCTATTCCTTTTTTTAAGTCACCCTGCATTTCATATAAATTCCCCAAATTGGTATTAACAGTTGCAATGCCTTCCTGGTTATTCTCATCTTCGTATATTCTTTCCGACTTAAAGTAATATACTTCTGCATTTACATAATTAGCTATATCCTGATAGTCTAAGGCTATATTATTATACAGGTCGGCAAGCGATTTTTTACTGATGATAGTGTCTATTGCCAGCGCTTTAAAATAGTAGTCGAGCCCAATGGCATACTTATCCTGATCAGAAGTAATATTGCCCAACATATTATATATAGAATTCAACCTCTCGGTATTTTTGTATGTGCTGCACATTGCCAGTGCGCTATCCTCATATACCAGTGCTGTGTTTAAATCTCCTTTTACATAGGTATAAACACCAATATCATATACCGATCCTATAATACCTTTTACCCACGAAATTTTACGTGACCATGCCAACGATTGACGGCTTAGTAGTAACGAGCTATCCGGATTACTGGTTTCCATTTCGGATGCCAGGGCAAATAATGCACCTATTTTAACCGTGTCCTGTTTGGCATTGGCCAACACATATTTAATAGAATCTGCCTTATGGTGTTGGGCAAACACATTAGTCATGGAACCAAAAAACAGGACAAATACCAGGGGTAGGGTTTTCACTGCCGATAAAATTGGAGCTATAAATATACATTGATTCTTTTACCCCTGCCCCTAAAGGTTTTTTTAAATGCATAAAGCGTTCTAAAGCCCCTTTAGGGGTTGGGGTTGTATTTTGGCAATAAAAAAAAGCCCCGCACTGGTGCGAGGCTTTTCGTGTAAGAGCTTACAAGATGATTATTTCTTGTCAGCAGCTTTGGTTTCGGTCTTTTTAGATTCTTTCTTTACCTCTTTCTTGGCAGCAGGCTTAGCTTCTTCTTTCTTTGTTTCTTTCTTTTCAGTCTTTGCTTTGTCTTGTTTTACGTGCTTAACAATAGGACTTGCAAAAGATACACCAGCGAAGAGAACCAGTGAAGCGAGGATTAAACTTAAGTTTTTCATGACAGTTGAAATTTAATTGGTTAGTTTATGAGAACAAAGGTATAGTGGCAGAATGAAGAATAAGTGAAGAGGAATTGAGCGACTGTTAAGATTCGTTAAAATAAAACTGTACCTGATTTGTTTAGCACAAATAAAAAAGCCCCGCACTAGTGCGGGGCTTTTTTTAGGCAAGAGCCAAACTAATTACTTTTTGTCAGTAGTAGTTTTGGTTTCGGTTTTCTTGGTGTCTTTCTTCACCTCTTTCTTATCTGTTTTCTTGTCTTCTTTCTTTTCAGTTTTCTTTGTTTCAGTTTTTGCCTTGTCTTGCTTTACATTTTTCTTTGTAATAGGACTTGCAAAAGATACACCAGCGAAAAGAACCAGTGAAGCGAGGATTAAACTTAAGTTTTTCATGACAGTTTTAATTTTATTGGTTAGTTTATGAGAACAAAGGTATGGCGGTAGCATGAAGAAAGAATGAAGGACAATTACTGTGAATGAAGGTTCATTAATAATATAAGTTGATTCAATAGATATAGTCTAAATCTCAAAATAGGTCACTATAATGAAGAAATTAGCAGCTTAAAAAAGGAGTAATTTATCTGATTGGATAAAAATATTTTCAATTTGATGATTTTCTTATCAAAAATAATTAACTGTAAATCAATTAGTTATGTCATATTGCTAAAAATAATAGCATTCAACTATTTGAATTGATAAAATACTTGGTAATTTTGTGCTAAATATATTGTCAATGTCGCTAATAGATAAAAACATAAAAACACTCAGAGCCCTACGGAACCTTTCACAGGAATCGCTTGCTACCGAGTTAAGCATTCCAAGAGGCCGTTTAGCATCTTATGAAGAAGGCCGAGCTGAACCACCTTATGATCTATTAATAAAATTCGCTGATTATTTTCATGTTGCCATAGATGCCCTCCTGCGTGCCAATTTATCTAAAACTAAACCGGAAGATTTGATGAAAGTGGGTGAAAACCGAATTCTGTTTCCTATAATGGTAGATAAAAATGGTAATGACCTAGTTGAAGTAGTACCCATTAAAGCGCAGGCGGGGTATCTTAATGGATATGCAGATCCGGAATATATTGAAAGCCTGCAACACATGAATTTCCCTTTTCTACCCGTAGGCAAACACAGGGCTTTCCCAATAAAGGGCGATTCAATGCCTCCGCTTACCAATGGAAGCTTTGTTATAGGCAAGTACATGGAATCGTTAAGAGAAGTAAAAGACGGACAAACCTATATTTTGGTAACCCGCGATGAGGGTTTGGTTTACAAGCGTGTATATAGTAATGTAAAGGAAGATGGTACACTTAGTTTGCATTCTGATAATAAGGTGTACGAGCCTTATAAAGTAAAAGCAGAAGATATTTTGGAGGTTTGGGAATACCAATGTGCCATAAATACATCGAAGAACAAACCTGAGGAATTGAATCTGGAAAGCATAATGAGTATGTTGCGCGATTTGAAAATAGAATTTGAAAGAATTAAGAAATGAGAGCCTCAATTAAAAATAATACTATGAGAAAGATAGATAGGTTGCCCTCTATGTTTGTTGACTCAGTTGCTGAATTAATTAAACACGATCCACTTGAAATTAGCTTAGGCTTGTTTCACGGTAATTCAAAAAACCTGTATTTTAAATGCTACCGAAAAGGATGAGTTGCTTATACAAATGAAAACCCTGCAAAAGGTATCAAAGGCAGGTGAGGTACCTTTAAGTTATAGCATAAAAATAAGGATAAAATATTTGCAGACTTTTGCAGGTAAGGATAGAGCGGTTGAAATGACTGGAGAGTATTCGATAATAATAAAAGCAAACCGAAGTATAAACCTTAATTATTTAAATGGCAGCTATCATACCGATTACAGGCAAGTTATTGATTTTGCGGTTAATGAAGTGTTGGCGAAAATGATGAACCAGGCTAAGCATTATGCAATGCAATACGGGCTTAAGCAAGACTATATTCAAATACCTGCAGTTAGCATGTTAGAAGAGGCGAAAAGCAAACAATCAATGGGGTACTTTAATGAACCCAATTTCAACTATCAGAGGGCGTAAATGTTCAAAACTTAATAGAGTAGTCAGTACATAATTATATATCTTTAACTTTAATAATTCACAAACAACAAAAGCAAATTACCATGGAAAAAGTAGCAGAAAAAGTAGAAAAAGCAGAGAAGAAAGACGCAGTAAAAGAGGCGAACAAAGAAAAACTGAAAGCCTTAGCGCTTACCATTGAGACGATTGAAAAGACCTATGGTAAAGGTACCATTATGAAAATGGGCGATGCCCCTGGCGATTCGATAGAAGTGATACCAACAGGTTCACTCACACTCGATATAGCGTTAGGTGTTGGTGGTTATCCTAAAGGCCGTGTAGTTGAAATTTATGGCCCTGAATCATCAGGTAAAACAACATTGGCACTGCATGCAATTGCAAACGTGCAACGCAACGGTGGTATTGCTGCCTTTATTGATGCGGAGCATGCTTTCGACCGTTTTTATGCAGCCAAGCTTGGTGTTGATATTGGCAACTTGCTTATATCGCAACCCGATAACGGCGAACAAGCCCTTGAGATTGTAGAAAATCTGATTCGTTCGGGTGCTGTAGATATGGTAGTTATTGACTCAGTAGCTGCGCTTACCCCACGTGCCGAAATTGAAGGCGAAATGGGTGATTCGATGATGGGCTTGCAAGCGAGGTTAATGTCGCAAGCGCTGCGTAAGCTTACCGGAATTATTAATAAAACCGGTTGCTGCTGCGTGTTCATTAACCAATTGAGAGAGAAAATTGGTGTTATGTTCGGTAACCCTGAAACAACCACCGGTGGTAATGCACTTAAGTTTTATGCTTCGGTTCGTTTAGATATCCGCCGTATTGCCCAAATTAAAGAAGGCGAGCAAGTGGTAGGTAACCGTACCCGTGTAAAAGTGGTTAAGAATAAAGTTTGCCCTCCTTTTGGCCTGGCTGAGTTCGACATTATATACGGAGAAGGTATTTCGAAGGTTGGCGAAATTGTTGACCTTGGAGTAGAGAAGAACGTAGTTAAAAAGGCCGGTGCCTGGTTCAGCTATGGCGAAACACGCCTCGGACAAGGAAGGGAAGCTGTTAAGCAAATATTTAATGATAACCCTGAACTGGCTGAAGAAATAGAAAACAAGATTAAAGACGCCCTCGCACAGAAAGTATGAATTTAACTTTTCGTGCGGTTTTTGCAGGACTTCTGGGAATCACATTGGCTCTCACAGCTTGCAAGAATAGCAATTCACAACAGGTACAGCAGCAGCATGGTAAGGATACGAGCCATGTTGCTGCTGATACTATTTCCGCAAAGATCGAATGGTATTCGGCGTATATCATGGGCCACCCTTTAGATGCCAATGCTTATTGGAACAGGGGAAAGCTTGAAGCATTGCAAAAAAAATATACCCGTGCTGAGAAGGATTTTACTGAGACGGTGAAAATAGACAGCACTAAGGACAAGTATTATAATAGCCTGGCGGATGCAGAGTTTGTTTTGGGACATACCCGCGAATCTAAGGCTGCATTTGAAAAATGTATTGTACTTAACCCTGCTAATACAGATGCACTGCTAAAGCTTGGCGAGATTTATTTTTATGTTAAGAAGTATAAAGATGCTATTGAATTAACAGATAAGGCTTTGCGTATAAATGTGCATTTGGCTAAAGCTTATTTTATGAAGGGGATGATTTTCCTTGAAGTGCATGATACAACTAAAGCTATATCGAGCCTGCAAACTGCCATAGAACAAAACTCTTCTTATTTCGATGCTGATATTCAATTGGGCTTAATTTATTCAAGAAAGGGAAGTATACATGCGGTTGATTATTTTAATGCTGCACTTAATGCCGATCCGCATAGTGTTGAGCCTTATTACGATAAGGGCATGTTCTACCAGACTAAAGGTGATTATGATAATGCTATAAATTCATACACCCAGCTTTTGCAACTAGATTCTACCTATAAATTTGCATTATATAACCTTGGCTTTATTTATTATTTAAATGGCAAGGACTATAAGAAGGGCATTTATTACTTTAGCAAAGCAATTAAAAGTGATACTAGTTATACAATGGCATATTATGCCAGAGGAAATTGTTACCAGGAAATGAATGACCTTGCAAATGCAGAAACAGATTTTGCACATGCTATAAAACAAAGGCCTGATTTTGTAGAGGCACAGGCATCGTATAAAGAAGTGAAAGCGAAACTGAAATAATGAGTTCAACACAGAGTTCACAGGGTAAACAGAGTTTCACAGAGAAAGATTATAATAATCTTACTTATAAGATTATTGAATGTTGTGTTGAAGTACATAAAGAACTTGGTCCTGGTTTGATGGAATCAGTTTATGAGATATGTCTGGAAAGAGTTATGACGAAAGCAGGATTATATGTTCAGAGGCAGGTGCTTCTCCCTGTTACTTTCAAAGGAGAAAAACTGAACAAAGAATTTATTATTGATATGTTGGTAAATGAATTAGTTATTCTTGAATTTAAATCAGTAGAAACTCTTCTTCCAGTTCATGAATCTCAATTGGTAACCTATTTAAAGTTAGCAGATAAGAAAATAGGACTGCTCATCAATTTTAATGTGACTTTATTAAAAGATGGTATTCGAAGAAAAATTAATGGTGATTTAAACTCTGTGTAACTCTTTTTACTCTGTATCTCTGTGTTGAAAAACAAGCAAACACTGATTAATTATTAACTCAATTATAATATGAAAATACTTTGCATAGGGCGCAACTACGCTGAGCACGCCAAAGAAATGAAGGCTGAAACACCAACAGAACCCGTGTTTTTTATGAAACCCGATACAGCACTGTTGCAGAATAACTCGCCTTTTTACTACCCGAAATTTTCAAGCGATGTGCATCACGAAGTAGAAGTGGTATTGCGCGTATGTAAAAATGGTAAGAACATTCAAAAGCAATTTGCATCAAAATATTACGATGAAGTTACAGTGGGGATTGATTTTACTGCCCGCGACTTGCAAGCCGCATGTAAAGCTAAAGGCCTGCCATGGGAAAAAGCAAAGGGGTTCGATAGTTCAGGAGTAGTAGGTACTATGAAGTCGAAAGAAGATTATAAGGACATGAGCAATCTCTCTTTTAAGCTTGATATAAATGGCAAAACCGTTCAGGAAGGTAATACCAAAGATGTTTTATTTTCTTTTGATACTATCATTGAATATGTTTCGCAATTTGTAACTCTGCGTATTGGCGATTTGATATATACCGGTACTCCTGTGGGGGTGGGTGCAGTAAAAGTTGGCGACAGACTGGAAGCATATTTAGAAAATGAGAAACTTTTGGACTTCGAAGTAAAATGAAAAAAATACTCATACTTGGTGCCGGCAGATCAGCTTCATCACTTATAACCTATTTACTTAATAACGCAAAAGAGTACAATTACGAAGTTACTGTTGCTGATACTTCATTAGATCTTGTAAAACAAAAAACAGCAGGACATGCTTCTGCAAGGCCTATTGCATTAGATATTGCTGATGAAAAGCAAACACATAATGAAATAAGCAAAGCGGATATAGTAATATCTATGCTGCCTGCTTTTCTGCACCCGAAAATTGCAAGCCAGTGTGTGAGCATGAAAAAGTCGATGGTGACCGCATCGTATGTATCGCCCGAAATGAAAGCCCTTGATGCTGATGCACGCAAAGCTGGCATTATATTAATGAACGAAGCAGGCCTCGACCCGGGTATTGATCACGCATCGGCCATGAAAATTATTGACCATATAAAAAGCGAAGGCGGTAAACTGCTAAGCTTTAAATCATATACCGGCGGACTGGTTGCGCCGGAATCGAATGATAACCCATGGGGATATAAATTTACTTGGAACCCACGCAATGTAATATTGGCTGGGCAAGGCACTGCTAAGTTTATTGAAAACGGAAAGTATGCATACGTACCATACAACAAGCTTTTTACCCGGATAGAAAAAACGCACGTGGAGGGCTGGGGCGATTTTGAAGGCTATGCAAACAGAGATTCATTAAGCTATCGTTCGATATACGGTATTGAAGATATACCTACACTTATACGCGGAACCCTGCGCATGCCTGGCTATTGCGAAGCATGGAATGTGTTTGTGCAATTAGGTATTACCGATGATACATATCACATAGAAGGTTCTGAAAAAATGACCCTGAGGGAATTTATTGAATCATTCATTCCCGCTGGTAAAGCTGATATTAAACACAGGCTGGCTGATTATGTGGGCATACCTGTTAAAGGTAAAATAATGGACATGCTTGAATGGGCGGGTATGTTTGAAAACAGGCCCATTGCCATAAGGAGCGCCAGTCCTGCACAAATATTGCAGGCCCAGTTAGAGGAAAAATGGAAGCTGAAGGATGGCGATATAGATATGATTGTGATGCAGCACCAGTTTGAGTATGAACTGAAAGGAAAAATGCAATTCATTACTTCTTCATTAGTTGTAAAAGGCGACGATGCTATACATACCGCTATGGCTAAGACTGTAGGCTTACCAATAGGCATACTTACCAAACTTATTATAACCGATCAGATAAAACTGAAAGGTGTTTGCATACCTACAGTACCAGAAATTTACAATCCGCTTTTGGATGAACTGGAAGAGATGGGCGTAAATTTCGTTGAGAAGAATTAATTACTTAATACAGTTAGTTTCTATTTTTCCTTAACCAATTTAAATCTTGTACAGTAAACTTGTCCATCGGATTTTTTTAATATCCCCAAGGTATCCTGTTTAATAACCACTTCATTCATTGTTTTGTATAGACGATATAAAAATGAGCATGTATCAGTAATAAGTTCTTTTCGTCTGCCACCATGAACATCATAGACCTTTTCGGCAATTAATTGAATCGTATCTGCTTTCACTTTCCATCTGCCCTTTGCAAGATAAGTCCAGGTGCAACTCCCATTTTTTTGTTCAAACGTACTATCTTTTTTTAAAGTCAAATTGTAGTGATCGTATCCAAAGATGCAGTGGAATTTACCTAATGGAGTTTTCTGACCTGTTGAAATGAATAGCGTCAGAATTAATATGTATAAATATTTCATGATACTTCAGAATGCTTTAACTAATATACAAAATTCAGACCAATTATGAAGTTTAGCCTAACTATACCCGTGGCTCCTCAGGTATAAAGCTTTAATCAGCTCTTGCCTTTTTCGCCCAATATTAACGGAAGTGTTGTAAGGAGTTAAGAACTCGAATATCCGGTTTAGGAATTTTACCGAATACGGGTAATACCTGAAAATTGTTTTAGGCAAGCCCATTGCCTCACAAGCACGTTTGCCCAAAAAGTAATGGTTATATGCAAGATGAGCTCCTACTACAAATTTTTTCTGCCAAAGGTGTTTTGCAAATGCTGCTGAGAGAGGCTCTTTCAGCAAAGCATCTGCCAGCGCTTTTGTATCCTCATCGGCAGCTGATTGTGTAATAGTCCATTTGTAAAGCGTTGCAATAGCTTCAATTTCTGTATCCGGTAAATAGGAGGGAGGTATGCCCAGTAAATACCCTATATACTTCCACAGGTGTAGAACTCCTTTTATTTCTTTTTCAGTTGGAACCAAGCCAACCCTTTTTAAACCCTCCATAAAAACTAAAGAGAAGCCTAAGTTAGTAGCCACCATATCGCATTGGTTAATGGGTACACCCCATTGTTCGTTGCTCCAGTCGGGCATTTTTTGTATTGATGTTCTTGCGTAGGCATGCATCAGTCGGACTTTTATAGCGCTCTTAAAACCAATCGAATGTCGCTCCATTGCATTCTCTCCGGTTACATTAACCCAAAAGTCAATGGTTTCTGCCATACGTTTGGCTGCGCCTTTTTTTAAGGCTTGCGTATATATAAGCGGTTTGTTAATGGCTGACGATTCATAACCACCCATTAAGCAATAATCGCGTAATACAATGAGTCCAAGCGTGCCTGCCCTGCGGCAGAAAGATGAGCCTGCATGAAGTAAATCTTTATCTACCCAATCGGGAATAATTTCGACCTGAGCAAATAGTTGTCGAACTGATTCGGGAACATCATTAACTGAATGAAGCCCTTTAGTAAGGGCTTCATCTATCAGTTGGCTTGCTTTATGGAATCCGATCTTTTCAAAGACTTCTTTTATAACGCGGTCGCCAGGTTCATCATATTCCAAAAGTAGTTTCGCATTATCCTCAATGCTCTTCTTATCAGGTACTGCATCTAATTTCCGGAGCATTTTCCTGCCTGCACCGTCATTCCAGTAGTGTGAAAAGCCCGGAGAAGGGTAGGTGAACCTTTTGGGCAGCATTATCTTTCTGCTATTTCTTTTATCTGTTTTAAAAAAGCAGTCATGCCACTTTGCGAATGTTTTTGTCCTTCTTCGTTGGCATAACCCGCTTGCGACCAGGTAAAGGTTGTATGTTTTCCATCTTTCGAATCTAAGTTATAACTCACTATGCTGTAATTTTCAGGTTTATCTTCTGTTCCTGAAAAGCCGCTCCAATAGCTATAACTTATGCGTTTGTGTAAAACATTTTCTTTAATTATACCTTTATCTTTATACTTATGCCCCTGGTATTCGCCTTGAAAAACCACTTCACTACCCACTTTCCAATCGGTTATAGTCTCCGTGCCGAATAAATATTCTTTAATAATATCGGGTGTTGTTAATACCTTCCAAACCTTTTCAGGGCTTGCATTTACTTCAACTGATTCTGATACTTTCAGGTCGTGTCTCATAATTTAATTTTTAAATTTTTCTTCGTAAGCCTTAATATGGTGAGGGAATTCTTCTTTGTAAACAGCCTCAGGAATACCAATAATATTCAGGCGAAATCCATCTGAGTCCATCCCTTCAATATAGCAGCCAATGCCTTTTATTTCTGCACCAGTTTCATTAACCACTTTAAGTCTTGGAATTGTTTCTGTATTTATCAATTTATCTTCAGGATCTTCAGTAGCCTTCACACCATTGTTTTTACAATAAGCACTAAAAAAATCATAGGTCAAAGGCTTTTCATGAAAATCGATCTCTCCAAAGACAACTCCCATAGGA
This sequence comes from Bacteroidota bacterium, assembly GCA_013288345.1. Lineage (GTDB taxonomy): Bacteria > Bacteroidota > Bacteroidia > JABEUT01 > JABEUT01 > JABEUT01. The sequence goes on along the minus strand of JABDCA010000001.1, from coordinate 104,093 downwards.
GGGTCACCATATTCAAGTTTTGATGTCGCTATTTTATTGCCGTCTAATAATATAGTATAGATCTTAGCCATTCTTTATTAATTGATAGAACTAATATACAAAATCCCTTAACAGTGCTTAGAATTAATGCTCATCGGCACTTGGTCCGTAACTGGCAGGTATTGGCACATTTAGCAGGCGTAAAAATACACCCATTTGCGCACGGTGGTGTACCATTTGGTTAAAGGTCATGCGAATTACTTCGCCCTTTGAGGCTTCATAATAAATGTCTTTTCCGCTGCGCATTACCCAATTCTTTGGCATAATATCATCCTTGGCTTTTTCCAGATCAGCTTTAGCCGTTGCATTGGCTTTTTCAAATATGGCAAGTACTTCCTTATTGGTTTTTACTTCTTTAGGCGCATAAGGTGCCTTTTCAAAATCAAGCTCATCTGCATTTATAGCCATGCTTACCCATTCAGGTAATTCAGCAATGTGGCAGGCTAGTTGCTTTACACTCATACTTCTTTCGTGGGGCTTCCAGTCGTACTTATCTTTCGGAATACGTGAAAGCATTTTGCGGGTAATTTCGGCTTCCTGTGCCATTTCTTTTAAGAACATCTCTGTCATTTTCATAGGTTTAGTTTTTAATTATAATGCAAACTAACAACCACAGAGTGACAACCCTATGTCAGTAGCCAAAAAATTATTTCATTTTTTTAGAAATAGCTATGCTTATCTTTTTAATGGCCGCCTTTAACTCAGGCGGACTGATAATTTCGGCACTGTCGCCAAACATCATATACCAGCGTGCAAAGCCTTCTATCGAAGGCGCTAGGAAAGTCATTTCTATATCATTCTTTAATTCCTTCTGCGAAACAAAGCCATTATAATATTTCTGATCGCCAAAATGCTTCATTATCTTTTTATCTACCCGCATTACTACCTTATGTATCAGTTCGTCTTTTGTTATTCTTTGTATAAATGAGTTCAGTGAAGGATGTTCCTTTTCAAAAGATTGGTTTGTTCTGGACAGGCTGGATATTCTGTCTATCCTGAAGTTCCGGTAATCTTTGCGTAAATGACAATAGGCGACCAGATGCCAGTATAGGCGCATGTAAAATATACCTACAGGCTCAACGTTCCTTTTGGTTTTCTCCTGACTATGGTTTGCAAAATAATCAATACTCAGAATATTTTTTTCTGAAATGCTTTTTAAAATAACAGGTATTCTGCCCGATTGTAGTTTTTCGGTCGGCACATAAGGGCTATCAATAACCTCTATATGCTTATCTAATGTTTCCAGGTAATCTTTTTCGGTGGCACGCAGTACAGATTTTATTTTGTACATGGCCGATTTATAACTTTCATCTGTCGATTCATCTGTGAGTTTCTCAATCAGTTTTTCGGCGGTTAAAAAAGCAGTAGCTTCTTCCTTTGTAAACATTACGGGTGGCAAACGATAGCCATCCATAATAGAATAGCCAACGCCAGCTTCTCCCGATAATGGTATTCCGCCTTCTTCTAATGTACGTATATCGCGGTAAACGGTGCGCAGGCTAATAGAAAATCGTTCAGCAATCTCCTGTGCTGTAACTACTCTTTTCGATTGCAGTTGAATTAAAATAGAAGTGAGCCTGTCTAAGCGATTCATAATTATATTACCAGATAAAAGGAATCAACCTGTATTTTACTTTCTTCTTGTAATCGGCATATCCTTCCAATTCATTCAGCAACATTTTTTCTTCACCCAGCGATCGGATAGCTAACAGAAGTGTAAGCGCTAAGCCAAAAAGTAAGCCATAAATAGAGCCCATTAATAACGGGGATCCCGTGAAAAGCAATAATGCTGCTAAATACATGGGGTGCCTCACAAAGCCATATACACCGGTAGAAACGACCTCCTGTTTTCGTTCAGTTTGTACACGCACTAAAGGCGATAAAAAAGCATTATCGGCAAAGGCGCGAAAAAAAAGAAAGAAAGAGAATATCAATTCAATGCCTCCTAAAATCTTTAAGAATAAAGGAAATGAAGTGGTCCATCCGAATCTTTTTGCATCTAAGGGCATAATTATGATCCAGCCTAAAAAGCCTACAGCCAGGCAATACACCACATATTTATCCCATCCTTTCTGATCGCCAGTGCCGGGCTTCCTGTATCTTTCAGCCAGTAATGCTGGGTTCTTGCGATACAGATATATAATTGTTGTAAAGCAAAGTGTAGTTAACCAAATACTAAATATCCAACCTTCAACCCAGAGCCAATCACCCGAAAGAAAAAGAATTAACGTAGGGTAGATCATTATGTAAATGAGCGTGAATATTATTTTGCCGATTCCCATATTAACTTAGTTTTTTATAAACAGTTCCAATATAGTCAACAAAATCAGGCTCGAGCCCTTGTTGCCTTATTATGGTTTGTATTTGTGCCCGGTGATGTATAGAGTGATAATTTAATTGCAATGCAATATCCTGAGGCTTTGCACTCCATTGTCCTCCATCAGTTCCGGTGTAGGTTACAAATTGAGATATTTCATCATCTGTTTTCTCCGATAAATAATCTATCCAGAGCTTTATGCTTTTATCCCATTCAATTATCCAATTATCAATTGAGTATGTTGGGTCCCACCAGCTCATTTTACTTTCTTTAGGGTCGTGTGTTATTCTTGCCATCCATCTATACTGGCAATTTACCAAATGATTCATAAACCTCATTGCAGGTTCTTTATCTTTCAGTTGCATTACTTTTTCAAGCACTTTTTTGTTTGCATAACTGTTGTAGTTGAAAGTATCGATAAGATATTTTGACATTTCCATATTAGCGCATTTTTATTTCTGTTTTCATATTTAAAAACTTCCCAAAAGGTTCAGCAGCTTTTTCGAGTATGGTTTTCGATAACTTATTTGAATTCTTAAAGAAACTTGGTTCTATAACTACTTTGTCTTTTTTTATAGTGCGTTTCCAAATACCTGTTACCTGGCCGTTTACAACAATAATAGGTTTAAAGATGCCATTAGTTGTGAAAGCTTTCTTTTGGTGGTCTATATGAATAGATGCTTTTCTGTCTTTATAACTGATAATAAATTCATCGAATGCAGGTAGCAAATGAACTGAAGTTGTTTTGCTTTTAGGAACGCGAATAGAATTAGAAAACCAATAGGTATCAGCGCCAATGGTTCCTGAAACAAAATTTGATTTGACCATTTCAAAAGCATTGCGTGCATCTTTAGCCGGTAAGCCCGACCACCATAAAAAATCTTGTATGGTTGCAGGGCCGTGACTGGTGAAATATTTTTTTGCAAGCTTAGCTAAGGCTTCTTCTCTTGTTATCTTTTTGGTTTGTTTAGCTCTACTGGATAAAAGTGCATAGGTTTGTTTTTTACCGTTTATCTCACCATTGCAAACTATTCCATCTAATTCTGCCCTATACATTATATGTATAGAGGTATATTGGTTAATGACAATTTTAGCTTTTTTAAGCTCGGTCATTAATTCATCGCGGGTTAAATGCTTTTTTGAGTTTGATAATACCTTTTCAATAACTGTATTGCTTTTTGAGAAAATTTCTTCAGTCAGTTCCAGTTCCCTGTGCCTTCCCTTCATAGAGGAAACCATGTGTGGCGCAGATAATTCAAGCATCCAGTATATATCATCGGCAGCAACAAGGTGCCATGTAGGCCGCATTATATGGGTGCGGATAATTGTTCCGCTGTTAAGCGCGGCTTCAATTTCTTTATTGGTAGAATCCGGAAGCCTGATTCCAACTGCCCATTTTGCCATAGCATAATCTTGTGCCTGTATTGCTCCCATATAACTCACTAAGTCTTGCGGCTTTTTAAAAGTAGTTTGCGCAAGTTGCTGATTATACAGGCGTATGGTAGCAATATCGGATAATGTCATCTGCTCATTTTATTCGAAATAAAAATACGATTTTTTTGAGGTGTTTAATTACTCTTTTATTTTTTATGACCAGATGTAACCATTCTCAATAGTTTCTAAGCTACTATCGTATCTTTGTATAAATGGTAAATACCAACAACATACTAATTACCTTAAGTGTATTAATAATACTCTCATACCTGTTCAATATAGTTGCTAAGTATATAAAAATACCTTCAGTAATGTTATTGTTAGCAACTGGTATTGGCTTGCGATTCTTGGGTGATGGATTTGGGTTTCAACTGAACAATACAAGCGTACTTCTTGATCTTTTTGGAACGATAGGCCTTATTATGATAGTGCTGGAGGGTTCACTTGATCTGGAAGTAACACGCAAAAAACTTCCGTTGGTAGGCAAATCATTTTTATCTTCAATTTTGATACTGACCGGAACCTGTGCCTTAATTTATCTGGTCCTTCATAATTACCTGGGGATGCCTTTCCGCAATTCCGTTATCTATTCAATTCCGCTGGGTATAGTAAGTAGCGCCATTGCTATACCGTCAGTAAAAGATCTTAGTGAGCATAAAAAAGAATTTATTATTTATGAATCCACCTTCTCAGATATAGTGGGTATTATGGTCTTTGATTTTGCTATTCTCGATAATGCATTTTCGTCAGATGCATTTAAAGATTTCTTTCTGAACCTGCTTTACATTATTGTTATTTCTTTTATCAGCTCGGCATTGCTGGTACTTATGCTCAACCGAATTACGAGTCATATTAAATCGTTTCTCATCTTTGCCATTCTTATTCTGGTTTACTCTGTCGGGAAAGTATTTCACCTTCCGTCATTATTATTGATACTTACATTTGGTGTAATGCTTAATAACAACAAGTATTTTATTAAAGGCAAGCTCGCAAAGGTATTATACATTGAAAAAATGTCATTGGTAACATTAGAGTTGAAACTACTTACTGCAGAGTCTGCTTTTTTGGTTCGTACCTTTTTCTTTATCCTTTTTGGCTATACCATGAACCTTAAATTGCTGCTTGCACCTGAAGTAGTAATTACCGGCACTGCCATAATAGCCTGTGTGCTGCTTGCCCGTTATGTCTTTCTAAGGTTTATATCAAAAGTGCATGTTATACCCGAGCTTTTTGTTGCCCCACGTGGCCTTGTAACGGTTGTGCTTTTTTATAGCATACCGGCAAGCTTTGTATCGCAGGCATTTAACTTAGGCATACTTTATTATGTAATTATAGTATCAAGTTTAATAATGATGCTTGGGTTGATGTTTACCAAAACCCAATACTCAGAAACGGATACAATACTGCTTGGGGAAGAGAAACCAGAGGGTGATGTATTTACTCAGATAAAATAAAAAAAGAAACCCCACAAAATGTGGGGTTGCTTTTTATTTGCTGAGAGGGGGGGATTATCTTCGATGATCCCAATTGGGGTGGCTTAAAACAAAAAAGCCGCTTTTCAGCGGCATTTTATTTTGCGGAGAGGGGGGGATTCGAACCCCCGGTACACTTTTGGGCGTACGACAGTTTAGCAAACTGCTCCTTTCGGCCACTCAGGCACCTCTCCTATTCCCGAAAAACGGAACGCAAAAGTAAAAAAAAATCAGTCTGTTGTGCAGATACCTGATAAAGCAGGCTGTTTTATAGTAAAATAGGCTGGAAATTGAGAAATCCTCCCCTGGTGCCCTGAATTTATCCCTAACCAAGTACACTTAGTCCCATGGAACAGTAATTTCCTATGGGTGCGGGGAGGATTAATATGTATAGAACTTGTTTTTAAATCTCTGGAACAAAAATATTGTACATTTGGACTATCTAGGTAGTCCATTAACAATATTTAACATAGTCCAGTATGTTTTCACCAAATACAATAGCAATTAATAAAAAATCACCTGTAGCTGTATACTTACAGATAAGTAATGCTATTATTAACAGGATACAGGACGGCACTATAAAGCCGGGCAGTAAAATGCCTTCGAGCAGAGAGCTTTCGGTTATGCTAAAAGTTCACCGGAAAACTGTTGTAAATGCTTACGAGGAGTTAGATGCCCAGGGTTGGATATTCTCAGGTTCTACCAAGGGAACATTTGTAAATACCCATTTGCCCGAAGTGAAACCCCTTAAGTGGAATACGGTAGAACAAGTACCCGATAGCTTGCAAAGCCCGGGCTATGTACTAAAAATAAACACTGACATTAAAGTCCCATCTATACCATACAGAGAATTGATAGGCTTTCACGATGGGCCTGATGTAAGGCTTGTGCCCATTACACAATTGGCTAAAACATATAAGGGTATCATCAACCGTAAATCGTGGCTGTATAACCTTTCGTATGTTGATGTACAGGGTAATGCGGACCTGAGGAATGTTTTATCGGACCATATGAATAGTACCCGTGGCCTGCATACCAGGCCTGAAAATATTTTTATCTCTCGCGGAAGCCAAATGGGCATATACTTAGCTGCAAGGGTGCTTATTACACCGGGCGATAATGTAATAGTAGGTGAACCCAATTACTATTATGCCGATAAAGCACTTATAACCTGTGGGGCTAAACTATTGCGAGTACAAGTTGAAAACGATGGAATAAATGTGGATGAGGTAGAACAATTGTGCAAAAAGAAGAAGATAAGGGCCATTTATGTTACCTCACATCACCATTATCCTACAACGGTTACCCTTAGTGCATCTAAAAGAATGAAGCTATTGGCTCTTGCCGAGCAATACAAGTTTGTGATAATTGAAGATGATTACGACTACGATTTTCATTATGAGAGTAACCCTATTTTGCCGCTTGCCAGCGCCGATAAAAAGGGCATGGTAATATATATTGGCACATTAAGTAAAACGGTGGCACCATCGCTGCGTATAGGGTATGTGGCTGCGCCAAAAAAAATAATTGATGAGTTAAGTAAGCTCAGACAAATAATAGATGTGCAGGGCGACCCTATAATGGAGAAAGCTGTAGCGGAGCTGTTTCTGTTTGGTGAAATGCGCAGGCACATGAAAAAGGCATTAAAGGAATATCATATACGCCGCAATTTTGCCTGTGCCCTGCTAAAAGACAGGCTGGGCGATGTTATTGATTTTAAAATACCTGAAGGTGGCCTTGCTATATGGGCTCAATTCGATAAAAAAGTTTCACTGCCCGAACTATCTGATAAAGTAAGGCGGAAAGGCATTATTCTCTCGAACGGGCTGATACATAGCCCCGAAGGCAAAAAACTAAATTATACGCGTATGGGCTTTGGCTGGATGAATACCAAAGAAATGGAACAGGCAGTTAAAGTACTGCACGATACAATAAAGAAGGGTTAATAAGGCCAGATTATCAAGTTAAATGATGGTGCAAAAAGGATATAAAAGCCCTTATTCGGTATAATCGTTATTTTTGTAATCTATACCCGATAAATTGTGAAGATAAAGAAAGAGGTTAAAACAGGAATAATAGTTGTAGTGGCCTTGTCTATGCTCATATATGGGCTCAACTTCCTCAAGGGTATTAATATATTTTCTCCCAGTAAAAAACTTTATGCTGTTTACGGTAATGTAGAGGGCTTATTACCGTCGAACCCTGTACTTATAAACGGGTTCCATGTTGGGTTGGTGCAGAATATAGAGTTGGAACGTAATGCCAGCGGCAAGGTATTAATTACCATGCTTATTACCGATCACGATGTGCAGATACCCAAAGGAGCTGTTGCCCGTATAACCAGCGATTTTTTTGGCAACAGGGCCGTTCAGCTTGATTTGACAAATGGAAGCCAGACAGAATTCGTGAAAGATAAAGATACCCTTGCCGCTTCTATGGAAATGACACTGAAAGATCAGGTAAGCGCACAGGTATTACCATTAAAGAACAAAACAGAGGAGTTAATATCATCCATTGACTCAACCATGGCAATTATAAAGGGCGTTTTCAGTAAAAAAACCCAGAACAACCTTACTCAGAGTATTGAGAGTATTAATCTTTCCCTCAAGCATTTTGAAACCATGTCGGCCAATATGGATGAGTTGGTAGCTACTCAGAAACAACGTGTAGGCGATATATTGGGTAAGATTGATGAGATATCTACAGCATTGGCAAAAAATAGCAAGCAATTAGGCAATGCCATTAATAATATTTCGAACATAACCGATTCGCTTGCAAAAGCTAACCTGAAGGGCGCTATTGATAATGCCGACAGTACATTGTATTATACGGCACAGGTATTCGAAAAGATAAACAAAGGCAAAGGCTCACTCGGTATGCTTGCTAACGATACTACATTGTATAAGAAGCTTACAGGCGCTTCGGGCCAGCTCGATGCCTTATTGCAGGATATGAGGTTGCACCCGGGTCGTTATGTACATTTTTCACTCTTTGGCAAAAAAGACTAATTAATGCAGTACCTCTCCCAAATAATATTTTTAATAGTCCTTATTATTGCTGTTGTGCTCTTTGCAAAGGCAGCAGGTAAAATAAGCCGCAACATAAAACTGGGTAAGCCATTCGACCGTAGCGACCGTTCTGGCGAAAGGTGGAAAGCCATGTTTATGGTTGCCATTGGGCAGTCGAAAATGGTAAAACGTCTGTTTGCTGGTGTGCTACACGTATTTGTATATGCAGGGTTTGTTATTATAAATATTGAAGTGTTAGAAATATTGATTGACGGTATTGCAGGTACACACCGAATATTCTCACAGGTCGGCCAGCTATACACATTCCTGATCAATGCATTTGAGTACTTAGCTGTTGCTGTTGCTGTATCGTGTGCTATATTTCTTATACGCCGTAACATTGGCAAGTTAAAGCGCTTTTGGAGCATGGAAATGACCACCTGGCCTCGTACCGATGCCAACATTATACTTATTACAGAAATACTTTTAATGACAGCTTTTTTAACCTTAGATGCTACCGGTACACTTATTGAGAGACATAACTATAGTATTAATACCAATGGTATGTTGGATGGAGTATCCGCACAACTAGCTGCTGGATTCTCAGTTAGTAATTCTATGTTGTGGTTATTTAATGGTATGTCAATATCGAGCCTTGAATTCATTGAACATTTTTGCTGGTGGTTCCACATTATTGGCATATTGGCCTTCTTGAACTATATACCTTATTCAAAGCATTTCCATATTTTGCTTGCATTCCCTAATGTGTATTATTCAAACCTTAACCCTAAAGGAGAATTCACCAACCTGGCATCGGTAACACGCGAAGTAAAACTTATGCTCGACCCGAGCAGTGTACCACCCGATGCTGCTGCTGCGCCGCCTGAACGCTTTGGTGCAAAAGATATTTTCGATTTGAGTGGCATACAACTGATGAATGCCTATTCATGTACCGAGTGCGGAAGATGCACATCGAGCTGCCCAGCCAACCAAACGGGCAAAATGTTATCGCCCCGCAAAATAATGATGGATACGCGCGATAGGATGGAGGAGATAGGCAAGAACATGGATAAGAATGGTGGCAAGTTTGTAGATGATGGCAAATCTTTATTGTTCAACTATATAACCGCCGAAGAAGTGTGGGCATGCACATCGTGCAATGCTTGCGTGGAAGAATGTCCTGTAAATATCGATCCTCTTTCTATTATAGTCGACCTGCGCAGGTTTTTAGTAATGGAGCAATCAGCCGCGCCATCAGAATTGGCATTGATGATGAATAATGTAGAGAACAACGGCGCACCATGGCAGTTCCCTGCATCTGACAGGCTGAACTGGACGAGTGGGGTATAATAATATTATCGCAACAAAATATATTCAAATAAAAAGGCTTCCAATGGAAGCCTTTTTATTTGCGTGCTTGTCCTTAATAGGGGGATAGCACTTGGTCTCCTCCCCTGTAAGGGAGGCAGATTAGGTTTTAGTTAACCGGAACTATATCAAGTACTATAAATGAACCCGGCTTAACTGGTGGCCTTGGATGCGCATTTTCTTTGGTAGCTTCAGGTGCGGTGCCAAATTCAGCAGTTGGTAAATATATATGATGTGTTTTTGAATTAACACAATCGGTGCGCGCCCTTTTTTGAGTAGCAACGTTTTCCAGGACTGTAAATGTATTTGCATCTTTTTCTTCTACTACAGTAAGTGTGCCATCGCCGTTTGAACTGTATATTTTGTTGCTTCCATTGTCAAATGCAACTGCATCTACACCGTCGCCAATGGGCAGTGTAGTTATAGCCTTACCGTTATCGGCATTTACTATAACCATCAGTTTATTATCGCATACCGAAAAGAGCCTGCGTGTTTTGGTATCAATTGCCAAGCCACTTGGCCCATCACCGGGGGCAATGCTCCATGTTTCGCCCAATTTCATGGTTTTGGTATCTACAGAGCAGATCATACTCTTGTCTTCCAGATTGAAAAATATTTTACCTGTGCCATCAGCTACTGCAAATTCAGGCTTGCCCGGTAATGCAATGGTTCCTATAACAGTATTTGTTTTGGCATCAATAACGGTAGCATTGCTGCTGCGGCCATTAAAGGTAAGTACGCGCTGATTTACTTTATCATAGCAAATTGCATCTGGGTTTTTGCCGGTAACATTTATTTTGGCAATAACTGCCATGGTAGTCAAATCGAAAATAGTAACAGCCGAATCTTTACCGTCGCTTATAAAACCTTTGTTAAGGTCGGAAGCAATAGCAATGCCGTGCACACCTTTGGTATCGGGTATGGTGCCAACCAGTTTATTGGTGCTTAAATCAACTATTTGTACCACTGTGCCATGCGAAACATATAGTTTATTGGTATTATCGTCAACGGCAATGTAATCCCAGCCACCATCACCTTCAAGGCTTATTTTGTCGGCTATTTTGTAATGCGATTGTGCATTTAGCGAAGTAAATGTGGCAGTAAGTAATAAACTTGCTGTAATAAATGTTATTTTTTTCATAAAGGGGAATTATATAGATGTATTTTTACAAAACTAAAAAGTAATTCTAAAGTAAAGATTAAAAGAAATTCTGGAGAGAATCTGTTTTAAGAAAACAGAAAGAAAAGATAAATTGGAATGCAAGGCACAGTATTAAAAACAATGGGGCAGACCTACAATGTGCTTACCGAAAGCGGTGAGGTGGTGCTGTGTACCCTTAAGGGCCTTATGCGAACCAAAAATGTATCTACTACCAACCCTGTGGTGGTAGGCGACCAGGTGGAGTTTATGCCATCACCACCCGATGACCATGTTATATCGGCGGTTAAGCCAAGGAAGAATTATATTATACGCCAGTCGAAAAAATTATCGAAGCAATACCAGATCATTGCTGCCAACATGGACCAGGTGTTTATACTTGTTACCATTAGCCAGCCCAAAACGCATAATACGTTTATTGACAGAATACTTACCACAGCCGAAGCATACGGTATAGAAGCTCATCTTATATTCAACAAGATAGATATATACGATGAAGAGGAATTGGAAGATATGCAGGAGCGTATGGCAGTTTATGAAAACATAGGCTATCACTGTATTGCCATTTCATTGCTCGACGATAAATCTACTGTAGAGCTTATACAACTATGTAAAGATAAAGTTACGCTCCTCTGCGGAATGTCGGGTACTGGTAAATCTACCTTTATAAACAGGCTTATACCGGGCATGAACCGGAAAGTAGGCGTTATATCAGATGCACATCAAAAAGGTACGCACATGACCACCTTCTCTGAAATGATACCGTTACCTATTGGGGGCTTTATTATCGATACGCCCGGTATACAGGAGTTCGGCATTGCCGATATTACTAAATATGAGTTGTCGCAATATTTCAGGGAAATGAATGAGTACCGTGCCAATTGCAAATTCAACAGTTGCATGCATATTAACGAACCCGGCTGTGCTGTAATAAAAGCGGTAGAGGAAGGTAATATTGCAATGTCGCGTTACGAGAGCTACCTTAGTATGTTCCTTAATGAAGCCAGCGAAGAGAAAAGGTACAAGAAAAATGACAAACCACACTCTTAAAAAAGTATTTGCCATATCACTGATAGGGGTAATGTTATTCTTTGTTTACCTCATGGCAAGGATATCCATTCCTTATTTTTCATTCAGGCACGATATTGGATTTTTACTTACCAAGCAAGCTGTTCTGCATTTATCTATATGGAGGCAGGCTTTTTATATACATGTGGGTACCGGTACTTTTGTATTGCTTATAGGTATATTCCAGTTTGTTAAACCCATTATGATAAAATGGCCGAAGGTGCATCGCCAATTGGGTAAACTATACGTTATACTCATTTTGCTATTTACCGCCCCGGCAGGTTTTGTAATGGCGCTTTATGCTAATGGGGGAGTAGTAGCAAAAATTTCATTTGCCATTACTGCTGCCCTTTGGTGGTTGTTTACTTTTTTGGCGTACAGAAATGCAGTTCAGAAAAAAATCAAATTGCACCTTGCTAATATGTATCGTAGTTATGCATTAACCTTAACTGCTGTTTCATTACGGTTATATGTATTGGTGCTGCCGCACTTTATACATCTGCACTCCACACAAATGTATTGCCTGGTGGCATGGCTAAGTTGGATACCCAATTTGATAATAGCCGAATTGCTAATTAGAAACTGGAAATTGAAAGGAAGTTCTATTCCTGTTTGATTTAGAAACTGTTTGAATTTCATGTTTTTATTTAAAAGGGCGGTTTTCCCGGATGGTAGGATTCCTCACCGCCAACCCGCGGTTCGGAATGACAGGCAGTTTATATCAGAGAGAGAGGAGGGAAAGGGGTGCGGGCGAAGCCCGCACCCCTTTCCCTCCTCAAAGACCAAGCGAATTTGTCATTCCGAACGAGCCCGCCAGTTGGCGGCGGAGTGAGGAATCCTACTTGCTTCGTAATATCCCAAAGGGATCCATTTGGACAAAATTTCTGAAATGAAATTTAAACAGTTTCTTATTTCATAGCGGTTTTAGCTGACTCATGTATTTCTTCAATTTTACCATCATCTTTTAACCTGTACGATTTTTTATCGCCTAATTGTTTCTTTACTACGGCATTGTTAATTGTGTTTAACGAATCAACCTGGGTGGTGACATCAGTAAGTTCATTTTGAAGGTTTTTTTGCTGTGTAGTATCAGTTGCATTGGTATTAGTAATGTTCTCAGTATACTCCTCCTGCTTCTGTTGCAGTTCGAAAATTCTGCTTTGAAAATTATTCATAACAGAATCGGAATATTTCCAGGTTAATGTATAATCTTGTGTTGTAATAATGTTGTTTGCGATTTTTACAGTCTTTGCGCTTTCTTCGGTACAGCGACACGAAATAAGCAAGCTATCGATAACAGTCCCTGTTGGAGAATATGTCAACAAAAAGGTAGAGACCATGTTTGGCCCCTGCCAATACTCAGGGTCTTCCATACCATCGAATAATGAAGTGGAATAGATAAGGGCCGTATAAGCCTGAGTTTCTGCAATTTTTCCAATTGCATAGTAATCCTGGTTTACGCCCCTGTCGAAGTGTGTAGTTACCATACCCGGAATAAAAGAGGCGAAATCAGTACTTATTTCAGCGCCCTTCATATCCAGGCTATCAACCGAATTAGCATAAGGTTGAGTAAGAACAGGAAATAATACTTTATACTTATCAAAATCTGTTTTGGCATTTAACTGTGTTATTATCTGCCTGTACGAATCTGTATTAATTAACGAGGTCAGCCTCCCATCCTTTTGTAGTGTGGCAGTGTCGTTAAAGCCATGCTCAAAAGCATTAGTAAGGTTAAAAATGGCCTGGCTTAAATGGAACGACATTTTATTTCCATCGATTGCGCTATCATAACTTGCTAATAAGTTATCGGCACAGGCCATATTATAGTAAATAACAGCAAGCGGCTGATAATGTAAAAAAGTTGCCATATCGTATGCCTGCAAGGCTTCATTCAATTCAGATTTTTTTGTGTCTGATTTTGCACTGCTTTGCATATCCATCAATACCTGGCCTATTTCAAAATAAGTGTTTGGTTGCGGCAGTGCCACTAACGATTGCTTAAGCAATACAATAGCCGAATCAGGCATTTTTTTATTCTTATACAAATCATCACCCTTTGCAAATAATGCATTGCTCTTTTTGGTCAGCGAATCTGTTTTAAGTGTGTTCGCGTAAAAAACGGCTCCACTTACAAGATGCTTGTCATAAATATTATTTACTGTAAGGCTTGATAACGACAATTTCAATTTTGGGTTTATTTTAACTTTTGGCTTGCAGCCTAATACGCAAATGCCTAATGCTAAAATGCTGAGCTTAATAAAGTTTGTAAATCGCATGGTATGTATTTTTAGTTTTTAATCTCTATGAGGTTTTCGGATTTTTTCAATCATGCCTGCTGGCGTAATTTCAAAGTCCACGTCTCCAAGCTCTTCAGTTTTATTTAACAGATGATTATCAAAATCATTTTTTGTGAATGGCTTCTCCCAATAACGTTTATAATATGTAATGGTGAACTTATTATGGTTGAACTTTAAAGTTGAAAGCTGCTCACCTAACTGCAGAGCAACTATTTTGTCATCTAGTATAGCTCCTTTTTTAGTAGTAGTTAGGAGCCTATGGTAAATGCATCTCATGTCCTTTGGGCATGCTATTTCTGAAGTGTCAATAGCATAAATAAATACATTAATGGAGTCATTAAAAGAAAAACTACGTTCAAAATTATAATCCATCATATGCGCAGTTAAATTATATTTTGAATATCGGTTGTTTTCCATAATTAATTTTCCAAAGCCTTCATCGTCGGACTCCTGGTAGCTACCATGAGTCTCATTATAGTAATTTCCTCTCATTGAACCTGCATAATCACGGTATACAAATTGCTGAACATCTTTTTTATCAATTTCAAAAATGGTTGCAGTATCATTAATATGCAGTACGTAATTGTCTGGCAGAGAATCATCCTTATAGTATTGCAGCTTTTCATCTTTAGTTAAAAGTGCCCAAAGTGCATTGCGGTTTTCAGTAGTAGGTTTTGTTAATGTTATTCTCGGGTCTTTCAGAACACCTTCTTTTATATCATCCATTTTAAAGCCCAGGTTATCAGTAAGGGCCACTTGTTCGGCCTTATTGTTCCATACTATATTATAGGCTAAAATATTCGACACAACATAATCTATAATAATTGAAGGGCTAGGTTTACTAAATACATAGTTGTTGTTTGAACCATTTATAGGGAATACCAGCATGCGGTACAGGTCATTCATTTCCTTGTAATCCTTTCCTGCATATAACTGCCAAGCAAGCTCTTTATAATTGTCAAAATCAGGATGCAGGCTTAATGACCTCTTTAAATAATACAAGGTTTTTTGTGGTGGGGTAACTAAAGTATGCTTTGCTTTTGAATAATAATCTAATGCTAAATCTTTATTGGTATCCTTATATGTTTTCAGATAATTAGATACGTCATTGGGATTATAAAGTGAGCTCTCTTTTAAGGGTGTAACGGTTACTACTACTGTTTTAATGCTTGGCTTACAAGCATTGAAGAAACTCATAGCTATTAAGAAAAATATAGTTCTATATATAGGTTTCATTGAATAAGCTTGCATATTTTAGTTGAATGTAACTTTAGTTGAATCGCCATTTATGGGTACTATCTTACCAATAGTGGTCAGCTTGTAAACCTCTTTCTCTAATAATTCGGTTTTAATGATTGTATTCGGCTTGGCTTTAGCGGTATCAGTTACAATAGTTGTTTCCTGAGTAACACTATCATAAACTGCAGTCTGGCCGGGGCCAAGACCATCATCATCAAAATAAACAAAACCCTGGTTAGGGGTCTTCCATGTTATTTTATACTCTTCTGTAGTAATTATATTGCCTTCAATTCGCACCGTCTTAACTTTTTCAGGTGTGCAATGACACGAAATTACCCTGCTGTCTATAATATTTCCATTGGGTGTATAGGTTACCAGTTTGGTATAAACAGGCGCATAGTTAAATTCGGTTGAAGTATAAATAATTGCTGTATAAAGTGGTGTTGTAGCAAGTTTACCAACCGCATAATAGTCGTGCGAAACATCTCTTCCAAATTCAGTGTTTTCCATTTCAGGAATAAAACGGGCAAAATCAAAACTTACCAGTACATGGTATGCTCTCATATCAACACTGTCATACGTAATAACAAAAGGTTGTGGGAGGTTAGGGAATGAGGCTACATACAAGTCATAAATTGTTTCTGGTTTGAAAGTATTTTTTTGTGCATCTAATTGGTCCATTAATTGTTTAAACTCACCTGTCTTTATAAGTGAGCTCAACCTTTCGTCATGTAAAAGTTTGGCAGTATCATTAAATCCATTCATAAAAGCATTGCGCAGGTTAATAACTGCTTGGTTTAAATTCAATGATATTCTGTCAATGCTCTTAGTGCTATCATCATAACCTAGTAAGTTATCAGCGCAAGCCATATTGTAATAAACAGAATAAATAGGTTGATAATGCAGGTGTTCCGCTACCTCATACGCCTGTAAAGCTTCATGTAGTTTTGTGTTTTTATCTTTTCCTTGTTCAGTTGCCTGCATATCCATTAAGGCAGAACCAATTTCATAATAAGTTTCTACACGCGGGAAAACCAGCAAGGATTGTTTGAATACCTCAATTGCAGCAGCAGGGTCTTTTTTGTTTTTATATAGGTCGACACCTTTTAGAAACAACCTGTTACTCTTTTTATCCAATGAATCTATTTGCAATTCCTGAGCATCAAAAATTGCATTGCCAACCAGTTCCTTATTATAAATATTCTCTTTTGTAAGACGGGTAAGAGATAGCTGCATCTTATAATTAATCTTGGGCTTGCAACTCCAAAGAGTAAAGCTTAATAGTAGAATGCTAAGCTTCGAAAAATACTTTAATCGCATGGAAGATAGTTTCATTAATGAGTTTAGTATAATTTAAAGTGCACTTTCCTGTTTAGTTGAATCAAATACTCTTGCTATAGCTCCATCAGCTTTAATTTCATATTCACTTGTACTCAGTTGTTCAGTTTTTACAAGGTAATTATCAAAATCGCCCTTTATATAGGGCTTTTCCCAGTATCGCTTGTAATGCGTAATCGTGTATTTGTTATGATTAAATTTTACAGTTGCCAATTCATCACCCGATTGATTGGCTACAATATCGGTAGAAATGATGCGGTGGTTTCTGCCATAAATAACAAGGCGGTGGTAAATATGCCGCATTGCGACAGGGCAAGCAATAGTAGATGTATCGATAGAATAAATTAAAGCGTTTATTGAATCATTTATTTTAAGGGTGTGTTCAAAATTGTATGCCCCATTCCAGTTACTGTCCTTTATTGCCTCAGGTATATATGTTTTATAGAGGTACGAAATTGGAGTATATCCTAACACGTCATAATAATCCCAATTCCCCCGTCCATTAAAATTATCATAGTCAAACTGGGGAACATAATTCTTGTCCATTTCAAAAATTGATGTGGTATCTTTAATAGTGGATAGAAAATATTTAAAAGTAGATTCTTTAGCCAGGTAATCTTTTAGCTCCTGTGGGGAGAGGAATTGTATCAAGACATTTTTGTAATCTTCACTTGTCGTATCTATTTTAAGCCTTTTATCACTTAATACCTTTGCTTTTAAGTCATGTGCCATTGACTTCATGTTATCTGGAAGTGCAAACCCAATAACATATGGTCCGTATGGGCTATTTATACCCCAAACAAGCCCGGATGTATTAATGTTGAATACTAGAAAATCCTGTAATAAAGTTTCATCTGGTTCTTCAAACAAATAATCTCGGGTGAATTTTGATTTTGAAGAATGATCTAAATCAGTGAATGGAAGTATAAGAAGAATATATGCGTTTTCAATCTCTCCCCAATTAGGTTTTTCATTATTGCTTAAACAAGCTATCAATTGTTTATATGCCTCTTTAGTGGGGTTAAGTGTTATGGCTCGTTTTGCATTGTGCAGGGCTTTTACAGGATCAGTTTTAAGCAGTTCTTTACTACCGTTCAGGTAGAAATCTCCAATTTCTTTATGCTCACCTTTATATCTTTCCATATAAAGATATACTGAATCAGAATTGAATATATTGCTCACACGTAAGGCCGGCACCTCTGTTACAATTGTTTCAACCCGCTGGCTGCAAGCCGACAGAAGAATAATTAATGCCCCTATTATTAAAAATGTTGTTATACGGGTTTTCATTATTTGCGAGTATCGGTTGAAGCTACGGCAGAAGAATCATTAAATTTATCGGGAACAGATTGTTTGATTATTCTTCCCGAATCATTTATCATAAATGTTGCAGTTTGCAGTAACTCATACTTTGTTACTCTATTATCATAAATGGCAATACTGTCCGTCTTATACTTCCATGTTCTTTTATAGTCTTGCAAGGTAATTATGTTGTTTTCTATTTTTCCGCTTCTTATTTTTTCGACAGAAAACTGCCCGGCAAAAAGCCTGTTCGATATTATATTACCCACTTTATCGTACGTTACTAAGTTTACATTAACGGGCTGCATATCTGAACCAAAGTATGAATCGGAGGAATATATCAACGCTATATAGTTGGCAGTTTCAGCGACTTTAGCAACATAAAAAAAATCGTTCGATACCATTCTGCCGAACTGTACATTTTCCATTTCAGGAATAAACTTTACAAAGTCATAACTGATAGATTGTTTGTAATCTTCCATAGCTACTTTATTTGTATCTATTTTAAATGGTTGTGATACAACCGGGAAGGCATTCATGTAAGTGTCGAAAAAACTTTCTCCGCTTTTCTTGGTGACTTTATTCTTTAAGGAAAATACAAGGTCCTTATATCCATCAATACTTACAAGTAAATTAATGCGTGTGTCTTCTTTTAGGCGGGTTGTATCTGTAAAGCCATTTACAAAAGCAGTTCTTATATTATCCAATGCATCTCCATAGCCCTCGCCTATTAAATTATTGGCACAGGCCATATTGTAATACAAATTCGACAAAGGCTGAAAATTAAGGTCGGCAGATGTTTTATAAGCATTTACTGCCATCTTCAGCCTGTCTTTTTCAGGATGTTTTTCCTGCCCTTCTAATAATGCATCCCCTAGTTCATAATATGTTTTAGCGTCAGGGAAAAGAAGTATAGATTTTTTGAATAGGCTAATTGCAGCTTCAGGGTTCTTTTTGTTTTTGTATTGGTCAATGCCAAGTAAAAAAAGGTGTTCGCTTTTATTTTTCAATGAATCTACCTTTAGCTCTTCTGCATCGAACAGGTAATCGGTTATCATGTCCCTATCGAACATGTTATCTTCGGTAAGCTTTACCAACTTCACCTTTACTATGTAGTTCTTTTTGGGCTTGCAACTATAAATACCAAAACATATTAGTAAAAGGCAGAATGGTATGTAATATTTATATCGCATGGTAAGGTGGTCTCTGAAACTCGTTATTCAAAGATAATGAAATTAAAATAATTTATGAACAATCGCCCAATTGCTAAATATATTAGCAACAATAATAAATAAAATGTTTATATTTGTGCTAAATAAGCCAAAGGCTTATTTAAGTGAAAAGTGAATAACTAAAAGTGAAAAATGAAAACGCTGCACCGCCAGAAACCGCCAGTTTCCGCCAATTATTAAGCCTCAATAGAATTATAATAGCTTAATAATCATGAGCTCCAATAAAATTAATAGAGATGCGAATACTAACACCGACCCACACGCACTTAATATGGAAGAGATACTTCGACAGACTCAGTATGACAGTAGGGGGGGTATCAAAGTGTTATTATTTTTTAAGCAAATGAAATTGAAAATCAACATATTAAGGTGTAACAGGGGGGTATCAGTTGGGTACCCCTTAGTATATTATGTTAAGTACAATTAAATGGAAACGGAAAAGAAAGAATATTTTGACGGACGTGGTGCGCAAATAAACCCTACCAACAGGTTTTTTAAAACCAGTTATGTACAGGAGCATTGGGAGGGCATTGATGAAGATTCGTTAATGGAGAACCACCATACACAGTACATAGAGGTGTTTCCTAAAACTATTGTCAACAAGGTTGATAGCCCAGATATAGGTGGATATTCTATGAACCCTTACCAGGGTTGCGAACATGGTTGCCTTTATTGCTATGCCCGCAATTCGCACCAGTTTTGGGGCTATAGTGCCGGTATGGAATTTGAGCAAAAAATACTGATAAAGAAAAATGCTCCGGTTTTATTAGAAGAGCTTTTTAAGAAAGCCAGTTGGGAGCCCGGCCCTATTATGTTTTCGGGTAATACCGATTGCTACCAACCCATTGAACGCAAGCTGAAGATAACCCGCAGCATGCTGGAAGTCTGCCTGAAGTACCGCAACCCCGTGAGCATGATAACCAAGAACGCCGTTATACTGCGCGACCTGGATATACTAACCGAAATGGCCAAACTGAACCTGGTGCATGTAATGGTAACCATTACATCACTCGATGAGGACCTGCGATTGAAACTGGAACCGCGAACTGTTACATACAAGAACAGGTTGAATGTGTTGAAACAACTTTCAGCCAATGGCATACCCTGCGGAGTGATGGTGGCGCCAATCATTCCTTCGCTTACCAGTTACGATGTACCCAAGGTTATAGAAGCAGCAGCCGAAAACGGAGCACAGCGTGCAGGGCATACCATAGTGCGCCTTAACGGACAGATTGCAGAAATATTTAAGGACTGGTTGGAGAAAAATTACCCTGATAGAGCAAGCAAAGTATGGAACCAGATTGCAGATTGCCACGGCGGACAGGTTAATGATTCAAGATGGAGTACTAGGATGAGAGGTGAAGGAAATGTAGCGGAATCTATACGTCAGTTATTTAAAGTAGCTGTAAAAAAATATATGGGTACTCCACCAAAAATGGAATTTGACTTAAGCCTTTTTAAGCACAAAGGGCATGAACAGTTATCTTTGTTTTAAATACAATGGAACACGGATGAGACGGATACAGCAGATTAACACAGATAAATCAGTGAAGACCGGTCCAATCAGTGTTATCCGTGTTCCATTATCATAAATTATGAGAGTAGTAATACAAAGAGTAACAAAAGCAGAAGTGAAAGTAGATGGTACTGTAATAGGCGCTTGCGGGCTCGGACTATTGATACTAGCCGGTATTGAAGAAGCCGATACAGAAGAGGATGCGACATGGCTGAGTGCAAAGATTGCCAACCTGCGTATATTCAGTGATGCAGAAGGAAAGATGAACCTTTCGGTGAAAGAGGTTAATGGCGGAATGTTGGTGGTGAGCCAGTTTACCTTACATGCCAGCACCCAAAAAGGCAACCGCCCATCATACATACAAGCAGCAAGGCCCGAAAAAGCATTGCCTTTATTTAATACGTTTGTAACCATGCTCGAAAAAGAATTAGGCAAGCCCGTTGCAACCGGAAAATTTGGCGCGCATATGGAAGTAAGTTTGGTGAATGATGGGCCAGTGACAATTACGATAGATACAAAAAACAAACAGTAACATAGTGAGGAATGGAAAAGAATAAATATTCAAAAATGACAATTACAGAAGCCCAGAAATTTGTTGATGACTGGATTAATAAAGAAGGGGTGCGTTACTTTAATGTGCTGACAAATATGGCTATGCTTACTGAAGAAGTGGGAGAGGTGGCTAGAGTAATAGCAAGAACATACGGAGAACAGTCGTTTAAAAAATCGGATAAGGGTAAAGATCTGGCAGAAGAATTAGCTGATGTGTTGTTTGTACTTATTTGCATATCGAACCAAACAGGTATTGACTTACAAAAAGCATTTGTAAAGAATATTGAAAAGAAGGGTAAGCGCGATAAGAACCGTCACAAGAGAAATCCGAAACTGAAGAAGTAGAAACTTAGTGTTGTACCTGGCGAATGTACATTAAGATTGATAACCAGTAATCATGGTTGGTTTCAGTAGTAGATAGAAGTGCATCTGTACCATGTGCACCGCCATTAGCAGGCGAAAACATAGTAACCTTAGATGAAGGAATACCTGATACATAAGCCTTGGCGGCAGAAGCTTCAGCAACTGAAGAAGCTACAAATACAGGGATAGTGCATTTTGGGAAAGCAGTCTTTGTATCGAGAGTTCCGTTAAAATAATCGGCAGGACTAAAAGCAAATACGCTTGCAATACGAGGATTAGTAGAACCAAGATACAGAGCTAATGAAGCAGAATAACCACTACCAACTAATACAACCTTTTTATTGCTTCTGCCATATGCATAGTTAATAGCACCTGTAATATCAATTTCCGAATCGATTGGCTTGGTGGCCATGTGTTTGGCATCTGCCATCGATACGGTTTCGTTTTGTACTCCGTTCTTTGTACCGCCCACTCTCATATCGAGCGCTATGCAGTTATAGCCTAGTTTGTTGAAACGGTGAGCAAGGTCTTTATATTCTCCACGGCTCGATTTTAAGTCGTGGCATAATATCATATAAGGTAGGGAGTCGTTTACAAAGTAAAGGTCGCCTGTTACCAATAACCTGTCTGGGGCAATGAAAGTGATTTTATCCTGTGCGTTGATTTTTGCGAGTGCTAGTGCAAAAAATGCGAACAAAAACAGGGCAGGGTACTTGAGTTGTTTCAGCATAGTAATGTAAATATAGTAAAAGAATATGAAATACAACACTTTGATAACAAGAATTTTAGCGCAAAAGCTTTTTTATGGGTTCGGGGGTGTACATATCAAAACTTATATATCTTTATGCCTAATAAATCATTAAATCTTATTTCTATGTCACTTTGGAGGAAAAAGTCCATTACTAAGCTTTTAGCTGATGCCGAGAACAACGAACACGGCTTAAAGAAGACATTAACGGCTACTTCGCTTGTGGCATTGGGCATAGGCGCTATTATAGGTGCCGGACTTTTTGTACGTACAGCGGCAGCCGCAAGTGAGCATGCAGGGAATGCTGTTACCATATCGTTTTTAATTGCAGCCGTGGGCTGTCTTTTTGCTGGGTTATGCTACGCAGAATTTGCATCTATGATACCTATTGCCGGTAGTGCTTATACATATGCTTATACCACAATGGGCGAATTAGTTGCCTGGATCATTGGTTGGGCATTGGTACTTGAATATGCGCTGGGTGCAGCTACTGTATCTATCGCCTGGAGCGAATACCTGAATAAACTGCTGGGTGGGGCCATACCTTATTCCCTATGCCATTCGCCTTTCGAGGCTGTTTCGGCTGCAGGCGAACATGGTATTATTAACCTTCCGGCACTTTTCATCCTCCTTATTCTCTCTTTATTACTTATTAGAGGTACAGCAGAGTCAGCCAAAGTAAATACCATAATAGTATTTGTAAAGGTTTCTATTGTATTGGTGTTTATTGCCGTGGGCTGGCACTTTATTGTTCCTGCAAACCATACTCCTTATATTATACCTGATAATGCCAAGCCTGTTGATTTAGGCAATGGTAAGATTTTTGATTATGCCGGTAGCGCCCGTAGCCATGGCTGGGGTGGTATACTAAGTGGTGCGGCTGTTGTGTTCTTTGCATTCATAGGTTTCGATGCTGTATCTACTGCGGCACAGGAAACAAAGAACCCAAAGCGCGATATGCCTATTGGTATTCTTGGTTCACTGGCTGTTTGTACCATATTGTACATTTTGTTTGCCCACGTACTTACCGGTGTTGCTCCGTTTGCTGACTTTTTAAGGGCCGGTAAGGAAGCTTCGGTAAGTTATGCTATCGATACATACATGCATATGCACTGGCTTGCGACCTTAGTTACAGTGGCTATTTTGGCTGGTTTCTCATCGGTAATACTGGTGATGTTGTTGGGCCAATCACGTGTGTTCTACTCTATGTCGAACGACGGCCTTCTTCCAAAAGTATTTTCTGACCTGCATCCTAAATACAGGACTCCTTATAAATCGAACATAATCCTTTTCTTGTTCGTTGGTTTCTTTGGGGCATTTATACCTGAAAGCGTTGCCGGTGACCTTACCTCAATTGGAACCTTACTGGCTTTCATACTGGTTTGTTTGGGCATAATAATAATGCGCAAAGCAGATCCGGACAGGGCCCGCCCATTTAGGACTCCGCTTGTACCCGCAGTTCCAATTCTGGGTATACTTGTTTGCGGTGCCATGGTTTGTTCAGAAGATCCTGTAACTATTATTACTGCTTTGGGTTGGATGGTATTCGGACTGATTATCTTCTTCCTCTATAGCCGCCACCACAGTAATATTGGTAAGGAGAACTTACCTCAGTAAGAGGGTTTAGTTTACTGCCGGAGGAGCATCATCTTTTGAAAGATGCCTGTATCGTTCGCGGGCATTCTCAATGTAAATGCTGCCAGGGTAACTGATGATAATCTGCTTATAGTACTCTGCCGATTTATTAAGGTCATGCAGTTTCTTGTCTTCGAGTTGCGCCATATAATATAAGGCCCTGTCTGGGAACATGCCATCAGGGTATTCTTTTACATCCTGTTCATAGTATTTCATTGCCTCTTCGGGTTTGCCTTTCTTTTCAGCCATTTGCGCCCGCATCATTATTATCTGCTCTTTAAGTGTGCGCGTCTCGGTCATGTTATAAACCGAATCGATAAGTATAGCTACACTATCCTCATGGTTCTGAAAATCGAGCAACTGGGCATGGGCAAATAGTATGATTGGTTGTAGGTGAGCCGAGTCGTCGGTGTTATCGGTAATAAGAAGCGACAGCGCCATGGCATCATTGGCAGTAAGCTTTGTAGTTGCACCCTTAAGTATATCTAACTGCGATTTTGCCCATTTAAAGTTGCCCGTGTAATAGTAAATAGTAGCATTCTTCAATTTAGCTTCATCACCAATTGGCTCCTCTTTAAAGGTTGTCTCAACCCGCGAATACATCAATGATGCATCCCATATTTGCCCTGAAGCAAGTAATATATCTGCCAGTTCCATTTGGCAGCGGGCACGGGTAATAGCAGCTATACCCGGGAAGTCAATAGCTTCGTTCATTAGTTCAATAGCTTCGGAATCGTTATGAAGGTAAAAGGCGTCAAGGTGAGCAAGGTCGGTCATAAGTGGTACAGTATAGGCATAGCGCGTAAGCTCATCAAGCCCTTTTCTGAACTTCGCTTGAATGGCTAACAATTGTTCGTTAGTATAATCACCACCCGATAAAAGCTTATCGTACATGGCTTTTAATTGTTCTTCACGCGATGAAACATAATTGTCATTCTTCGCTCCCATGTCTATAACATACTGGTATGCCTGTATGCCTATATCATAGGCCCCATTAGCAACGCAGGTTCGTGCAAGTTCCATTAATCTAAGTCCGCCTTCATGCTTGCGTTTATCAAGGGCTTTAACCTGCACCAATGCATCAGCATAATTCTTCTGCTCTATCAGCATCCATATCAGCAACTCAGGGAATACCTCATTGTCACTGTACTTCTGTATATACCTCAATAACTCTTTCCGGATAATGCTATTCTGTGAGGCATCGGCATTCTCGCCTACATTTATCTGCAAGGCATCCTGCACACTTTGTATATAACTTTCCGACATTACCAGTGCATCGAGGTAGCAATCGGTCATGTTTTCAATGTCCCCTTTTGCCTTATATACAGCAGCTGTTTCAAATATAAAGGGGTACTGGCCTTTCTGCATGCTTTTGCCTTTCTTGTAAGTTTCTAATGCATAGTCATATAACTTATCGTCAACGAAAGCTTTACCCAAGCCAATGATCTGGGTACGGTCCGCTGTCATGTTATGAATTGCTTTTTCGTAAGCATCGGCCGAACCTTTCTCATCGCCTGCCATTGTGCAGGTATTGCCCATATCGAGCCATAGTATAAGGTTATCGGGCTCTACTTTAATCTGCTTCTTTATAACCTTCTGGGCAGTTTTATAATCTTTAATGTGTATAAGGCAATCAATATAATTATGGTAAACCATATTCGAAGGCCTTTTGGCATATACCTTTTCAAGGTACACTACTGCCTTATCGTATTGCTTGTCGAAATAGTATTGCTGGGCAAGTTCTTCATCGGTCGAACTTTGGGCGAAGCAATAATTGGCAAGGCCTGAAAAGAATACGAATATTAATAACAGCCTGCGCATGTATGTTGTTTAATGCTTAGATATCCTTATGGCTCTTTACAAGCGCAATAAGCGAATCGGCTTGCGGAGCAATAAGGTTGTATAAAGGCATTTGGTTGTTCAAACCCTGAACGCCTATCTTTTCACTTTCAATAAGTAAGCTCGCCTTCTTTACTTCGGTGCTATAATACATCGGAACGCTGTCGGCCTTAATAAGGTTGAGCTTCAAATCGTGGCTAAGGTGGTTAAGCTGATCAACAGATTTATGCATTTCAATACGCATTACTGTGCGCCTGCCCATAAACGTTTCTAACTGCCAGCGCACCGAACTAAAGTTCCTGAATATTTCAGCAGCGCCTTTACTCATACTATCCTTATGCGCCATTTTAATAAGTTCAAGTGACATCATTACATGATCGGCATCTTTCTTAATGGTAACTGTATCGATAAGCGAAAGTGCAGAATCTGCTTTATGAACTACTTTGCTAAGGCTATCCAATACAGCAACTTGCTTGGTATAGTCTGGGCCTCGTTTGCAGGAGGTATTGGTTAATGCAATAACTGAACCTGTAAGTAATAAAACTGCAACTGTTTGCAGTGTTCTACTCTTTAAAAAGGAATGTAACATAATTAAGTATTAGTAAGCTAAAAGTTTTTCAATGGCAGCCGAAACCTTTTCGGTATTGAGTAACACCACATGTTCCAGTATTGAATTAAGAGGTACTGCCGGTACATTTTCAGAACCTATAACGGTAACAGGTGCATCGAGCGATTCGAAACAGTTTTGTTGTATGCGTGATGCAATAGATTGTGCGAATGTATTATTTACGGGCTCTTCGGTTATTACAAGGCAACGGCTATGTTTCCTAACCGATGTATATATCATCTCTTCATCAAGTGGAACGAGTGTACGTAAGTCGATTATTTCTACCTGGCCCGGGAATTTTTTGGCAGCGTTCTTGGCCCAGTAAACACCCATGCCATAAGCTATAAGTGTAACGGTCTTTCCGGTTGCAGGTGTTTCCTGTACCATCCTGCCTTTGCCAAATGGTATTACATAATCGGCATCAGGTTCTACTGTCTTAGCATCTTCGGTACCTTTTATCTTCGACCAGTATAAGCCTTTATGCTCGAGCATAATAACAGGGTTCGGGTCGTAATATGCAGCTTTCAGTAATCCTTTTAAATCGGCCCCGGTGCTTGGGTATGCAATTTTTACACCGCGAATATTAGTGAGTACCGATTCAATACTGGATGAGTGGTAAGGCCCACCACTGCCATAAGCGCCAATAGGTACACGTATAACGCAACTTACAGGCCATTTGCCATTCGATAAATAATAAGAGCGGCTAACCTCAGTAAATAACTGGTTTAAGCCCGGCCATATATAATCCGCAAACTGTATCTCTACAATAGGCTTGCAGCCTACAGCAGACATACCTACTGTGCTACCTACTATAAATGCTTCCTGTATAGGAGTGTTGAATACACGGTCGTCACCAAATTTTTGTGCCAGTGTTGCCGCTTCGCGGAAAACTCCGCCTAAGCGTCCACCCACATCTTGCCCATAAAATAAACACTCAGGGTGTTTCTCCATCAACTCTTGTATAGCAAAAAGGGCACAGTCGACCATTACGGTCTTTTCTTTCCCTTTGGGCTCACGTATTCCTTTTTCTTCAGTAATAGGGGTAGGGGCATAGTCATATTTAAAAGCATCTTCCGGTTTTGGGTCGGCGGCTTTTAAGGCTTTATCATAATCTTGTTGTACAGCTTCATTAGCGCTCTTTTCAATTTGGTTGAGCTTATCATTATTAAAGCCTGCAATACTTAACTGGTTGCGTAACTTTGGGAACGGATCACGCTTTGCGGCTTCCTCCAGATCGGCACGGTACCATTCTTTGCGCACACCTGATGTATGGTGGTTGAGCAAAGGCACCCTTGCATGTACAAGGAATGGCCTTCTTTCTTCGCGCATAATACCAATTACCTCGTTCAGGGTTTGGTAGCAACGCATAAAATCAGTGCCATCAATGCTTCGGGTTTCTAATCCTTTAAATCCTTTGGCATATTCTATGGCATCCATAGCACGGGTTTCCTTGGCTGTGGCCGATATATCCCATTCGTTATCCTGTACTAAATATAATATAGGCAGTTTTTTTAATACAGCCATTTGAAAAGCTTCCGAAACTTCACCTTCGGTAACAGAGCCATCGCCTAAAGAGCAGGTCATAATGCCTTTACCATCGGGATGAACTTTTGCCAAACCACGTTTTTCTAAATACTGAATGCCCATTGCTACGCCTGTAGACGGAATAGCCTGCATACCTGTAGCAGATGACTGGTGTGGTATCTTGGGCATATTATCGCGCTTCAGGCTGGGGTGAGAGTAGTAGGTCCTTCCACCTGAAAACGGGTCATCGGCCTTAGCCATTAATTGCAGCATAAGCTCATAAGGAGTCATGCCTATAGAAAGCAAAATACTATCGTCGCGGTAATAAGCGCTCAGGAAATCTTGTGGTTTTAATTGCAGGCCCAGTGCTATCTGTATAGCTTCGTGCCCGCGTGATGTTGCATGCACATATTTGCTGGTAACAGCAGCATTCTTCTCATATATCTCGGTCATAGCTTTGGCAGTACACATAAGCTCGAAAGCTTTTAATACAATATGCACAGGTACCGAACCGATAGATTCTTCTTTAGCAGTGATAGCAGAAGGCATAATATGCTGTAATAGTTACAGCAACAAAGGTAGAAAAATCAACGAAAATTCCGAATAGAACAGCAATAAGTATTTCATTATGCAATAAATAAGTAAATTAGTCAGCAACAACTGGCTAACTTGCATTGCTGAATGCCCTATAAACCGATTTGATTTTTGATGGAAATAGCCCCTAAAAAAGATTATAGTAACCTGGTTGCCGGTTTGCTTGCTATTTTGTTAGTTGCCACCATTCTCCCCTTGTTCATCCTCTCATTTTATAACCACCCTTGCTGGGATGTTTATTTCGATACTACCCTGGTACAGCAAAAAGGTTTTATAGGGGCGCAAAAGTGGTGGTATTATAACTGGTCGGGCCGCTACTTTGTTTCGGCTCTATTAAGTCTTAATCCTTTGGTGTTTAATGCTTCTTGGGGATATAAACTAAACACTGTAGTTTTTTTACTTGGCTTAATGGGTTCAGCTTACTGGCTCGCCGGTAAACTGCTTGTGGGTTATTTAAAAACGTATAAAATTGGCATAAGCGCCCTGTTTATTTTTGCTTTTGTGGCATTTATGCCCAATATTGGCTTTGGGTTGTTTTGGCAATGCAGCGTTTATACTATACTTACGCCTTGCATATTCACTTTGCTACTATTGGCTTCTGTTTTAGGCTATTACCAATCTGCAAGCAAAGGCTTGTTTGCTGCTTTAGCCTGCCTGCTTACAATTGCCATTATTGGTTCTTACGAAATAAGCATGGTATTTATTGATGTATTTGTTTTGGTTCTTATTTGGCTTGCCAGGCAAAAAAAATGGAGTATGAGTTTTCCACTCATTCTACTAGCAATTTGTATTCTGTTTACAATAGTTGAAATTGCTGCACCGGGCAATACTGCACGTGGATCAATGATGTTTCCGAATGCTCATAGATTGGTTTTTTCAATAGAAAAATCAATTAAGTGGGAGGCGTTTTTATTAAGCCGATGGCTTCTGCCCATGGGTTTTGTTCTCCTTTTGCTATTTGATCTTTTTTCTAAATGGAAATTTGAGGAGTCTCAAATAAAATCAATTTTAATAATTCCTCTTGGGCTCAGTTTCGTGGCATGCCTTGCTATACCTCTGGTTAATGTATTCATTTATTTCTGGTCGACCGGAATTGCACCCAGCCAGTGGTATTTAAATGGCATATATTTTTACTTTGTAACCATCACCATGTACTTCTTCCTTTCTGCTGTTGTGGTTATTAGAAAGCGTTACCCCAATTTTAATATAGCAGGGTATGTCAAAATCCCGCTATACCTAATATTTTTAGTTGCTATCGTTTTCAGAACAAATAATATTACCACTTCATACAATGACTTGTTTTCGGGTAATGCTTCCGCCTATAATCAAGAGAGAATAGAAAGGGATAATTATTTGCGGACATTTAAAGGAGACAGTTGCATGGTTGATTCCATAAAACATATTCCTCATTCTGTTTTTTTTAGCGAAATTCCACAGGATGCAAAGGGTTCGGAAGGATTGGGCATTGCAATAAAATGGTTAAATGATGGCTATTATAATTACTATAATAAGAAGTATATAGGGATTAAGAAAAGATAAAGACAGTGTACCTTATCTATAGATACTATTTCGGCCCGGTTTGGGCAAGTATCGCATCAGCCTTTTCCTGAATATCAGCTGGCAGGCCTTTGTAGAACAATTCAATTTCGTTGGCAGATTCATCAGAGGCGTCAATATCATTTATCGAAATCAGTTCACTATCTTTTGTATAATGCACCATATTTTTACGGAAGCTCTTCATTCGTGCAAAATACTTCTCTTTGGTAAGCTTCAGCCATTGAACTCCTGTATCATTATTCACAGGTTCACAAAGCTTATAACCCATCAAAAGGTTATAGTTCAATGCAATTTTGTTTCCGCTCAGCACTTTTGCGAAAATAGCATTGAAGTTCATAATGTAAAAGGTCCAGTCGTTCATAATAACTGAAGCCAGCGAAGGAATTAGCGTACCTATATAGGCAGGGTCCCAAATAAAAATTCCTCCTTCGCAGGTTCTTTTTTCAAAATCAATATTCTTGCCATGTATCAGTCCAATCTTCTGGCCTTGATAGATGATGATATAATAGCCGTTGTTTTTATTATTGATAGAATGAAACCACTTTGCCTGCATTTCAGTGGAAATATGCTCCCGGTAAAACATGGTTCTGCTTATACCTTCCGAGTTTCGCATTTGCCGCACCAGCTCTATGTCTTCCTCTTTAAGCCTTTTCAGCGTTATGCCATATTTACGAATAATCATCTTATTCTAATATTTCGCTGATGTAATATTGCGGGTGTGCGTTTAAAATGGTGTACATTCTTCTCAGGTACTCACCAATTATACCAATGCTCAATAAAATTACGCCCGATGAAAATGTAATGCTTACAATTATGCCGGTAAACCCAATACGGATATGAAAGAATATTTTTTTAAGGATAAACAGGACACCAACCAGGAATGATATAAATGAAGAAGATATACCCAAAAAGGTTATTAATCTTAGTAAAGTAGCATTATACCCAAATACAAGGTTGAAATATAACTTGATCAGTTTTGAAGCGCTATAACGCGATTTTTTTAATAATGAATGATCGTGTTCAACGTAAACGAATTCAATATTTTTTGTGTACCACGATATCAGTTCATCTATAAAAACAAAGCTTTGCTTATGGGCTATAATTTTCTTTGCAAGATCCAGTTTCATCATCCTGAAGGAAGAACCTTCGGCAGTACTTGAAGAGGTATGCTTAGTTGTGAATTTAAATCCATGACTTGTTATTCTTCTGAAAAGGGGCCTTTTATAATCTTTCGATATGCCATAAACCAGATCGGACTGTGTTGACTTTTGGCATTCAATCAGTTTTGGTATTTCAGTGGGAGGATGCTGCATATCATCATCCATTGTAATAATAAAATCGCCTGTGCAATATTGCAGCCCGCAAAAAATAGCATTATGCTGCCCAAAATTTTTAGCAAGCCTTATAGCAACTATTTTACCCGGATTTTGGTTTTTAATGGCCCGTATCTTTTCCCAGCTATTATCGTCAGAGTAATCATCTACAAAAACAATTTGGTATGCAATTGTAAGGTCTGAGAATACCTTGTCGATACTTTCGAATAATTTAAAAAGCACCTCGGAAGAATTATAAACAGGTATTACTACAGATATTTTCATTGTGCGTGTTAAAAAGTTTATTTACTGCCTATTGAAAATCCTCCATCTATAATTAAATCGGTCCCGGTAACCCAGCGCGATGCATCTGAAAGAAGATAGATTGCAGCATTGGCTATGTCTTCGGGGGTGCCTATTCCTAATGGGTATTTTTTTTCGTACGTTGCGGTATCCTGATACATTACCTGGTTTTTGGTTTCCTCGTACAAAGGAGTACTTACCATGGCTGGCTTAATGCAGTTCGACCGCATTTTTTTTGGTGATATTTCAAGGGCCAGATTTTTACTGTATGCTTCTATAGCAGCTTTTGATGCTGAATATAAAGAACCGCCTGAATAAGGGTAATTTACTGAAACCGAAGAAAAGAAAATAAGAGAAGCATTTGCATTGAGCTTTTTGTTTTTGAGCAAGCGCGTAACAATAAGCATTGCTGATTCAAAATTAATACCCAAAGCCTGGCGTATATGTTTCTCGGCTATAAACTTTACAGGAACAGGCACTACTATTCCGGCAGAATGAACTAACCCGTCAAGTGCATTGCAAGAATCTATAAATTCATTTCTCTTCTCTTCATCCATCAGGTCGCAAGCAAACTGAGAATGGCCACTGCCCTGAAGCAAAGAGAACGTTTTACTAAGCCTTTCGGTACTTCTTCCGGTAATAATAACTTTTGCGCCCATTTTGCTGCACGAAATAGCTACCTGTTCACCAATTCCGGAAGATGCCCCGGTAATAAGTATAGTTTTATTTTGCAGTTGGAAAGGTGTCGTCATTACATTTCAATTATTTCGGGACATACTAAATTATGGGTTTTAAGAGAAACTGTTGCCCACGATAGGCCCACTCCAAAGCCCGACAAAAGGAAAGAAACAGGTTGTGATACCTTATTGCGTAATTCTGAAACTATTGTAAGCGGAATAGATGCTGAGCTGGTATTGCCGTACTTAGAAAGCGTGTAAGGTATTTTTTCCGGCGGAAACTTCAGTTTTTTCCGGATAGTTTCATTCATTAAAAGATTTGCCTGGTGCATTACAAAATAATCATACGATTCGGTACCGGTATTTGTTCTTTTAAAAAAATCTTGAATGTTCCAGGGTACTTCTGTTACCGAAAAATTAAATACATCCATTCCGTTCAACTCTAAATTTCTTGATGCTTTTACAATTCCTCCCTCATGTGGCAGCAAATCGAACGAGGTTTTAGTAAAAGGTTTTCTCATGCCTCCTTCACGTACTATTATTGCTTCGTATCCTGCTCCGTCGCTTTGCAGGCTGAATGTCATTTTATCTGCAGTTTCATTATACTCCAACAGTGTTGCCGTGCCGCCGTCGCCAAAAAGCGGGTAAATGCTTTTGTCTTCTTTAGGTGTACTAAAGGTAGATACATCACCAGTGAGCAAAAGCCCTTTTTTCATTTTAGCGCTGCTCATTAACGAACTTATAGCAGACAGCCCGTATACATAACCCGAGCAACCCAGGTTAATATCAAATGCCATACAGGTTTTAGTTAATCCCAATTTGTTTTGCAATAAAATACTTGTAGCGGGTAAAAAATAATCGGGGGTTTGCGAAACAAACACAAGTATTTCAATATCTGCTTTTGATGTTGCAGTTTCGCGCAATAATTTTTCAGCAGCAGCCATACACAGGTCAGATGTGGTAATGCCACTATCGTTTACTGCTCTTCTTTTTTCTATGCCGGTAGTTTTTATTAATAGCTTTCTTTCCTGTGGAGTTATATAGTCATAATCCCAGTTAGAAACTTCGCACGCAGGAACTGCTCCTGCTATTCCTACTAAATTAATATTTGAAATAGGGAAAAAAGCCATGCTGTACTAGTCTGATTTATTTACCGGATGTTCTCTTAGATACAATAAGGTTAAAAAGATCCTGTATCGTATCCACTTTCTTTAATTCTTCACCCATAATGGTAACATCATATTCGGTATCGGCTAATGCAACAACTATAAGCGCATGCATAGACCCCCAACCTTCAATTTCTCTGATTTTGGTTGATGGTGTAATTGACCCCGGAGCAATGTCTTCAAATTCTGCTTCGAATTTTTGAATAAACGCTGTAATGTCCATAATTTAATTAGACGTATGATTACTACAAAAATAACTTATTTAACCAATAACCAATGTGCATTACTCAATAAATATAAGGAATTGAGGGAGCAGTTTTTATTATATTTGATAACTATAAATAGTTAAAAGCAAGACAGGAAGAGCCATTTTAATGAAAAACACTGAAAATAAAGTTTATTTCCCCGGGCTTGATGCAATGCGCCTTATCAGTTGTCTTTCTATTATACTTGTCCATATTGATGCACTGAAGGTGGAAGATGGCTTGCCTGTTATTAAATGGATATATTATTATGACGGACTGGGTGTTCTGTCGGTGTCTTTATTCTTTGTCCTTAGCGGCTTTCTTATTTCATATTTGTTATTGAAGGAGAAGGAAAGTACAGGCACTATAAATATGAAGGGCTATTATATACGAAGGATATTAAGGATATGGCCGCTTTACTTTGCGGTTATATTTTTAGGTTTTTTTGTGTTACCTCATATAAATGAAAGGCTGATGAATGACTACACAAAGCATATTGGTACATGGTGGTTAACGCTTTTAGGCTGTATTTTGTTTTTACCTGCAACATTATTTACCCGGAACGATTTGCCCGATACAATGCGGGTAAGCTGGACGGTTAGGGTAGAAGAGCTTTTTTACTTTTTCTGGCCACATTTAATAAAAAGAACAAAGAATTTCATAAAAACGTGCTTGATAATCATTATAGGAACTATAGTAGTGCGAGGCTCCAGTTTCTATATTTTAGATCACTATTTCAGTAACTCACCCTATAATTCGATATTCCTTGGCCCTAGTTCTATTATTATGCAATATAGAATAAGCTGCATGGCCATTGGTGGTATTGGAGCTTATTTAATTGTTGTAAAAGATAATAAAATATTGCCTTTTTTGTACCGGAAGGATGTTCAGCTGGTAACGTACATTTCAACCATAGTTTGCTTAATGGCAAGGGTTCATATTCCCTTTATTCATCATGAGTTTTATTCGGCCCTGTTTACCATAATTATTATGAATCTTGGTAATAACCCGGCATGTATAATAAACCTTGATTATAAGTGGATGAATTATTTTGGCAAACGCACATACGGATTGTATTTGTATCATCCCCTGATGATTCTTTTGTGCATCAATTTTATAAAGCTGTACGGGACTCAGCTTAAATTATGGCAGATGAATGTTTTATTATATGGTTCAACTTTTTTGACAACCGCACTTGCTGCAGTTATTTCATATCAGTTTCTCGAAAAACCGTTTTTGAAATTAAAGCGAAAACATACCGTAATAGAAACGAGGGAATAGTTAAATGGTAACTATTGTACAACCCCACGAAAATCCAATACCGTAACCTGCCAAAAGCACTTTACTTCCTTTTTTTATAGAACCGGCTTTTAATGCATCGTATAAGGCAATAGGTATAGTTGCCGATGATGTATTGCCTTTGGTTTCATTATTGCTGAAAAATTTCTCAGTTGGTATTTCCAGTTTCTTCCGTAGCTTTTCAAGCATAAAACTTCCGGCCTGATGAAAAACAAACATATCAATATCATCAATAGACAAACCTTCTTTAACCAGCATTTCGTTTATCATTGGAGGGATGTTTTTAAGGGTAAGTGAAAGTACGCCTGTTCCGTCCATATAAAACTTGCCAAAGGGCATTGTTTTGTTTAAGCTACTATCGTGCTTTAATTCCGCATTTACCTTCTCTTTTGCATTTTCGCCCCTTATAATAAGTGCGTCGGCACCGCTTCCGTCGGTTCCAAATAAAAATGCGCCTATTTGATTGTCGGGGCTGCGGCTAATAACACTTGCCGACATAGCATCACCTAGTATAAACCTGAATGTATGATCAGACTCTTCAACAGTTTTAGTTGTGCAATCACCGGCAAGAATAAGCACATTAGTTGCCGTGCCCGCAACTATTAAGGAGTTGGCAAGGGCCAGCGCATACACATAACCTGAACATCCCATTGGCAAATCAATACCTCCGCTATGTTTGGGTAATTGTAGCTTTTCCTGCAGAATTGAGGACGTTGCAGGCCCCATTCTATCCGGTATCATAGAACAGAATATTAGGAAATCAATCTCTTCAGGCTTTATGCCATGTTCACTTATAAGCTTATCAAATGCATGTATAGCCATATCAGAAGGTAATTCGGAGTCTCCTGATATATGCCTTTCCAGTACTCCTGTCCGTTTGTAAATTTCTTCGGGTGTATATTGAGGAAATATCACTGAAAGTTCTTCATTTGTAAGAATTTTTTCAGGTAAATAATAGCTTATAGCTTTAATATGAGCACTCACTTTACGGCTTTTTTACAAAGTTAGTATTTCTGATACAATATTTACAAAGCGGTGAGCGACTATTTCCTCGGCTTTTTTACCTTTGAGAAAAATTAATTGCAATGCAAACATTAATACTGGATGCAAGCCAGATAGAAAAGAAAATTACCCGCATAGCTTACGAGATATATGAGGAGCATGCCCATGATAAGGAAATAGTACTGGCAGGTGTTGCAGGAGGTGGTTATGCCCTTGCACAGAAAATAGACAAGGCATTAAAGAAAATATCGCCACTTAAAACCACCATGCTTAAGATCAACATTGATAAAAAAACTCCTTCAGGCGAAACGGCTGTATCAGTTGATAAAAAGGAAAATGTTTCAGGTAAAACAATTGTATTGGTAGATGATGTATTGAATACCGGTAAGATACTTTCATATAGTATGAAAATATTCCTGCAATCGCCTGTTAAGTCAATAAGAGTAGCTGTACTGGTAAACCGTAATCATGCTCTGTTTCCTATTAAGGCCGATTATTCAGGTATATCAATAGCTACTACAGTACAGGAACATATTACAGTTAACCTCGAAACAAAAGGAAAAGAGTCAGTAGTACTTAAAGATTAACAGGGTTATGAAATTAGTAGAGGTAAGAGATAAGAAAGGTGTAAAGGATTTTACTAAGATTCCGTTCTTTATCTATAAAAACGACCCAAACTGGGTGCCGCATATTACGCAAGAGATAGAAGAGGTATTCGACCGTAAGAGGAACCCGTATTTTAAGCATGGCGATTGTATACGCTGGGTACTGTACGACGATAAAAATAACCCGATTGGGCGGGTAGCTGCATTTATTAATGATAAAACCGCACATACTTTTGAGCAACCTACGGGCGGTATGGGCTTTTTTGAATGTATTGACAATAAAGAAGCGGCTTTAGTGCTTTTTGAGGCCTGCAAGAACTGGCTTACCGGAAAGGGAATGAAGGCTATGGACGGGCCCATTAACTTTGGTGAGAAGGACCGTTACTGGGGCCTCCTTTCGGATGGACGAGAGAGGCCTGCTATATATACAATGAACCACCATCCGGACTATTATCACGCACTCTTCAAGGACTATGGGTTTGCAAATAACTATGAACAGATAGTTTATTACCGCAAAGTGCAGGATCCGCCACATCCTCGTTTGGTGGGCCTGGCAGATCGTGTAATGCGCGATACCAATTACCGCTTTGAAACCTTGAAGAAGAACCAGGGAGAGAAATATGCTGAAGATTTCAGGAATATATATAACAAAGCCTGGAAAGCTGAAAGAACGGACTTTGAGGAGCTGACTAAAGAAAGAGCAAGAGAGATTATGCGTAAGCTAAAACCTGTGCTCGATGAGGATATATGCTGGTTTGCTTACCATAAAGATATACCTGTAGGTGTTTTTATTGCCATACCCGAGCTGAATGAGATATTTAAGTACGTGCATGGTAATTTAAACCTGGTGGGTAAGCTCAAATTCCTGTGGTATAAAAAAACTAAGGGCTGCCATACTATGATGGGTATAGTTTTTGGTATAATTCCCGAATTTCAGGGAAAAGGTATAGAAGCAGCTATTTTTAATGAATTAGGCAAAGTTATACAGCCTAAAAAAGTGTACGAGAATATACTCATTAATTGGATAGGAAGTTTTAACGAAAAAATGATACACCTATTGGTAGCATTGCTGCAAGTGGTTCCCTACAAAAAATTTATCACCTACCGCAAGGTGTTTTAATTCCTCAGCGTAAAGCCGGGAATAAAAAAAATCATCCAAAACTTTTGCAAGAATAGATTTGGTATTTGTAAAATGCTGTTATCTTTGCCCACCTTTTTAAGGAAAGCTTTGTTGATTCCGTAGCTCAGTTGGTAGAGCAATACACTTTTAATGTATGGGTCATGGGTTCGAGTCCCATCGGGATCACAAAAAATAGAAGCCCTGCATTATTGCAGGGCTTTCTTTTTATATCTCAATAGTTTACCGGATAATCGCTGTTTTTGTGGAGTTAATTGTGTAAAAACAAGAAGCCAACTGTTATCAACAGCCCTTGTTCAGAACTAACTGCAACAATAGTAGGGGTTTACACGTAAAAGAAACAAAATATGAAAATGTATCATGAAAACACATTTGAACATATTAATGGTGATGATGATAATGGCAGGAGCCTGTTTGCCTGCATCTATTAGTGCTCAACAAAAACCAAACGAAACAAAAAGACAAGTGAGGAAAGAGAAGAGGGTAGCGGTGAAAGCAGCAAAGCAAGAAGCGCGTGCTAATAAGAAAGCGATATTAGAACAAAGGCTCGTTTGTTTTTGAGCTTAGCTTTGTTGTTGGTGAAAAGACATTGCATCTATAACGATTATATATAAATGAGATGCTCGTATGAGAAATTTGCCGATAGGTTAGTTCTTTATTTACCACCCTTTTATGCCTATGTATTTTTTGTGGTAATAATCATCAAGCGCAGTTCTGTATATCTTTAAAACTTCATTTCTCCTTGCATTTGTGTTCTCATCAACACTATTTATACCAAGGCTATTTATGTTCTTAGGTATTTCCTTAAAATAGAGCGAATGCGGAATATCTTTAATTGAGTCTATTACACAACTATCGCCTTTAAAGTTTCTTAAGTAAGCATCTCTTTCATTTCGTTCTGCATTATAAGCAGAGGCCGTGCCTGAAATAATATCTTTATAAGCATTAGTAACGTTATTTGTTCTGAAAATAAACAGAAGGAATAGTATAGAGTACACGGGAATTTTAATGTACACAGGTATGCTAAAATCGGGTTTGTTTTCTTTAATACGTACCAGGCACGAAAACGAAAAATATAGTATACCTGCTATAAAGTAAAAACAAAAAATGTTCATTGTCCGCAAGGGTGGTTTGAGCCCTGTTGCCCAAAAGAGAATAAAGGGGCCAATAACAGGTATTGCCACGCAGGCAATTAAACTAAGCCAGGGAGGAACTATAAAAACAGAATCTGTTTCTTTATTCCAAATTGTGCTTTTAAAGAGAAGGTCGAACACTACTATGAAAATAAAGAAAGCGATAGGGAGCCAATGGCTTAATAAGTATGCCCCCCATGCAAATGACCTTTTTAAAGAGAAGAGTAAGTTGTGGGAAGCAGAGTAGTGCAACTCTACACCACGCATACTGTTACCCGGTGCAGTTATTTCAATAAGGGTAAAGATGATACATACTGCTAATAAAGTTAATGGGAAGAATAGTTCTTTCTTTTTCGCTACGCTATAAAAAGTGAGTATTAGAATTGCAAGGTCGATAAATACCATATTTATTTCGTAGCAACCAATAATGACAATGGCCAATAAGGCCGAAAAGATCAGATAGCCTTTTTTATGCCCCGAATTATAATAGCTTATAATGCACCCAAGCAGGAAAAGGGTCATGATATTAGCTGTAAGTGTTGCATAAATGCTCGATTGCCAGAAAATGCCCTCAGCAATAGATGGCATTATTACTATAAACGAAGAAATGAAAATGGCAGTTATTCCTAATTTGTTGTTTTTACCCAAACCTTTAAACAATTTGCCACTGAGCCAATAAGTTGCAGTTAACAGTAACAATAATAATACAACGGTGTTCAACTTATAATCCCAATAAGCACCAAATACCATGGGGTTAAGGCTGCGTAACATATTGGCAAAATAACGCCCTTCCCAGGTTATGAACCACCATTTTTGTGCTGCAAAAAAACCTTTTTGTATGGCAATATTAGTTTCCCAAAAGTCTTCATTACAAGGGTGATTGTAAAACGAAAGAATAAACAGAGGCAGAATGGTAAGTACTAATAAAAGAGGTAATACAACCTTAGCAATAGCAGAACCTGCTGGCTCATTCTCGACTATTTTTTTACAGGATGTATTCATGAAAACAGAAATCTATTGTATTATGCCTTAAAATAGATAGAACGAATATTACAAAAATAGGATAATGAGATTAATTCAATTGTATTGCAGGTATATAGCCATGAATGGAAGTTTTAATTACATTTACAGAAGTAATTAAATGTCCTCCTGGAAAAAATAAAGCTAATATGAAGAAAGCTGTACTTCTCTTCTCTTTTTTTCTGACACTGTCTTTAGCATCCAAAGCTCAAATTCAGCTATGGGGAATGAGTGGAGGTGGAGGGGCATCAAGTGAGGGTGTTATTTTTAAATGCACACCTTCAGTTTCATCAATCAGTACCGTTCTTAGTTTTGGTTCAGATAGTGGTGCAAGGCCTTTTGGTAGTTTAATACAAGGCGCTGATGGATATATGTATGGCATGACCTTATCGGGCGGTACATCGAACGACGGAGCTATATTCAAATGTACTGCTTCGGGTAGCCTTACTACTATGGCCAGCTTTAATGGTAAAAACGGAAGTTCTCCTTATGGTAGCCTTGTGCAGGGTACCGATGGTAATTTATATGGAATGACTGTAAATGGCGGCCCATTTGATTCAGGAGAAATTTTTCAGTGCACACCTTCAGGCATAATTAATCCTATTGTTTATTTCAACGGAGAGGGAGGAATATATCCTTA
Source organism: Bacteroidota bacterium (assembly GCA_013288345.1). GTDB lineage: Bacteria > Bacteroidota > Bacteroidia > JABEUT01 > JABEUT01 > JABEUT01. The sequence goes on along the minus strand of JABDCA010000001.1, from coordinate 63,344 downwards.
CGGTAATCTTATACAAGGTGCCGATGGCAATTTGTATGGTATGACCATGTATGGAGGTGGAGAGGCAGATTCGGGTACCATTTTTAAGTGTACTACTTCAGGCGTACTTACAACACTTGTTAATTTCAATAGCCGTAATGGTGGATTCCCGTATGGCAGCCTTATACAGGGTACCGATGGTAATTTATACGGAATGACACTTTATGGTGGCGCATCTGACTCAGGTACGATTTTCAAATGCACAACATCAGGCGTACTAACAACACTGGTCAATTTAAACGGAAGTACAGGATGTTATCCTTATGGTAATTTAATACAAGCATTTGACGGAAACCTATACGGAATGACTGAAACAGGAGGTGCTTATAATGGCGGAACCATTTTTAAATGTTCAACAACAGGTGTATTTAAAGCCATTGTTGATTTGAATGATACAACAGGGCAAAACCCACTTGGCAGCCTTATGCAGGCTTCCGACAGTAATTTTTATGGAATGACTTCATCAGGTGGTGGCAGATCGGGTTCGGGTACAGTTTTTCAATATACCCCATCGGGTAACTTTACTGTATTGGACAGGTTAATTGGCGCAATTTTTGCTTGCAGCCCTGTTCGTCAATATGGAAATTTATTAGAAGTGAATCCGGTATTGGGAATCAATACCATCTCTACCACTTCTAAAACTCTGGTATACCCTAATCCAGCAAGTAATACCTTAAATGTATTGATAGATATACAAGCCACATCAAATACAGGAGTAATAAAGATCATTGATATTACCGGCAAAGAAGTGCTGAGTAAGAACGTAAACATAAGTAATGGCCAATTATCAATAGATATAAGTGCTATAGCCAATGGAATGTATTTTGCAGAAGTGGTGACTAATAAAAGCAAAGAAGCATTTAAGTTCGTTAAGGAGTAAGAGTTTCAGTATCTATAAAGGGTTAAATATATTTCCATATTAATTTAGCTGTTGATCATAAAAAGATTTTAATTGCATTGCAGCTTGTTTTTTTTGCTGCGCTTATAGTGCTTATTGGTTATGCCTGTTGGGGTGGGCGCTATTTTGTTGCCGAGCCCGATGAGTGCACGTATTATAATTCAGCCAGATTATTTAATGAAGCAGGCTCCATATCTGCTCCCATTGCAGTAAATGAAGATGTTTCGCCTATAGGGCAATGTAACTGGTATGGCCCTATGTATCCTTTATTATATGGCCTTATTACAAAAGTTTTTGGATTCCATGTCTATAATTTTTTGGTACTGAATATTTTATGTTTTCTGGGTGCTATTCTAGTTATTTACAGGTCCAATTTTGAATTACAAACCAAACTTTTAATCTCCACTGCATTTTTGTCCTGCTATGTGTTTGTGGTATATATATTCCAATTCTATCCAGAGCCACTTCATCTTTTTTTTGATACAATACTAATACTCAAGCTGAAGAAAATATATGATAAAGATTTACAAGGAAAACCATATTCAACAGATATAGGGGTATATGTTCTGCTGATATTATTCTTTTCTTTATTCAGGGTAACAACTGTGTTATGGGTATTTGGCTTGCTTGCATTTGCTGTTACAAAAAAGGATTGGATTAGAATTGCAAGTATTTGCATAGGGGTACTTTTTATTGTAATAATGTACATGCATTATTTCAATGCTCCTTATGTTGCAGGTATTATACCCGATCTTATGCACGACGGAATATCGTTCCATAATATTGCTCTTGCAATTAAAACTTCTTTTGGAAATATATATTCCTTTGCCACAAATAGTAATTCGTTTTACGACCTGCTATATGTATTGCTAATGGTATTAGCTTTATATAATTATGTGGTAACAAAAAATAAACTGGTACTCAGCGCTTGTATAATTTCAGCTCTTTCGCTGCTGGGCTTATTGGTTTTTTATGTGCCACTCAGTTCGTTCCTAAATAAGCAGACGGCCTATTTTTATCCTTTATTAATTGTACCCCTATTTTATACGGGCATTACCAATATTAAAAGGCTGACCATTGCCATATTGCTGCTATTTGCTCCCATAACCTATTTAAAGGCTGCGGCCCAAATTAAACTTCGTAAAGATAATTACACGGTAAATGAAAAACTATCATTATTAAATACGCAAGTTGAACAGATAAAAGATAAGATTGAACCGGGTAAGCCAAGGCATGTGTTAATGGTGCTCGACGATATAAACTATGCTCCCCTTATTTATTTATATACGCACTTACCGTTTTCAACTACCGATAAGTTACCGATAACCTATGTGGTAAATAAAATTACCCGATACCCGATGGATGAAATGCAGTATAAGGATGCATTTAAAACACATGGCAAATTATATAATGATTACTTCCTTTCAAGAAATCCTCTGATAATTGATTCTACGACTTTGGTATACCAAACCACCATATTTTGCCTTTATAAGAACAATAAGAGGGTAAAATAGCCTAATTTAATGTAAGTATTTGATTGTCAATTAATTGTTGTGTATTTACTAAAAATATTATCAAAAAAATCTATTGTTATTTATTGTTATTATCAATAAAAATGATGCAACCCTGTGAGTGTTTTTGATACACAGCAAGCTGGTATTTACAGCATGAGTTGTCGGTGCTTCGATAATTATCGTATATTTGTATAACTTCTTAACGAAGATTGTATCTTTATCTGTTGGTGGTTCTCACCCATTCAATTCAATAGATTTTACGCTTTTCATTAAAGGTAACAACGGTAAGCCGTTTTTTCGGCGTGCCCTATTTTTAATTTAATAATTATATAATTCAATGACATTTCAAGACTTAAATCTTATAGCTCCCCTACTCAGTGCTTTAAGTAAACAAGGTTATTCCGAACCTACACCCATCCAGGAAAAAGCTATTCCGAGTATATTACAAGGAAACGACATTTTTGGATGTGCACAAACAGGAACAGGTAAAACAGCAGCTTTTGCACTGCCAATACTTCAGTTTTTACATGCAAAAAAGGCAAGTGGTAATAACAATACAGGCATAAAGGCCCTTATACTGGCTCCAACCCGCGAACTGGCTCTGCAAATAAACGAAAGCTTCAGCGCGTATGGGTCTAATTTACAGATCAGGCACATGGTAATATTTGGTGGCGTATCGCAACATTCACAAATCAATGCACTTCGTAAAGGGGTTGATATAGTTGTAGCTACCCCCGGCCGTTTGCTCGATTTAATGAACCAGGGCCATGTTCGACTGAATGCAGTTGAATACCTTGTATTAGATGAAGCAGACCAGATGCTGGACATGGGCTTTATTAACGACATTAAAAAGATAATTGCCAGGCTACCTGCAAAACGCCAAACGGTTTTCTTTTCGGCCACAGCACCGGTTGAAATAAAAAGGCTTGCCGATTCAATGTTGCGTAATCCGGTTAATGTAAATATAACTCCGGTTACAGCTACAGCTAATTTAATAAAGCAGGCTGTTTACTATGTAAGCCAGGAAAAAAAGAAACCATTGTTAAGCCATTTGCTTAAGGATGATTCAATAGCTAATGCATTGGTATTTACACGTACCAAGCACGGAGCCGATAAGGTAGTAAAAGACCTTAACCGCAACGGAATAAAAGCTGAAGCTATACATGGTAACAAATCGCAGAATGCACGCGAAAGAGCACTGAAAGGCTTTAAGAGCAAAGCCATTCGTGTATTGGTTGCAACCGATATAGCATCTCGTGGTATTGATGTGGATAAACTTACCCACGTAATTAACTTCGAAATACCTGAACAGGCAGAAACCTACGTTCACCGTATTGGCCGTACAGGCAGAGCTGGTGAATCAGGTACTGCATGGTCATTTTGTAATTCAGAAGAAAGGATATACCTGAAAAACATACATAAGCTTATTAAAAAAGATATTGATGTTATAAAATCTCATCCTTTTTCCTAAACGAGCATTATTGGGGCATCATTTATGATGCCCCTTTTTAACTTATTTAATAATCATTAAAACGAAATACCATGACAGAGACATTTGCACCAATGAGTAAAGAAGAAATTACCCGCCTTATAGATGATAGGTATGCAGTGGGCCTAAACCCTACCGTTACCAGGGTAATGTGCAAGGACGATGTTAACCATTACGGTTACTTTAATTCTTTTGGCGATTATACCGAACTAAAAGAAAAGAACCAATACAGGTTTATACCGCGTAATAATTTTAAAGCATTTAGAGATGAGCACAATAAAAAAGGCGTATATAGTGCTAAACACAGCATTATTATTAATGGCGATGATGTAATAAGCATTGAATTTGTAATGCCTTTGCACATTTAAATAATGCGAATTTGTAAATGAAAACGCTTCATTTGTAAATAAAAACGTATTTTTAAAAACTGTAATAAATTAGTAAGATGTTAAGATATAAAGCAGATATCAAGTCGATCATATACATGGCAATAACAACTGCATTGCTTATTGTTCAATGGAATTTGAAATCGGTAAATCCTTACTTATATGTGTGGTGCTTGTTTATGGCTGTTATTGTTGCTGTAATGGCGCACAACCATAACCACTTACCAATATGGAGGAACAAAACACTTAATATACTTACCGACTGGTGGCTTAGTTGCTTTTATGGCTTCCCGGTATGGGCATGGATTCCCACTCATAATAAGAACCACCATACCCTGAACAATAAAGAAGGCGACTATACAATTACATATCGCATAAGCGAAAGGAATAACCTGCTTACCTTGCTTACATACCCTGCTGTAAGTTTGTATTCTCAGCAAGTTGTGCTCAGGGGCTACCTTAAAGATGTGAAAGTAAAATCAAAGAGCCAGTATTATTTATGCTATGTACAACTTGCAGTACTTATACTGTTTGTTGGTGCGGCGCTGCTTCTGGACTGGAAAAAGGCTTTGTTGTTTGTTATTATACCACAGCAAATGTCGGGCTTTAGTGTGCTTATATTTAATTATGTTCAGCATGTGCATGCCGATGAAGAGTCGGAAATAAACCATTCACGCAATTTTGTTGGGTTCTTTATTAATTTTTTCCTGCTCAATAACGGCCTTCATACAGTGCATCACGATAAAGCAGGCATACATTGGAGCAAAGTGCCTGCAGAGCATAAAAAAATTGTACATCTGATTGACCCTGCCCTAATTGAAAATAACTTTTGGTGGTATATACTAAGGGTTTATATTTTGGCATTATTTATACCAAAGTTTCGAACCAAAACAAAGCGCCTTCACAGAATGAGGGAGAGCAGCCGGGCAATGGCCTAACGTCTTTTCTATTTTAAGGCGAAATAATTCGACCCTTCAATCCTGTCTATTCATACAGGTTATAAATATCTTTTAACTGTAGAACGGAAAAGGGGGTATATTTACAAAAATCTATTACCGCCCCTATAATGAATAAAACCAAGTTATTAAAAGTATATTGCTGTGCCGAATGTGCTGAAGTAGAGGTTAAAACCACTACCCCCAAGATAAGAGGCTGCAAAAGTGCATCGTTTCACCGTTGGATAACAATGGGTGAAAAAGGATTGGATAAATATGTGTGCGATGCCTGTGGAGTTAAGGTTAATACACATACAGTACCTGTTGTTCAGGGTTGCCGTAAGGCCCCTAACCATATATGGACCAAAATTTCGTAATAAATAGCCCTAAATAATTAATTTGGTGTTTTTTTGCTATTTATTTCATAATGATGAGATATAATATTACATTTGTAGCTTAATAATTTATTCAAATTTAATCATGAACATTTTTGTATCTAATTTAAGCTTTAAGGTTGATGAAGAATCCTTAAAACAGTTGTTTCAAAACTACGGTGAAGTTACTTCATGTAAAATTGTTACCGATAAATTTACTGGTCGTTCCAGGGGATTTGGTTTCGTTGAAATGAAAAGCGATGACGAAGGTCAAAGCGCTATTGATGGCCTCAATGAGAGTGACCACGAAGGCAGAAATATTTCTGTATCTATTGCTAAGCCAAGAACTGAAGGTTCCAACAGGAGCTCAGGCGGAGGCAGAGATGGTGGTAGGGACAGAAGGGATTTCAACAGGGACAGATAGTCCTCGGTTTCCCATTTTCTTATAAAGCATTGGTTATTTTCTGAACAATTGTTTGGGGAATAGCCAATGCTCTGTTTTTTTATAGCATATTCAATATGATTTGTATACATAAAATTGCAGCAAACTTTTACCAAGATTAAGCCTTATTTGTTAAGGCTTTTTTAATTTCGGACATACCCTTTATGAAGACTATTTTGGTGAAAAAGACTCCGCTACTAACTATTAGGTGTTAATTCTTTTTGGTTTTCAGCCGGTAAGCTATTGAAATAAACCCTTTATCTTTGTAAGAATCACTATATTAGGGGTATTGAAACCCAAGTGAGGCAAGCGATATTGGTAATTTCGGGTTAATTAAAAAATAAGAATGTACAAATCGTACTCTTTTAAAATTATTTCTTTTTGTGGTCTTTTCGTGGCGGGTTTGTTCATAACCGAAAATACATTTGGACAAAGCACAAATTCAAAAACAACAAGTGCAACTAATAATACCTCAGTAAGTACCAGGGCCAAATGGCAGGTGAACCCGCTTGATCACCAAATATTTGTTCAGAATAACAGCCAGTTTGATGGTGAGGCCAACAGCAGCGACAAAATACTTTTTCAGGCTAAATTGGGTGATGCAAAAGCATACTTTACTGCCCATGGAGTTATATACAGGTATGATAAGTATTTAGATAACTCCCCAAAGGGTTTAGAGAAGCCGGTTACACAATATTTACCAGTTGAATGGGAAAACGCAAGCCCTAATGTATCAATAGATGCTGAAGAGGAACAAGAGTATTATTACACATACCCAACTGGTGAAAGTGGATTTATAAAGGCTTTGGTTTATAAAAAAATTATTTACAGAAACATTTACCCCGGTATAGATATTGAATACAGCTTCCCTAAAGATAAAGATGGTATAAAATATAATATTGTATTACATCCGGGTGCCGATCTTTCGTTGGTGAAATTGAAGTATGCAGGTGCCCAAAGTGCTCACATCGATAAGGAAGGGAACGTAGTTGTAAAAACAAGCATAGGGGAATTTACTGACCATGCTCCCGTTAGTTTTTATAAAAAAGGCGGAAGTATTGCTATTTCCTATTCACTCAAAGGAACGGTTGAGTCATTTACTGAAAGTAAAATATATAACCAATCGGCAACAGTAGTTATTGATCCCTGGACAACCAACCCCATATTTACTGCGGCATATAACAAGGCATATGATATAGACTATGATGATAAGGGCAACGTATATGCCTATGGTGGTTATAACCCGTTTCAATTAGTTAAAATTGATAGTATAGGTAAAATTAAGTGGACCTTTAATGCATCTACTATTGACGGTTTAATATATGGCGATTTTGCTGTAGATAAATTTACGGGTACAAGTTATATTTTAGAAAGTGCTCATGCTACGGGTGCCAGGGCATTAAAGGTTAATACATTAGGAGCCCTTAAAGCCACCTTCCCAGGCGATACCAATGTGCTCGAAATGTGGAGGGCAGTTATAAACCCATGCAACCATACATTAGTTATAGGTGCCGGAGATAATAACCATATTTACCAGGCATGTACGTTAGATACAAACATGACAAAACTTACCTATGTAAATGTGCTGGGAGCATCTGCCCCCGGCCATGGTATGGTGTTTACAGCAATTGATCCTTTAGGCGACACATGTTATATGGCTACCGCTAAAGCAGCAGCAGTTGATACTGCTAAGTTTAAAAATGTGTTGCTTAAAATGGCATTACCTTCTCTCTCTCCAACTTCATATATAGTGCCTGACGGGTACAAATTTGTTGAACTGGCAAGTGTAAACTATGCTGGCCCCGGAATTGGTACAACAAACGGAATGAACGGTTTGGCGGTGAGCCGCAACTGGTTATACATGAGCGATGGAAGTTCGTTAGAGAAAGTAAATAAAACTACGGGTGCAATTGTTAGTTCTATTCTAATATCGGGTACGTCTTTTGCATGGGGCGGGCTTGATGTAGATGTATGCGATAATTTGTATGCAGGTAATAATACTTCAATAAACGTATATAATTCAGCCCTTGCATTAAAGAGCACCATTAAACTACCCGGCGTTGTGTACGATGTAGTGCTGGGCCCTAACGAAAAAATATTATATGCAGCCGGTAGAGCCTTTGTTTCTTCGTTTAATGTATCTACTGCACTTTCAATATCTAAAACAGTCACTTCTGCCTCATGTGCCTGTAATGGTTCTGCAAAAGTTAGCCTTTCGTCATGTGGCAAAATTGATTCAACAAGCTTGTCCTATGTATGGAGCAATGGACAAACTACCCAAACCGCCACAAATTTGTGCGCTGCCACATATTCAGTATCTATTTTGTATGGATGCTCAGCAATATTCAGCGATACTGTTGTTATTTCCCCTCATTTTATAACTGTAAATAATCCATCGCCGGTTATTTGCGCAGGGGCAAACGGAATAAGCTTAACAGCAAGCGGAGGACAAACATATACCTGGCAACCTGCTACCGGATTAAGCTCAACGAATAATGCAGTAGTTACAGCCAATCCATTAATAACTACTACCTATACCGTTGTTGGGGTTACGGGCACAGGGTGCAAAGACAGTTCAGTTATTATTGTTAAGGTTAATCCTAAACCAAACGTAGTTATAAGTGGTCCTGCTATACCGGTATGCCCTTTTACACCCATAAACCTTTCTGCCAGTGGCGCTACAAGTTATTTTTGGAGCCCGGGTGCCAGCTTGAACTGTGATAGCTGTAGTAATGTTATTTCTACAATTTCGGCTTCAGGAGGTGTAATAACCTATAAGGTAATAGGAACTTTAGGTGGATGTACTGATACCACAAAGGTAACTGTACGTGCATATACCATACCAACAATAAAGATAGTAACAACACCAACAGCTTGTGATAGTTTTAATGGCACAGCAACCGCAACAGTTAGCGGCTCAGAGCCGTATACGTATTCATGGTCGCCTAAGGGCGGAAGTACTACTGCGGCCACTGGTTTAGCTGCAGGCACTTATACCATTACAGTAACAGATACCAACGGTTGTACAACTATGCAAACAGGAACAGTAAATGTAACAGCTTCTCCAACTGTTACAGCAACTTCCGCCGTTGCTACATGTGATAGTACAAATGGAAAAGCTATAGCAAGTGTGACCGGTGGAACACCTCCATATTCATATTTTTGGAGCCCTAGCGGAGGCAATACCAGTATTGCCAAAGGATTGGGCGCAGGTATATATAAGGTATTTATATCAGATAAAAATGGTTGTGTAGCTACAGCCATTACCATTATTGAAGATACAGGGGCAACTATAGCATTTAGTGCCCGCAATAATGTGAGTTGCTTTGGCGGAAGTGATGGTGGTGCAACAGTTGTTATGACAGGGGGCACAAATCCATATACTTATACTTGGAGCCCATTAGGCGAAACAACAGCTTCAGTTAATAATCTTACAATAGGTCAGTTTACAGTTGTCGTTAGCGATATTCATAACTGTACACTTATTGATACAATTAATATCAATCAACCAACAGTTTTGGTAGGGCAAATAACACCTGCTAATATTGTAAACGCAAATTGTTTTGGTGGAAGTAATGGGGCAATGTCAGTTATTGCATCGGGTGGGGTACCATCGTATACCTATAACTGGAGCAATGGAGAAACCGGGGATACAGCTACCGGCTTGCAGGCTAACTCCTATACTGTAACAATAAAAGATAAGAATGGATGTACCGTTACAACTTCTGATGTGGTGGGACAGCCGCTTGCAATAGCTGCAGTAGCAGGGAATAGTTCTGCTACCTGCGGAAATAATGGAACCGCAGATGTTGTTGTTGTTGGAGGTACACCCGCGTATACCTATAGCTGGAGTGGTGGTGCCGGAAACGGAGCAACAGTTTATAACCTGGGTAAAGGAACATATACTGTTACTGTTACAGATGCTAATGGATGTAAAGATACCGTAAGTACTTACGTTGATACTATAGGTCAGACAGCTACTATAAAGGCAAGTACAAACGTATTGTGTTTTGGAGGAAATAATGGAAGTGCAACAGTAAGCGTAATAGGAGGCGATACTTCATTGTATGGTTATAATTGGAGCCCTATTGGCGGTAATAATGCAACAGGCATAGGCTTAACTGCCGGTTTTTATACTGTTACTGTAACCTATATTGCCGATGGATGCCAGGTTAAAGTAAATGATACAATTACCCAACCACCGGCGCTTATTTCGAAAGTAACCGATAGTTTAGAGTGCAGTAACATAGTTATAGCGACAGATAGTACGAAAGGCGGCGTACCTCCGTATTTATATAATTGGAACCCGGTAGGCGGAAATGCTTCAGTGGCGACTATTACTTCTGGTAGTTATACATTGACAGTAACCGATGCACATGGTTGCGTAAATACAGTTACACTTATTGCTCCATTTACCGACCCTATAGCTAATTTCAGTGCTATCCCAGATACTATTGCATCAGGCGACTCAGTTGAGTTTGTGAATTTAAGTACTGGTGGTGGTGCATCAAATTGGTGGACTTTTGGCGATGGCGGAAATTCAGCCGATTCAATGCCATATCACATATATAACTTCGGAGGAACGTATGATGTTACATTATATATCAGTAATTCCCTTGGTTGCAAAGACTCTATAACAGAAAGTATTTTTGTGAAAGAAGGTGTAATTGCACCTAATGTATTTACCCCAAATGGCGATGGAATAAATGATGTATTCCATGTGAACGCTTTTGGCCTAAGTAATTATAAGATAGATATTTACGATCGGTGGGGTCTTTTGATCTTTGAAGGAACAGGCCCAAATAACGATTGGACAGGAAGGACAATGGCGGGTGAACTTGTTTCAGCCGGTACATACTATTATATAATTACCGCTAGTGACAATAAAGGCAAGCCATTTAATACCAAAGGTTACCTGACTTTAATTCGCTAATAAAAGCATATGGGTACAGTTATTTTTTATACCCTAAGCAACTAAAACAGTTCATTTTACATCTACTAAGTACTGGCTAATATTCTCATTTTCTGGACCATCACATAATGATGTTATTTAATCTGAAATTAACAGCATTTTGTCTTGGTTTTGTGAGTAATTGGTATATCTTTGCCGGAAAATAGCAAATTAGTAAACCGTAAAATAAACAAACCTTAAATTTTAAATCTCAACCAAATGAAAACTAAACTATTTATCTTTTCTTTTGTTTTATTCACAATTGGCAAGCTTAGCGCTCACGTTATTACTGTGAGCAATAATGCTATTACCGCCGGGCATTTTACTGCCATACAAACAGCAGCCGATTCAGCAAATATTGGCGACACCATTTATGTAATGGGTTCTCCTACCGACTACGGAAACGTAACACTAAGGACAATGGTAACCTTAATGGGTGCTGGTTATGCAGTAACAGGAACTCAATATAATTATGCTTCGATTGTCGATAATATTTACATTGATTCTGTTTCTTTTGGTAACCCGGTAAGTGGAACAAAAGTACTTGGTATGGATGTTACAAGTAACCTTGACTATTCCGGAACAGGAAACATAAATAACATTGATATTGAAAGATGTTATGTAAGTTCTTGGATATATGTTAATGGACATAACTGGACTGTTAGAAATTGTATAATTAACTCAGGAATTCAAGTACAAAGCAATGGATATATTTACGTACAAAATAATTTTATTGGGCAAATACAGTATTCAAATCAAACAACTGTAATTTTTGACCATAACAACTTTGTTATTCAAAATGGTAGTATTTGCTATCAGGTTTCTAACGCCCTTTTTACAAATAATGTTTTTTATTACAGTAACCCTACTGGTGGAACAAATGAAACCAATTGTACATTCAGTAACAACATTACTTCAGCAAGTGCTGCTATAAATTTAAATGCATATGCAGGTAATACAGGTTCAGGCAATATTTTCTCAACTCCTCCGGGTTGGACAGATGCAACTATTCCGGGTAGTACGGTTGGTGCAACCTCAATTTGGAATTACAAATGGACATTTAAACCTAGTTCACTTGCTCATAATGCTGCTACAGATGGTTCTGATATAGGTGCTTATGGTGGAAGTTACCCAATGCCAAATTTAACCGGCGCAACACGCATACCACAAATGATTTTGATGAATATTAGTGGTGTTGCACCAGCAGGTGGAAACTTAAATGTGAATTTTAAAGCAAAGATTCAGAATTAAAGAGCGTTTAGCCTAGTTTCTTATGAAATAGGAAACAAAGCTGAAAAGCCCATAAAATGGGCAGATTTTGCTAAAAATCATTCTTTGATTAAATGCTTAAAATTCACCAAATGAAAAAAATAATAATCGGAATACTTGCCTTTTGCTTCTTTAGGCCGGATACTCTGAGCGCACATATTATAACTGTAAGCAATAACCCTATTAGTGTAGGGATGTATGCTAACTTGCAAACGGCTGTAAATTCAGCCAGTGCAGGCGATACGGTTTATGTGATGGGCTCCCCGACCGACTACGGATCTGTTACCATATCTAAATCGCACATTACTTTAATAGGTGCTGGATATGCTGTAAAAGGCTTACAGTATAATTATAACACAATTGTAGATTATGTATATCTGAATGGTGTTGTAAAAGGAACAAAAATTCAGGGCCTATTTGTAAATAATAGTATTCAGCAAAGTGGCGCAGCCGTAGTTGTTGATAGTGTAGATGTTGAAAGATGTTATGTGACTTCGGGCTTATACGTATATGGTACTGCCTGGACGATCAGGAATAATGACATTAACAATGTTTATATACAGAACAACACCAATTGCTATATACAGAACAATTTTCTGGAAGATATAGAAACCTCCAACCAGCTTACAGTAGTTGTTGATCACAACGTTTTTGCTACATACAGTGGAAATGCTTTGTACACAGCTATATCTAATGCTACTATTAGTAATAATGTTTTCTATTATTCTAATCCGGAGAATGGTACTACTTGTGTGTTTAATAATAACATTACTTCTGCAAGTTCTGCTCTTAACTTGAATACCTATGGCGGTAACTCGGGTGGTACAGCCAATATTTTTGCAACGCCACCGGGTTGGACTGATGCTACCATTCCTGCAGCTACAGTAAGTTTAAACGCAGTTTGGAATTATAATTGGACATTTACACCAGCTTCGCCTGCACACCATGCAGCTACAGATGGTAGCGATATTGGAGTTTATGGAGGAAATTACCCAATGCCTAATTTAACAGGTTATGTGGCTATACCACAAATAACATTATTGACTGTTTCGGCTGTTGTAGCAACCGGAGGTAGTATAAGTGTTAATTTTAAAGGGCAGGGCATAATGGCTCATGGAGTACTTAGTGCAGAATACTTTTTTGATAATGACCCGGGTGTTGGCAGTGGAACTCCTATAACCTTTACCGGAGGAGATTCAGTTACTGTTAATCAAAGTATCTCAATTACTGCACTTACATCAACATTTCACGTTATTGGTGTTCGAGTAAAAGATTCAGTTGGGCATTGGAGTTTATATTCTGCAGGACAGTTTTATGTTCAGCCTGCTTCAAGTGTTTCTCCTGCAGCTCAAATTGTTAGCGCCGAGTATTTTTTTGATAAAGATCCTGGCCAAGGTAAAGGAACTGCAATAACCACAGGTGCAGCAGCAGATAGCATTATTATAAACCAAGCTATTTCGATTTCCAGTTTACCTGCAGGATACCATAAGATGTATATTCGCTCAGAGAATGCTGCAGGTCAATGGAGTTTATATGAAGGCCGTAGTTTTTATATACAGCCATTGGTAACGATACCTCCAGTAACTCAAATAGTAGCGGCCGAATATTTCTTCGATAAGGATCCCGGCCAAGGTAAAGGAACTGCTATTACTACAGGTGCAGCAGCAGATAGTATTATTATAAACCAAGCTGTTTCGATTTCCAGTTTACCTGCAGGATACCATAAAATGTTCATTCGTTCGGAGAATGCAGCGGGCCAATGGAGTTTATATGAAGGCCGTAGTTTTTACATACAGCCATTAGTAGTGATACCTCCGGTAACTCAAATAGTAGCAGCCGAATATTTCTTTGATGTTGATCCTGGGCAAGGTAAAGGAACTGCAATAACCACAGGTGCAGCAGCAGATAGTATTATTATAAACCAAGCTATTTCAATTTCCAGTTTACCTGCAGGATACCATAAAATGTTCATTCGCTCAGAGAATGCAGCGGGCCAATGGAGTTTATATGAAGGCCGTAGTTTTTATATACAGCCTTTGGTAACGATACCACCAGTAACTCAAATAGTCGCAGCCGAATATTTCTTTGATAAGGATCCCGGACAAGGTAAAGGGATAGCCATAGCAACAGGAGCTGCTGCCGATTCAATTACAATGAATAATGCTTATTCTATAGGAAGTTTGACCGTTGGATTCCATAAAGTTTTTGTGCGTGCTGAAAATGCAGCGGGACAGTGGAGTTTATATGAAGGCCGTAATTTCTTAGTTGCTCCTGCTATTTCTGCTCCTGCAGCAACAGCAAGAATTGTAGCCGGTGAATACTTTTTTGATAAGGATCCCGGACAAGGTAAAGGATTTGCAATAACAGGTATAGTAGCTGCCGATTCAATTAGTCTTACGCAAAGCCTTAATACTTCTGCGCTTTCTATTGGCTCGCATGCAGCATTTATACGCGTAGAAGATAGCACAGGGCACTGGAGCTTATACCAGGGCGGGGCTTTTAAAGTGCAAAATTGTTCGGATATAGTGAATGCAAGTTCAACAAAGGATTCTTGTTTCGGTGGTAATGACGGGACAGCAACGGCATTTGCATCGGGTGGTGCAGGGAAGACATATACCTATTCATGGAGTACTGTGCCTGTTCAAACAACAGCTACAGCTACCGGATTAACAGCCGGTGTATATACCATTACTGTAATGGACTCTATAGGGTGCCCTGCTACCAATACGGTAGTTGTAGGCCAGCCAAGCCAAATTAAAATTAAGACAAGCGTGGTTAATACAACCTGCGGACAAGATAATGGCCAAGCATCAGTTACCTCAGTTACCGGTGGTACTGGTACAACATACACCTATGCATGGAGCACTGTTCCTGTTCAAACTGGCACATCTATAACAAATCTTTCGCCAGGTACATATACTGTTACAGCATACGATAAGTATAATTGCTCAAATACAGCTACAGTTACAGTTGCAGCCTCTACGTCACCTGTAATGTCAGTTGCCTCTACTACCCCAAGTAAGTGTGGCCAGCATATTGGTTCTGCTACTGTTTCAGTAACTGGTGGTACGGCTCCATATAGATTTGGCTGGAACAATGGCGATACCTTATCAACTGCTGATAGTTTGCATTCGGGTAATTACATTGTTACGGTAACCGATAAAAACGGTTGTTCAACATTTATATCTATTGCTATAACAAACTCAGATGGTCCGGTAATTAAGAGTAATGTTATTAATGAAGTTACATGCTATGGACTTGCAAATGGATCTATAAGTACGACTATTAATGGTGGTGTAAGCCCATACTCGTATGCATGGTCTAATGGCGCAACCACTTCAACCATTAGCAACCTTTCATCAGGCCCTTATTATGTTACAGTAACTGATAATACTGGTTGCTCGGGAATAAAAACCTTCACAGTTACTCAACCTTCTGCTCCGGTTGCGCTTACTGTTTCAACCACAACATCCGCTTGTTCGTCACCTACGGGTAGTGCAAGTGTAGTTGTAAGTGGTGGTACATCTCCGTATACCTATAACTGGAGTTCTGGCGCTTCTACTACTTCAGCCTTTGGCTTAATTGCAGGTACATATACTGTAACAGTTGCCGACTCGAATGGTTGTATGGATTCAGCACAAGCGGCGGTAAGTAGCTTAAATGGACCAGTTGTTACAGTTGATAGTACAATAGCTTCTGCCTGCGCTTCAGGCAATAAGGGTAGTGGTAGTGTAATATTGACAGTTACGGGTGGTACAGGGACTGATAGTTATGTGTGGTCTGATATTAATAATAGCACAAACCAGAATCTTGCCAATGTTCCTACCGGAACGTATAACGTAATAGTTACAGATCAGGTAGGTTGCATTGGAACTGCTACAGCTAAAGTTCAGGAAAAAGCACCTCCTCAATTGCCTATTTGTATGGTGACTGTCGACCCTAAATCAAATCATAATTATGTGGTTTGGGATAAGTCTTTAGCAAAGTCAATTGCTAGCTATAATGTATATAAGGAAACAACAGTACCAGGGTTGTTTAATAAAATAGGAAGTGTTCCGGTTAAAAATGGTGGTACGTATGTAGATAGCCTCTCTGATCCTGACGTTCAGAGCTGGAGATACGAAATATCGCAGGTCGATTCGTGTGGGTTTGAATCTCCACTGAGTTCGCCACATAAAACCATGCACTTAACAATTAGTCAGAATGGTTCTACATTTAACCTTATATGGGATAATTATCAGGGTCTGCCATTTAATTATTATATAGTTTACCGTGATACTGTAGCCGGTGTTGCCAATGACAGTGTAGGTTATGCGCTTAATAATGGTATTTATACATATAGCAATAAGCCACCAGCAAGTTCAAAACCTTATTTCTATCACATGGGTATAAGTAACCCAGGCGGCTGTACTCCATCTATTGAATCAATCAATTACAATGCATCTAAATCAAATACGGGCAATATTACTGTTTCCGGAATAGCTGTATTAAATGGCGATTTGAATTCATTGATTGTGTATCCTAACCCAAGCCGTGGTATAGTAAACTTTACACTTGATATTGCAAATAAACAGAATATCACCATGAAGGTTTATAATGCTATTGGACAGATGATGGCTACCACTAACTATGGTAAAATTAGCGGCCACATTAGCAAAGAAATTGACTTGTCTGGCTTAAGTAAAGGAGTATATATATTACAGGTATCCGGAGATAACGGAAATACCTACAAAAAAGTAGTGCTTCAGTAAAAATATGGACCCATCTAAAAGACCGCCTTTTGGGGTATTCCCAAGGCGGTCTTTTGTTTTTATACCGCTCAATTTTCGACCTTATTCGCAGGGTAAATAAGTTTTTCTATCTTTGGTAGTATAATTTTATGTTTTTGCCTCTTTTTAAGGGAATGAATAGCGTAAACCGTAGAAAATATTTAAGTAAGACTGCACAGAAGTGTGTTTTTAATCTCATTGTAGTTTTTTTTACCTTTATTACAACAAGTAACTCATTTGCGCAAAGCTCAAGTGAAACCGGCTTGTTTAATATTCGTAATTACACTGCCAAAGAATATAACCTGTCACCACAAAACTTTGCTATAGTTCAGGATTCACGGGGAGTTTTGTTTTTTGGAAATAACAGTGATATACTGGAGTATGACGGACATAACTGGGATACTATACAAACACCTAATGAGGTTACAGTAAGGTCATTAACCGTTGATAAGAAAGGTGTAATATATGTAGGTGGAATTGGCGAGATAGGTTACCTGTCGCCAGATGCTACAGGTAGGATGAGATACCGTTCGTTAGTAGATTCAATTAAGAATAAAAGAAATCGCGACTTTGCTGATGTATGGACATGCTATGCTGCATCTGATAATAAAGTTTATTTCCAGGCATCAAATAAAATTTTTATATGGGATGGAAAAAAAATGATAACCCGCGAGCCTGCAACTAAGCCGGGTGCTACTTTTCATTTGATGTTTCATTTGAATGATAATTTATATGTGCGCGAAAGAGAAGTGGGCATGATGAAAATGGTTAACAATAATTTAAATTTTATACAGGGCGGTGATTTTTTTGCGGATACTAAGGTTTATTTTATGCAGCCTTTCCGTAAAAATGAAATATTGATGAATATGGAGGGACGTGGTCTGTTTTCCATGGTACCGGCGGACTTTTCAGCCCATGTGCAAGATGCTACACAGTTAACAAAAATTAATCCATTCCATACAGATATTGATCAGTTTTTCAACCTAAACAGGATATATAATGGAATAAGGCTAAACAGTAAAGATTATTCTATTGGAACGCGAGATGGTGGTATTGTTGTTGTCGATTCTTCAGGGCACTTAGTAGGTGCTATAAATAAAAAGAATGGCTTACAGGATGAATCGATAAACTATCAATATTTGGATTCGCAACAAAAATTATGGCTAGCTACTCAAAATGGAATCTCGAAAGTTGACATTAACTCTCCCATAACATCGTTTAATGATCAGAATGGATTAGAAGGTTTGGTACAAGCCATTGCGAGAAACGACGGTAAGCTATATGCCGCTACATTAACAGGCATATTTTATTTATCAAACCAAAATTTACTTGTAGGCGGGGCAATTGAGCAACCCCATTTCAATAAAATTGATGGACTTGCTACAGAATGCTGGGATTTGTTATCTGTTAATACTGGCAGTAAATCTGTTCTTTTAGTCGCAAGTAATGACGGTATATACCAGATAGATGGAGATAAGAATACATTGGTTATAAAAGGAAATGCATATACATTACACCGATCAATTATAGATTCAAACCGAATTTTTATTGGATGGACGCTTGGAGGCGGAATTTCAAAATATGCCATCAGTTCTATGTATTGGGATAATGGAAAATGGAATGATGAGGGAAGCGCAAATCTTGGAGAAATAACAGGTGTAAATATCCAAGCTATTACAGAAGAAAAAAATGGCACTATTTGGTGCGGGCATAATAAAAATGGTGTGATTATGATTAAGCCTGTATATAAGGATAAGAAAATTGATGGGTCCTCACAAACTGTATTTGAAAAAAAAGCATCAGGACTACCTGTAGAAAGCAATATATATGCTAGAAATATTAATGGCCATATTTATTTTGCAACACCTAAAGGCTTATTTAAGTATAATGGTAATGGTAAATTTTCGCGCGATAGCTCATTAGGTGCACAACTTGCAGATAGCACTATGAACATACCTAGGATTGATGTTGGACCGGATGGATCAATATGGGTAGTAGCTATTAGCTTGAAAGACGGAGCCTTGCACGTGGGTTATGTAAATAACCCAGGGAAGGCTGATAAGCAGTGGGTAACCATGCCTTTTATGGGCATGTCGAAGAATATCATTTATTGTATTTATAATGAGAAAGATGGTATAACATGGATGGGCTGCCCTGATGGAATTACGCGGTATGACAATAGTATAAAAAAAGATTACACCCAGGATTATTATGCATTGATACATAAAGTTGTTATTAGTAGGGGTAAGGATTCTGCCATATTTTACGGTGCTTATTCTGGTGACAGTGGTGTGGTTTCAATTACCCAGCCTGACAGGTTTAAACCAAGCCTTCCTTATATAGACAATTCACTCATATTTATGTATGCTGCGCCTAACTTCGAGGATGAGTCTTCTATGCTTTACAGCTACCGCCTTGAGGGTTCAGATGCACAGCATGCCCAATGGAGCGTTTGGAAAAATGAGACAAAAGCGACCTATACATATTTACCAGAAGGGCATTACTTCTTTCATGTAAAAGCCAAAAATATATTTGGTAACCAAAGCCATGAAGCTATTTATGAGTTTACTATCCTGTCACCATGGTATCGTACTATTTGGGCATACATAGCCTATGTTTTATTCTTTGCAGCTTTTGTATATGGCGTAGTTACTGTTTCTACCCGAAGCCTCAGAAATATAATTAGTGAAAGAACCGCTGAGGTTGTTAAGCAAAAGGAAGTGATTGAAATGAAGAATAAAGATATTACCGATAGTATAAACTATGCTAAACGTATACAGGAAGCTATTTTGCCTACGAGAGAGCGCTTTAAATCGGTATTGCCTGATAGTTTCATTCTGTTCAAGCCCAAGGATATTGTAAGTGGTGACTTTTACTGGATGACAGAAAAGAACGATATGATATTTGTTGCTGCCGGCGACTGTACGGGTCACGGTGTACCAGGCGCCATGGTGAGTGTAGTTTGTTCTAATGCGCTCAACAGAGCAGTAAAAGAGTTCGGAATAACTGATCCGGGTAAAATATTGGATAAAGTAAGGGATTTGGTTATTGAGACATTTGAAAAATCGGAGAAAGAAGATATAAAGGATGGTATGGATATTTCGTTGTGTACCATTAATACGAAAACTAAAGAGGTGCAATGGGCGGGTGCCAATAATCCATTGTGGTTTATACAAGGTACCGAAATAAAAGAAATAACTGCCGATAAGCAACCGATAGGTAATTCTGATAATCCAAGGCCATTCACAACACATAATGTGAAGCTTACCAAAGGAGATGAAATATATTTATTTACAGATGGTTATGCAGATCAGTTTGGTGGCGAAAAGGGCAAAAAATTCAAATACAAGCAGCTGGAACAGAAAGTACTGGAAGGACGAAGCCTTGATATGTTGAGGCAGCGTGATAATCTTAGCTTTGCCTTTGATAAATGGATGGGCAACCTCGAACAGGTTGACGACGTACTGATAATTGGTATCAGGGTTTAAATACCTATTACACAAAGCCATTCTTATTTATGTAGATAAATACTGAAAAGTTTATCGACTTTTTGCCATTTAAATCTTATATATTTGAAACATAAAGATTTATATGAAGATATATATAAAATTCATCGCTTTTAGTGTGTTTTTTGCTTTTACACAGGTAGCTATTGCCAGTAATATGGCAGATAGTGTTACTGAAGAGAAAAAGATAAATGCTTTTACCATACTTAAGATTAAAGGTAACTTTAATGTTGTATTTACCGAAGCAAAATCATCGAGCTTAAAAGTAACTGCCTCCGATAAAGATGCAATGGCATCTATCGATGTAAAAAGCACTCCCACTGCGCTTACTATAAATCAAAAAGATGGTGCAACAGGAACCGCAACCCTATATATAGGATTGAAAGATATACAGCAAATAGCTATAAATATTAACGGCACAGTTTCTACTACTAATAGTATTGATCCGGGAGAACTTACATTGAATATTGACGGCAACGTATCTGGAACAATTATGCTGGATGTAAAACTATTGAACTATACATCAAGCTCAAGTAAAGCACTTGTACTTAAGGGCAAGGCCAAGCAAAGCAATTTTAAAGATTCAGGCGAAGGTAGTGTTGATGCATCGGAATTGAAAACGGATAATCTTACCTTAGATGACAGCAGCGATGGAGACCTTAAAATATATGCTCATCCTGAAATGCATGTTAAGTTAGAAGGTAGTGGAGGACTTACCTATTATGGTAACCCGCGTATAAAGACCTTTAGAGTAGGAGGCCAGGCAACTGAAAAACAAATAGTAGAAAGCAAATAGAGTAAATAATCATAAATACACAATCAACATGTTTGAATTAAACGGAATAGTAAAACTGAAAAAAGACGAGCAAAAAGTATCTGATGCTTTTAAAAAACGCGAATTTGTAGTTACAGATAATTCATCAAATTATCCTCAGCATATTCTTTTTCAATTAACCCAGGAAAGGTGCAAATTGCTCGACGATATTAATGAGGGCGACCAGGTTAAGGTTAGCTTTTTCATCAAAGGCCGCGAATGGCAAGGAAAAGATGGTGGCGGAGTAAAATACTTCACATCATTAGATGCCTGGAGAGTTGAGCGTGGTACTAAAGAGTACAGCAAGGAATCTCAGGCTCCTGCTTCTTTATCAGCTAATGGCGGCGGATTGTCAAATGCTGAAGAGACAGACGATCTTCCTTTCTAGGATCAGGAATTAGTAATAAAAATAAATTAAACACGAAACATCAGGTACCAACCAATTGGTTGGCTGATGTTTTGCTGTCTAAGGCATCACGTAAGCCATTGCCCAGCAGGAAGAATGCCAGTACCATAAACATGATGCAAATACCGGGTAAAAAGGCCAAATAAGCCGAATCGGTTATGATATAACCTCTGTTTGCATTTATCATAGAACCCCAAGATGCAATTGGCGGTTGCGCACCTATACCCAAGAAGCTAAGTCCTGCTTCAATAAGTATAGCTGAAGCAAAGTTGTCGGCGGCCACAACTATTATGGCTCCCATAATATTGGGTAGTATATGCTTAAATATGATCCTGAAGTCAGAAAAGCCCATTGCATTGCCGGCTTCAATAAAATTCTCTTCGCGTATACTCATTACCTGGCCCCTTACAATACGAGCCACATCAACCCACATAGTAAGCCCAACTGCAATAAATACCTGCCAGAACCCTTTGCCCAATGCAAGTGTAATGGCTATAACAAGCAATAGGGTAGGTAACGACCAAACCACGTTGATAAGCCACATTACAAATTCATCCCACTTACCACGGTAGTAACCCGCTGTGGCTCCCATAAATATACCAATTGAAAAAGCTATAAGTACTGAAACAAAACCTACTGCGAGCGATACCCTTATACCTATCATAAGGCGGCTCAACAGGTCCCTGCCTTCCTGATCGGTACCAAGCAAAAATGATTTCGATATAATGTTTTTTGCTTTTATTTCCTCGCTCATATCCTTGTATGTGCGGGTAATAGGCTTATCATTCCCGAATATATAAAAGGTAGTAGTATTGTTTATTGTATCATTAACAAAGTGCTTATTGTAATCTAGGGAGTATATGATATCTGCCATGTTATACTTTACCATCGGCCCATTATTAGGGTCAGTGCCTGTATACCCTTCAATAACAATATTAGGCCCTTCGAAGCCATATTTGTAAATAGGAATATCGTGGTAAAAGCTGGGCTGGCCGAATAACATTTTCGAGATAAAGGATTCTTGCTGTATATCCTGGTTCTCTCTGTTAATAAGCATTTGTACTTTAAAACCCGGTGGCTTTACCGAAAGTTCTAATACCTGGTTATTAGCGTTTGGAGTGGAATCGGGGGTGATGAGGTAGCCTAAAAGCGCTACTACTACTGCAAGTATAATAAAGTAAAGGCTGAACATGGCAAGGCGGTTCTTTTTGAACCTCTTCCAGGCGTGGTGAGCCAACGAATAAGAGTCAATTTCAACGTATTTTTTTCTGCGAAATGTCAGCACAATAAACCCCTGTATTTTTATTCAATAATCTCTTCCTTTCCAGTGATAACGCGAAAAATTTGCCACTAATCCAATCCAACTTACATAAAGCATAGTTATTACTTCTGATGCCAAAAAATAACCTAATAAATGATGCTTCTTAAAAAAATTGGTTCCGCAAGTTAACAATAAAAAGTCTATGGTGAATTTAGCAATTATGCAATACATGAGTACCAAATTGAGTGAAAAATAGACTAAAGAACCAATGACAGATACGAATAACAAAAAATTAGTGACGAAAACGAGCAGGCTAATAAGGCTATTTAGTTGATTTTTAGAACGAAAACCTTTTGATGCCCATCGTATACGCTGCTGTATAAAATTACTCCAAGTAGGCTGTGCAGCAGTTGATACTAATGCTTCCGTAGTTTTAAGATATCCTATTTGCCCTGGAAACTGCTTATTGATTTTGAATAGAAGCAAGGTATCATCGCCTGAGGGTGTGTTTTCAATGCCCTTAAAGCCTTCAACCTTTTCAAATGCCTGCCTTGTATAGGCAATATTTGCAGCGTTTGACAGTAAAGGGTATTTTGAGAATATGCCTGCACCTGCCAGTATAGATAACCCGGTGAATTCTAAGGCCTGGTATTTTTCGCAAATGCTACTTTCGTTTATAATAGCCACAGGTCCACAAATCATTTGGTAATGCTTCTCTTCATATAAAGACACTATAGATGATAGCCAGTTTTTTGAAACAGTACAATCAGCATCTGTAATTACTATTAGCTCTCCTGTTGATGCTTTAATACCGGCTTCTATTGCTTTTTTCTTGTTCGACGACTTGTCAGTTACCAATACATATTTCCAGGTTGTAGTACTGTTTCCAAGAATCTCTTTGGTATGTTTTGCCGTAGCATCTTCTGAATGATCATCGGCTACAATAATTTCGATGAGTGAAGTGGGATAGCCTTGCTGTAAAATAGATGCAAGGCAATTACCGATGGTGTTCTCTTCGTTCCTGCAAGGAATGATTACTGAGACCTTAGTTTTGAAATCACCCGCGGATGGCTTAAAAACCGGTGTTTTAATCCAGGATATAATCTGCCATGAAATATAAATAGTGTACGCTGAAGTAAATACTATGAGTGCAACATTTAAGGCAACAAGCATTCTTTATTTATTTGCCGGAATTTGTTTGTGCCCCATCAACTCTACCTTTTGTTGGTTAAGGTTAGTAAGCACTTTCTCGTAAATAGAATCCAGTAATCGTGCATGATCGCAATAGAATTGCATACTCTGTGTATATGTGCTTTCTGTAATATGGTGTTTCTTCCATAGCGACTGATAAGCCTGATCAATGCTGGTGTCTTTATCATTCTGGCTATAGCCTTGCAATGCAGATGCCTGCATAATATGTACATCCGAAAGGACTGCCATCATAGTATCGGGTGGAAGAATACCTGCCGGAATAGCAACGTAGCTTTTACTGTGACATGAAAGCAATAAGTATGCAAATACAAAGGGCAATATTTTTATAAACCTGTTCTTGAAAATCATAGCAGATGGCATTACCTGCAAATGTAGCATAAATGCTAAAATATTTTACTTTTACGTTTTATAAAGCCATTGCCAACAGAGGCTGATAGTAATTCTGTTTTGGCAAGGTCAATTTTAAAATATTCGTTTTTATGTCGAATTCGTTTTCAGGTAAGGTAGTATGGGTTACGGGTGCATCTTCAGGTATTGGCGAAGCATTGGTTAAAGCTTTTGCTAAGGAAGGTGCCAAGGTTATTCTTACTGCACGTCGGGAAGATGAATTGCAACGTGTTAAGAAAGAAGCAGGCCTTAATGATTCAAATAGTTTAATACTCCCATTCGACCTTTATAAGATTGATGATTTAGATGGCGCCATTGCCAAGGTGAAAGAAAAATATTCAGCTATTGATATACTTATCTGTAATGCCGGTATTGCGCAACGATCTCTTATTAAGGATAGCTTGTTGCAGGTTGACAGGCAGATAATGGAATTGAATTTCTTTTCGGTTATTGCACTTACCAAAAAAGTACTTCCTATAATGTTATCTCAAAAAAGCGGCAACATAGTTGTAATAAGCAGCGTTATGGGTAAAATGGGCATACCATTCCGTGCTATGTACTGCGCATCGAAGCATGCATTACACGGGTTCTTTGAGGCATTGCGTGGCGAAGTGTTTAAGGATAATGTAAAAGTGCATATTATATGCCCTGGCTATGTAAAAACCAATGTGTCAGTTAATGCAGTTACATCGGAAGGTGCTGCCCATGGCAAAATGGATAAGGGACAGGAAAAAGGTATTGAGCCTGAAAAGTGTGCAACAGGCATACTTAATGCTATAAAACATAATAAAGAGCAAGTATATATAGGAGGTTCTGAAACATTGGCCCCAAGGTTGAAAAGCCTTTTCCCCGGACTCTTTTCGGCAATTATAAAACGAGTAGAATTCCATTGATAGTACTATGAAATACCTTAACACACTTGATTTTGCCCGCGGACTTGACAGCAAGGATCCATTAAAGAAGTTCAGGAAGCAGTTCTTGTTTCCTAAACACAATGGCAAAGAGGCTTTATACTTCACGGGTAACTCACTCGGCTTACAACCTGCAAGTGTTCAGAAGTATGTAAATATTGAACTGGAAGACTGGGCGAAGTATGCAGTGGAAGGACATTTTGATGCACGCAATCCCTGGTATTCGTACCACGAAATGTTTGCTGAACCTATGGCTAAGCTTATAGGTGCAAAGCCTGAAGAAGTAGTGGCTATGAATCAGCTTACGGTAAACCTGCATTTGATGATGGTATCGTTTTACAGGCCCGATAAAAAACGGTATAAGATACTTTGCGAATCGAATGCTTTCCCATCTGACCAATATGCTTTGCAGACCCATGTACAGTCGCATAGATTGAACCCTGATAAAACACTTATAGAAATAGCTCCCCGCAAAGGAGAGAACCTGGTGAGAAAGGAAGATATACTTAAAGCCATTAGTGATAACGGTAAAGAACTGGCCCTTGTAATGATAGGTGGCGTTAATTACCTCACGGGCCAGGTTATAGATATGCCTACTATTACAAAAGCTGCCCATAAAGTAGGTGCGTATGCTGCATTTGATCTGGCACACGCTGCCGGTAATATTGAACTGAGTTTGCACGATTGGGATGTTGATTTTGCTGTGTGGTGTACCTATAAATATTTTAACTCGGGCCCGGGTGGAGTAGCAGGCGCTTTCATACACCAAAAGCATATAAAGAACCAGAAATTGCCTCGCTTTGCCGGATGGTGGGCCTATGATAAAAAAACTCGCTTTCAAATGAACAGGGAGTTTGTACCTATGAAAACCGCTGAAGGCTGGCAACTCAGTAATGCACCTGTACTATCTATGGCAGCATATAAGGCATCTCTCGATATATTTACAGAAGCAGGTGGCATGCAGCCTCTGTGTAAAAAGAGCAAGCTATTGACCGGCTACCTTGAGTTTATAATAGATGAACTCAATAAAAAAATGAAGGGTAAAAAATTAAAACTTGAAATTATTACCCCTGCAGACCCAGCCCAGCGCGGATGCCAGCTTTCAATTATTGCACATGGTATGGGCCGCGATTTTTATAATACATTAACTAAGAATGGAGTTTTTTGTGATTGGCGTAACCCGAATGTGGTCCGATTAGCGCCTGTGCCACTATACAACTCCTTTGAAGATGTATGGCAATTTGGCCAAACTGTTGAAAAAGTGCTCAAATTAAAGTGATATTTGTTGTATTAAAATAATGACAAAGAAAAAACGCTATACTGCACGATACATTTTGGGATTGGGACTCCTTCCATTCCTTATTGTCGGGTATTTTTTCAGGACAACAATATGGAGGTATACTACCAAAAAGAAACCGTTCATAGAGTGGGTGGTATTTATATTATCAGTTACTATAATAGTACTTGTAATTTCAGGCCTTATACGAGGTGACTTTAAACCGGGTAAAGACCTGCCTGAAGACCTTACACCTAAAAAGAACAAGCACCGCTAGCTTTTCATTTTCATTCCGAGGTTGTAAAACACAAAGCTCCACATATCGGTAAACTCATCAATTTGCTGGAACATAGGCTTTGAGTTATTGCCACCATGCCCTGCATTATGATCTATACGGATTAAAACTGGGTTATTGCCTTTTTGATGTGCCTGCATAGTTGCTGCAAACTTGAACGAGTGTGCAGGTACAACCCTGTCATCATGGTCTCCGGTGGTAATAAAGGTTGCAGGGTATGCTGTATCGTGCACATTATGCAGTGGCGAAAATTTAATAAGGTTATGGAATTGTACGGAATCATCACTGGTGCCATAATCATTTGCCCATGACCAGCCGATAGTGAACTTGTGGTAACGCAACATATCTAATACACCAACAGTAGGTATGGCAACTTTTGCCATGTCAGGATGTTCGGTTATAGATGCACCAATCAACAGCCCACCATTAGAACGCCCGTGGATAGCCAATTTACTGCGCGAAGTATATTTATTATCTACAAGGTAAGAAGATGCATAATAAAAATCATCGAACACATTTTGCTTTTGTAGTTTGGTTCCCGCTTCATGCCATTTTTCGCCATACTCACCACCACCACGTATGTTGGCCACTGCATAAACGCCTCCATTTTCAATAAACAGGGCAGCGCTTGGGCTAAAGGCAGGCAGAATGCTAATGTTAAACCCTCCGTAGGCATATAAAAAGCATGGATTATTTCCATCCATGGTCAAGCCCTTTTTATGCACTATGTACATAGGTATCTTGGTTCCGTCTTTGCTTGGGTAAAATACCTGTTCGGTTTCAAAGTCGTCTGATTTAAATCCATTATCGGGTTTGGCAAAAAGGGTCGATTTGTCCATTGCTACATCGTAACTGAAAATAGTTGGCAGCGTTATGTAGTTAGTAAAAGAGTAAAATACATACGGGCTTTTTTTACTGGCAGTAAACTCACTATTACCAAGGCCCGGCAACTTAATTTCATTTATCAGTTTGCCATCCATTCCATATACATACAGCTTTGTCTTTACATTGTCAAGGTACGATGCAATAATTTTATCGCCAGATAAACTTACACCTTGTAGCAAGTTTTTCTGCTCAGGCAAAACATTTATCCAGTTGGCAGAATCGGGCTTGTCCATATTTATCCAAACCAGCCTGTAGTTAGATGCGCCTTTGTTTGTAAGCACTAAAAGCGAATCTCCTTTGTGATCAAGCACTGTATTATCATTTCTGAAATCGCTGACAATAGGGAGGAGCAGGTCGTTATTCGCAGAAAGGCTCTTTACAAATATTGCATTCCCGTCAGATGCATCCTCCGTATGAATTACCAGGTACTGTTCATCATCAGTTGTGTAAGCGCCAACGGTACGCATAGGGTGTTCCTTGTCTTCATAAAAAAGTTTGTCTGCACTTTGTGGGGTGCCCAGCTTATGGTAATATATCTTCGGGCTTTCATTTTTGTTTACCAAAGCTGCGTTTTTAGATGGGGCAGGATAACGGGTGTAATAAAAGCCATCACCTTCCCAGCCAATATCTGAAAACTTACTGTAACGCAATGTATCGCTCAGTGGTTTTCCGCTTGCAATATCCAATACATAAAAATCATTCCAGTCAGATCCTGAGCGGCTAACGGCATAAGCCAGGTATTTTTGATTATTCGAAACACCTATTTCCGATATGGCTGCGGTGCCATCTTTCCATAAAGTATTAGGGTCAAGCAATGCCCTTGGCGTACCTGTTAATCCTTCCTGCACATATAGTACACTCAAATTTTGTGTTCCGTTGTTCTTATAAAAAAACACATAGTTGCCTCTTATAAAGGGTACACTGTATTTTTCGTAATGGTAAAGCTGTGTAAGGCGTTTCTTCAGCGAATCGCGGAATGTTATTTTGGACAGGTAGTTTTGCGTCACCTCATTCTCAGCCTTTACCCATTGGGCTGTCTCGGCAGATGTATCATTCTCTAACCAACGGTATGGGTCAGCCACTTTATTGCCAAAGTAATTGGTGATGGTATCTACCTTACGTGCAACAGGGTATTTTAGTTGTTGGCTTCCATTATTACACGATGCAAGTAATAGTATTCCGGCAGCAAGGCTTATTAATTTCATAGTATTGTTGTTTGCGATTAATTTCATTCAACCAAATGTAGCATTATCCTTTATAGTCACACTGAGCTTGTCGAAGTGTATTCCAATTCTTTTTCTCGCAAAGACCGCAAAGAAATACCCGCAAAGGAATGGCACATTTATGCACACGGTTCGCGTTTTCGTGTGCCACGTTTCTTGGTTAACATAATAAAATAAGGGGGTATCAACTGATACCTCACTGTTACACCTTAACTTATTGATTTTCAATTTTATAGACTTAAAAAATAATTGCATTTTGATACCCCCTCATTGTCATACTGAGCCTGTCGAAGTATCTCTTCCATGTTAAGTGCATGTGGCCCGGTAATGTTATTCGCATCTCATTTAATTTCTATCGCATCTCATGATTATTAAGCTATTATAGTTTTAATTGATGTTTAATAATTGGCGGAAAGTGGCGGAAACTGGCGGTAATGAGATCTTTTTATGTGGGTTGAGAAGGAAATAAGAAAACATTGAATTATTTCCAACAAAGGTACAAATACGGTTCACTTGTTGGTTGATAGAATGGTAATACTATACAAAAATAGCCTTTATGTTTATATCGTGTAATAAAATAGTAAATAAATTATTAACAGGTGGCTTAATGAGTGTATATAGAAAGATGTAGAATAGTAAATTTGAGTCTAAATTTTAGGTAATGGATGA
This sequence comes from Bacteroidota bacterium, assembly GCA_013288345.1. Lineage (GTDB taxonomy): Bacteria > Bacteroidota > Bacteroidia > JABEUT01 > JABEUT01 > JABEUT01. Next base: position 33,433 of record JABDCA010000001.1, on the reverse strand, counting down.
GGTTACATACAAATATTTGCCACCGGAAAGAATTAGTTATTTAGAAGATGAATTACTAAGATTTACACCACCTATTGAACTTAATGACCCATTTGAATGTATTCCATCAATTACAATAGAAGATGCAACTTTGGTTTTTAAGGCCGTTCTAGATGAGAGAATTGAAGAAGTTAATAATAATCAGGCACTAACAAGGGCAGAAAGAAGGGCATACTTAAGACAAATCGCGCATGACCGCAAAAAGAATTTATACCATGTTGAAAGAACAAAAAAATATTTTTATGAAAGAGCAAAGGAAAAACTCAACTCTAATATTGGCATTTTTTCTCTTTCAAAGAGATGGGATAGTACACTAATGTGGTCTCATTATTGTAATTCGCATAAAGGGTTTTGTGTGGGTTTCGATAAACAGAATGAGTTTTTTAAAGGAGGTGATTCAAAGGGACGAAACATTAATATTAGAGATGTAATTTATTCAAATGACAGGATTAAAGTTCCAGTAGGAAAAGGGAAGCAAATTGATTTTGATGTGATGTACGTGAAGTCAAAGGATTGGGCGTACGAAGAAGAGGAAAGGGTATTGGCAAAATTTGATTTGGCATTAAGAAAAATTGATGCACCTCCATTTCATGTGTATTTGTTTAAAGTTAGTCACACAATTATTACTGAAATTATAATTGGAGCTAATGCCTCTGATGAATTAAGAAAGACTGTTACGGATTTTTGCTCAAAAAAAGAAATTTGCTGTTTTCAATCAGTAGTTTCTGAAACAAAGTTTGACATGATGCGATTGAAAATATAGAAAAATACTATTAGTTAGCGTGATGTTTTTACAATAAATCTACCTAATTACCCCGCCCAATTCTCCCTGTCTAAACTCCTGTAGTTTATAGCTTCGGCTAAATGCTGGTTGCCTATGTTTTCAGAAGCTGCCAAATCAGCTATGGTGCGCGATACTTTCAGAATTCTGTCATAAGCACGGGCTGATAGATTTAGTTTTTCCATAGCTGTCTTTAACAGTGTATGCCCTGCTTCGTCTATTTTGCAATATGTTTTTAATTGCTTCGAACTCATTTGTGCATTGCAGTAAATACCGCTCCCCTCGAAGCGTTTGGCTTGTATCTCTCTGGCTTTTATAACCCGCTCTCTAACCGATTCACTTTTTTCGCTCACCCGTTCCGATGATAATTCTCCGTAAGCTACAGGCACTACCTCAACATGTATGTCTATCCTATCGAGCAATGGGCCCGAAATACGGTTTAAATATTTTTGAACTGTACCCGGCGCGCATACACATTCTTTTTGCGGGTGGTTATAAAACCCACATGGGCAAGGGTTCATAGATGTTACCAGCATAAATCCTGCCGGGTATTCTACAGTAAACCTTGCGCGAGATATTCGTATAAAACGATCTTCCAATGGCTGGCGCATTACTTCTAACACAGTCCTTTTAAATTCAGGTAACTCATCTAAAAATAAAACACCGTTGTGTGCCAACGATATTTCTCCCGGTTGCGGAAAACTACCGCCTCCCACCAATGCCACATCATTTAAAGATAGATAATGCGGGGATGATTCCAAGGCTTGTAAGTGTCTCAAGGTTAGGAGTTTATAAGAAAAATAAAAAGCATTTGACTGTATGTATATCTTATTGAACCAAGTTTAATAACACTATGATTGAAGTTTAATAAATGCAACTCTTTCATCATTGTGTTCCCAGGCTAAAACATCCAATACAGTATTTCGAGATTTATCGAATATGACATCGATTTTAAGTTCTTCCAATTTATAATAGAAAGCTTTTTGTAAATTATGCTTTTTCTCGAAAATATCAACAAGTTTCCCTTCAGCAAACACCAATCTGGTCTTTTCAGCCAACGATAATGAGTTGAATTCTTTAAGTAACATTCTTTAAATGGTAAATTTCAAATATATTCAATTTTTGAAACTTTTTTATACAAATGAAGAAAAAACGTACTTCTACAATCAAACCTACCAAGACAGATCCGATAGACTATGTTGCAATTTGTGAGGGTCTTACTGTATTGGTGAATTGCTTCAATGAGATGCTGGATTCGACCGGTGAAAGAGACCGCCTGGAAAAACGAAACAGGGAAAAGTTAGTTCAGGCTTATTTCCTGGCAAGAAATTTTCTTCCCAGAAAAACATTAGAGGAGAAAATTGGGATAAATGAAAAAAGGATAAAGCAGTGGGCTACGTATAAGAAATGTAAAACCTCCGTCTTGAAAAAGTGTTTTTTGAACGCTCCTCAACAACTTACACTTTCAGAACAAGAGAAATTTAAAAGATACTTCACTGATCCAGAGAACAGTAATCTGCCACGTAATCATATATGGGCTAAGGCAAGACGAGAAGGTTTATATATAAGCCGGCAGACCTTCTCTAAATATGCAATAGCCTATGCAGGGCTAATTGAACCAAAGGAACGCAATAAAGATCATGAAGGAGAGACCATAACCGCTAGGAAGCCATTTACAATCTTGCATATGGATTCTACAATGGTCAAATGTAGTAATGGCGAAAGATGTTATATTCATTTTATTATGGATAATTATTCAAGAAATATACTTGGAGCTGTTCCTTCGTACTCAAGTAAATCTGAAACCGTTGCCCAAAACCTAAAACAAGTTATTGTAAAAAACCGCCTTTATAATAGAAGCATTAAACTTTATTGCGATGACGGACCCGAAAACCATGGGTTTATACATGAGTTAATGAGAAATGACCACAGAATACGAATTAGTCAAATAATAGGCACTTATATAAAGAAGAGCAACAATCTAATTGAAAGATGGAATCATAAATTTAAGCATATAATACTGAAAAAGTATAAGCTTGAGAGCTTTCAACATCTAGCAGATATTTTACCAGAGATGATAGATTATAATAATAATCTGCATTTACCAGTATTACATACGCTAACGCCAAATGAAGTTATAAAAGGTAAAAAGAAGAAGGACATTAATGACGCCTACGAAGTTAAACTTGCAATAAGCAGGCGTTCTGCAGAGAATCGCACTTTAAACTGTGAAAAGTTGTGCCCTAATGTTAAACAGGCTTATTACGGAAGAAGGCACCAAAAGGAGAAGGCGGATACATTTATAAATTTAAAGTAACTTAAAGGCTATTGCATTTAGGAAAATGGTTAAATTTGATGGATAAAACATATTTTTAATGGCAGACGAAAAAAAGATTACACCTACTAAACCAGTAGTTATACCTAAACAGAATCCACATCCTGATATTAAAAAATGGAAGAATAGCGAGCCTAAACCAGATGAGAAAGAGGGCGCAAATCCAATAATTAGACCTAATAAAAAATAAAATGAATATCTATAAAAAGAAAGGCGCTCCACCTATAAAACCAAAGCCTACAAGGTAATCCAAATAAATACAATTATACATATCAATCCTGCAAGCATTGATATAGTACTTCCTTAATTACGCAAGTCTCAAATCAACAAAAATTGGCCGTGAAACAGTAATTAAGTAATTGATTTTCAAATAAAAAGCCAACGTTGCAATCGTAGGCTTTTTATATTCAGAACTTTCCGGCTCTTGAATTATTTTTTGACTCCCTTTTTCGAAGGCGAGTCCATTTTTTTCCGTCAGAGGAGGTAGTTGGGCTGGAATGCACAATTCTCTTTATTTGACCGGACGAGTCTCAGTAGCATAATACCCAATTGGTACCATTGTGTCATTTATGCTCTGACATATTTTATTCCTTTGTTTCTATACTTAGCTGGAATGCTAATGCAGCCAACAAAGAATACGCAAATATAGCTATCTATTAGGTTTTTTAACAATAAAGTTTTTAATATCTATAATTAGATGGTTATAAGATATATAACCATTAGCCAATATATATATACCATAAGTATATTGGAAAGCACCAAAATAATTCAGAACTTAGTTTCAGGATATAATTACAAACCTAAATAATAGAAAATATGCAACAAAATAACTCACCGGAAATAAAACTTCTGACTTTCTTAAATGATAATCACGCTATGGACACTCCGATTAGAGTTAACCCATGTATTGATAGTACAGATTTGAATAGGGCAAAAATACTTATACAACAATTATTGGAGGGTAAGTATATAACAGTTACTTCAACTGATTATTTAAAGCTTGGCGTAGATCCATATAATAACCTTATGGCGTACTTTCCAAAGAATAAGCATGAAACATTTAATATAAATCCACCTGATGTATATGCTTGTATTACAGAAAAGGGTATTGAGCATTTAAAGGCTCTACAATAAGTTAACAAGCTAAAAATGGCTATTAAGGGCCGGCAACCCAGATGATGAAGCGAATAAGAAGAAAGCCTTCGATAATCGCATAATGATTAGTAAAAACCAATTTATAACTATGACAACAAAAGAACAAATTGCAAACAATGATCGTTCGGATAAAAAAAATCCTACCAGTCCGGCTCATGCTGCTGACCAGAAAAACCAACAACTCCAAAAACAGCCAAATAACCCTGCGTCGCCAAAATATACTCCTCCTCCTGCTAAAACGAGGAAATAATTGAGTTCAGTCTAATTAATAGTAAAGAGGCACCTAAAATGGTGCCTCTTTACTTTATATACTCTATGCAGAGATGTGATTTTATTGTATACATCATAGTATTCTTTATATTAGTGGTTTCTATATAATACCATTTAGAAGTATGTTTAATCTTGAAGATTTAGAAAGTGAAAGCCATAATGACAATCGTTTTGAAAGACGTTTAGCAGTACTTATTGAAAATAATCAAGAAATAGAACGCATAAAGAGTGTAATTGGCGCTTCTATTGAAAATATAAAGAATAACCGTCGTTCATTCGTAATTTATGGTGAGCCGCAAAGCGGAAAAACCGAAATGATGATTGCTTTAACAGCAAAACTTTTGGATTTTGGGTTCAAAATTGTTGTGGTTTTACTAAATGACAGCGTTCAACTTCTCAATCAAAATTTAGAACGTTTTCAACGTTCTGGTTTAGCACCAGCTCCTAAAAAGTTTAGCGAGATATTATCACCAGATGTGAGTATTGGTGACCATCAATGGGTTATTTTTTGTAAGAAAAATACCCAGGACTTGCAAAAATTAAACCAAAAATTAGATGGACATAATAAAAGAGTCGTAATCGATGATGAAGCTGATTATGCTACTCCAAATTCTAAAATAAATAAAAGTGAAAAAAGTAGAATCAATGAATTAACAGAAATACTAATTGGAGATACAGGTACTTATATTGGTGTTACCGCCACCCCTGCCAGATTAGACCTAAATAGAACCCATCAGAACCAACAGGAATACTGGATTGATTTTCCTCCCCATTCTGAATATACTGGACAAGATATCTTCTTCCCTGTTTCCATTGATGACCTACCATATAGACTCACATTTTTACCGGACACCGGTGACGATCCAAGATTTCTGAGAGAAGCTTTATTCAGTTTTATGGTTAACGTTGGATATTTAAATACTATTATACAAACTCGTGAGCAGAATTATTCCATGCTAATTCATACAAGTGGAAAAAAAGTGGATCATTCTACAGACTATACCCAAGTTGTGAAAATTTTTGAAGCATTAAAGGATCGGGAAAATAATAATTATGAAATTTATTTTAAAAGAATATGGGAAATAGCAAATGAACGCTACCCTGGTCATCCCGATGGAATAACAAGGTATATAATGGGTAACAGAGATAGGAATAATATTGTAGTAATGAACAGTGATAAGGAAGTAAATGCGGCCGACAATAGAACCGCCACTCAACCCACTGCTCCTTTTACTATCGCTATTGGTGGTAATATAGTCTCAAGGGGAGTAACATTTAATAATTTACTGTCAATGTTTTTTACCCGTGATGTAAAACATAAATTACAGCAAGATACATATATCCAAAGAGCCCGGATGTTTGGTTCTCGTGGAACATATCTTAAATACTTTGAACTTATTATTCCAAGGACTTTATATTTAGACTGGCAAAAATGTTTTATTTTTCATAGATTATCTCTTGAATCAAGAAAACAGAATAATAAAACACCTATCTGGCTTGATGGCAATCGAATTGCCGTGGTTTCAGGTTCAAGTATTGATCAGACAAATGTTGTAGTTGATAAAGGTGAAATGAGTTTTGCTCTATTTGATTTTCAACAGACAGAGATTGAGGAAATTATTAATCAGAATATCAGTTCTATTACAAAGATTAAAATTCTTGCAAGTTTTATTGGTAAAGATTCTCTTCCTGACTACCTAATTAGCTACATTGAAACTTTCTGCCCTTTAGGGGATGTCTCTGTGGCTGTACATTTACCTAAAACTATTTCCGGTTATAATGACAAATCTGGGGAAACTAACAAGGCAACAATTATTCGTAATAGGGGGTTTATTGGTAATAGAGAATTGGAATTAAATATTTTCCCCGATGCGATTCACCACATAAATATCATGTTTAATGAACAAAATAAGGCACGTGTATTCTACAAGTACCAGGGCAGCATAAGATTTTTAAAAATATCCCGAAATAGTGATTAAGAATTTTGAATTTTACCATGGCACTGTCTTTACTAAATTAATAGATCATAGTAAAGAGCCAATATCTTTTTCACGCTTTATGACCCTAAATAATGCTTCCTATATTATTAACAAATCTATTGGTATTTATATTAAGCATTCACAAAAAAGACTGACTCCTTGGTCTTTTACCCTAAGTAAAATACATCAGGAGGAAATTCTTCGGATTAAAATACAATTTAAAGATGTCTATTTAGTTTTAGTTTGCGGAGAGGATGGAGTTGTAGCGCTAAATTATACTGAATTGAAGGAAATATTAGACGTAAATAAAATTCACAAAACAACCGAATGGGTTAGAGTATCTCGGAGCAAAAGAAAAGAATATACGGTAACAGGGGCTGATGGAATACTTAGCTATAAAATGAGTAAAGATGCGTTTCCGAAAGTTGTTTTAGCAAAAATAAAAGAGAGTAAGCTCATTTCCAAAAAAGGAAACAAAGTTTAATTATTCTTCTATTTGATCTATTACGCCAATACCTCCAGCAAATTCCGATAATCAGAGAGGTTTAGTTCTCTTGATCTACCATAACAAAGTGCCTCCCATGATTTATTAACAAAATTCTTGGCCTTTTCAATTTGGTATAGTTCTGACATATTGATTGGTATACGTATGCTTTTTATATGTACAAATTCAAAGACTCTATTCCATCTCCATTGTTCATTCTGATATGGATCATTCTTCCAAAACTGTTTATTGAAATTATTTTTTTTGTATTGGCAATACTCTTTTCGACTGAATATTTTAGAACTAACTTCTGCAATGTATAATTCTTCTAAAACCCACTTACTGTCAACTACCTTTTCCTTCAAAAATTTATTTTGTAATTGAATACGACCTATTCCTTTTGTCTTAATAAACAATACCCTGTCGCCTTTTGTCAAATCAAATCTTGTTAAATTCTCAGTAGGACACCATATCTTACTTTCTCGTGCTGGCTTAATAATCCCCGTGCCTTCATTAAAATTGGGCCCCTGATATAAAATCCATATCTTGGTCTCGGTATGTTTCTTTATTTGATTATTTAGGTTGTAGATCCTTTACCTTTACCCATTTAGTCCTACCCATTGTGTTGCCCTTGCTAATAACTTGTTTGAGCCTGAGGGTTTTTGACTGAGAACGTGCTTGAAGGTAGTCATAAATAACCCATTCGTGTAAAAATGACCAGTTGCCTTTACTCATTTTATTACACCTGTCTTCCTATTCTTTTCAATAATCTCTACTGGTATCCTTGGAAGCCCAACTCTTTGAGTATATGCACCAGCAGTTTGTTGTACATAATTAGCATAAGGAGGCAATAACCGCTGAATCCTCTTTTCTTTTATATCCTCAAATTTGAATTGGAAAATTGCCTTTAAAGAGAAGGAAACAAAATTTTTACCATCAACTCCATATAAAATCACTTCATTAGTTTTATCAATTAGCATATTATAGTCCTCATCATGTCTTTCCTCAACTTGACCAGATGATAATTTGACGCCTTTTAAGCAGTATACATAACCATCAAACTGTGATCTTTTAGGAACAGTGTCACAAACTGGTCGGAAATTAATATAGTACGTATCCTTTTCAATTTTAAAAATATCGCCAGGTTGAATATCATCGATTGGTATATTGACATTATCAATATAGGTTGCACCAGTAATTACATTCTTGATTTCTTCAAGATCTAAATTTTCATCAGTAATGGATGCAATTATTGACTGATCTAATTCTATATGAGAAGTTTGTGATTTAACATTCCTATAAATAATTTCATTTAAATTCGAACTCTCATTTACCTGATCAGTTTTAAATGCATCCCAAAGTATTTTTGACCATAAAGGATTAATATTAAATAATTTAGAAAATGTCCCACTTTTAGCTTTTAAAAATGCATTTTCCCAGTTTTTTAGTGTGTGAATTGCAGGATTGCTATTCATCCAAGTATCTATGAGTTGAAAGAGTTTACCTTCCTCTTTCAGTTCGCTTTTATTCTTTATAAAAATAAAATTTCGATAGTCTTTATCTTTATCGTATAATTTCTCTTTTACCAACTTATTAATGATATCTGCTACATTATTATTAGTAAATATAAAAACAGGACACAGGCAGTTTGCCTTTACTTTCTTTAAAAACTCGATATTTCTTCCTACATCTGCCTGTTTGACTGTTTCTCCTAAGCTTACTCCAGTTCCTGCTAAGACTGGGGTTATTAATTCCCAATCTAAAACAATGAAATTAACCGAATGTAGATGATCGAAAATAGCTGAAGCAGGCACTTCCTGATACTTACAACATGGGATTGAACGTTTTTCTATTATCTTTATTATATCACCGATCCCATCAGTAGCTTCCAATGGCGTGTTTATTGTGTCGTCTATTAGAAGAACAAAACCTTTATGTAAATCAGGCATGGTAATGTTAATTTTCTTCTTTTGGAATAAAGCTAATATATAGATTAGCCCCTGAGAGAATTTTTCTCTTACGTTCAGTAATATACGATATTTCAAATTCATGTCTTTCTAACAATTGGCGAGCAATATATAAGCCTAAACCCCTACCTTTTAAACCCTTTGCTGAAAAGAATGCATTGAAAATATAAGGTACATCATCATCCCAAATACCCGGTCCATTATCAGCAAATATTACACTATAAGAACTTCCGTCTAAAACTATCCGAATTTCTTTACCGTTACTATCTTGAGTATCTAACCAATAGCATGCATTATCAAATAGATTAATAAATGTTTGCAGTAATACTGCTTCAGTACATTTTACTACAAGAGGTGTCCCATGTTCCTCAATCGTTACCTTTATATTTCTTCTTGCAATTACTGTAGAGTAATACTTTTTAACATCTTCAATAATTTTTTTAACCCGGTAATCCCTGCTTGACCTTTTACTGGAACGAAAAATAGGTTGAATACCTTTGAGTTGGTCTTCGATAAATGAAATTTGTCCCCTAAGTGTAAGTAAATGATTATTAAAATCAGTGACATTAATTTCTTTGGCTTCATTCATTTTTACTAACGAATCTACAGCTTCTTTGGCCCTACTTATCATAACCATAACATCATGAGAAGTAGCTTCTACCGCTAATCCAACCGCAGCTAATTCTTCCGTTACTTCAGCTCGTTCTGATAAATAATCTCTTTCCTTTGAATAATTTGCAGAAATGATACGAATTGCGTCAGCTCCTTCTTTATCTTTCTTTTCTTTAAGATATTCTTCAAGTTTTTTTAATTGCTTTTCAACCTCTTGTTCTTTAAATATTTTTGACGCATTAATTTTATCATTAGCATCTTTATATTTTTGATATTCTTTTCTCAAATACCCAAGAATACCTTGTATAATTCTCTTAAAGTCCTCAAGAGCACCGCCAATTTCAATGAGACCTTCCCTGTTAGTCTTATCTTTTAATTTTCGATTGTTTTTTTGAGTAATTCCAATGTATCCAACTGTTTGGTCGTTACTTAGGTAGTCCCCAGCCCTTCCAGTTCCACGAAGTACGTCAATACCTAACCAATCATCATCTGGATCGCCATAAGGGTAAACTCTTACATCATCTCTATATAGGTAGATTCTATGATCTTTTACAATAGGTACCTCAGTCTTACTATCAAGTAAATGTTTAGGAGGCGCCTTCGAAGTTAAATCAAAAACGTAAAAATCAAAAGTAAAGGGGCCGCATTCCGGCTCCCTAATAAACTCGCCGTCCTTATTACAGAAGCGCTTCTTGAATTCTTTAATCGCCTTCAACCTTTCTAAATCAAGTACAACTTTACTTCCATTGACGGTCATAGTGACACTTTTCTCCTCATCATTAAAATATCCATCTTTCACTCGAAGGGGAGCTGTAGACAATAAGGCGGTCAACTTATTTTGAACCTCATCACTTTCAAATAAAGATTTACCTTTAACACAAATATCAACCACAAAATCTTCTTTACCTTTCTCTTTAAATGGAAATTCTAATTTCAACACATCATCAAAGACTGAATTAATTTTTTCCATTGTCCAGTCCCCTTTTAAATTAGAAATCTTTATAAGAGTTCCATAGGGTGGGCGTTCTTTTTTTTCATTTCGTATTTTAATTTTTCCTTCCACAATGTCAATTGGGCGAGTTCTGGTAGTATAGTCAATTTCAATCTGGTCCAAATAAATATCCTTTTCTTCGCCTTTTTCCTGTGTAAACTCACTGTCATATCCTGAAAAATCACTTTTAATATAAACTTCGTGTTTCTCGTCTTCTATGCTTCTAGTAGAAATCTCTACTGTTGACCCTAATTTAAAAACAGCAAAACGGCCTATGCCTTTTTCACCTTGAATTATTCTGTTTTTTCTATTCGTTTTTTCTTTGATTTTCTTCTTTAATAGTTTTATTGGTGTTGCAGGGTTCATCCAATGTTGCTTTATAACAGTAGAAGTCATTCCATCGCCATTATCTTCTATCTCAATATAAGAATTCGATCCAAATTCTAAGCTGTCTTCACCTTCTTTTCCTTTGAAATTTATAAAGCGAATTTGTACCCAACTTGCATCGGCGTCATAAGCATTTTTAATGAGCTCTACAAGTGCGATTTTCTCATTTTTAATCAACTGCTCACCAAGCATTGTTAAGAGGCGAGCAAAGGGTCTAATTTTAATTTTCTCTGCCACTATGATATCTTTTTTCCGATTACTATAAACTCATAACTATAAACTTCTCTATGACGCTTGTCACTTGAGAATTTTCCCGTTTTATCTCGATAGGATGCTAACATCTTGGAGCTAATTCTACGTTTATATACATCAATATTAGTGAAACCTTTGTCCGTCATGCATTTTATCATAAATTTTGCATTGTCAATATAAACACCTTTATGTTTAGTGTTCCCAATCACAAAAATTGCCAAGCCACCAGGCTTAATCATCAAATATGTCTTATCTACTGTATTTTTCATATCAATAAAATACTTTGCTGCAGATTTGGCCTTTGATTTCTTTGCCTTCACGAGCTGTTCATAGATGTTTAACCCAACTTCATTTAGCTTTTGGATATCTTCATCCTTTATTGATTTATGATAAACGCTTCCAATAGTCCCTTTTCTGAGTGACCTGAAATCATTTGCAAAGCCAAGCCACAATGTCGACAGTTGATGTAAATCCGCATATTCATAAGAAGTTACGTACGGAGGACTTGTCATTAGCATATCCAAAAAAGGTTTATCAACCGGCACTTCTAAGAAATTTTTGTTAACTATAGTAGTAGTGGTGGTGGTAGTACTTTTCACAATACCATTAGTTTCTTTAACCGCTTTTAACATTAAAGCAAATTGCTTGTCAAATAATTTTTTAACATCACGTATTTCTTTATTCTTGTCAATAGTGGGCTTAATAGATTTGGTCAACCATCTAGAAGCACCTTTTAGTATATTAGAAAAAGCAACGAGAAAGAAATCTTGATATATTCCATTTGGAACTTCTTTCTTAATAATTCGTAATAGTTTATATAGATTATCTATCTGTGAAAGCTTAAACCAATAAACAATACGTTCTTTTTCTAGTATTTTTTTTGGAGTCTTATAATTTAACTTTTCATATCGTTCAATAATTTTATTGTAATGGGTTTCGAGCTCAGAACAATCATATTTCTCGCTTTTAACTTTTGCAATAAGCGTGGCCACCGGATTAATATCACATCCCCAAAAATTCTTTTGATTTCTTTTTGCTTCTAAAGCAGTCGTTCCACAGCCGCAGAATATATCTCCGATTGTATTAATTTTAATATTATTCTTATCGGCGTATTCTAAAGATTTGGAAATAAGAAAAGATGGGAACTTGGCAGGATACAGATGTATTTTATGCATCCCAAGCTCTTTGGTCAAGGGATTATTCCACTCAATAGTTTCTTTCAGGCTATTGACGTCTAATTCAGCTATATTACTCTCAATCAACATACTTTTTTCTTATAAATATAAGATAATATTTTATAATAACAAATACTTATAAATTTTCTATTTTTTGCAAAGGGGGCAGAATAAGTAGTTAGCAATAATTAATATAATTTATTGCCTACCCCCTGTATGGTCGACAAATGTACTTATTACAAATATAATAGAAGTTTTTGATTTTCAAAACATAGTGTTAAAAATGAAGAATCGATTGCAGAATTAAAAAAAATCTACTATTTATATAAAACCTATAATTATGGAAAATTTTGAAATCGTTAGGAAAATAATTCGTGAAAGCCTGGAATCATTTGAAATGGATGAAGCTCTAACTAAGCCACTACTGGAATCTAAAGTAGCTATTGATAATGCCGCTAAAATCAAATCTCTTCAAGACGAAAAACTACAGTTGACGATAAAACTCAACAGGCCAAACTCTGAAATTCCAGAAAAGATAAATTAGTATTCTTGATAATATGTGATCCCAATCATTACTAAAGAACCTTAAAACGGTTTTATTTAGGAGTTGTAGTGGCTTTTTTTGTTGGGAATAAATCAGAAATTAGAACTGAAGTTCCTAATTGAAGCTGGATATAGAAATTGCTATATGCAGATTTAGGGGTAAGTAGGTTGCTGTATATGCTTACTCTAAAGAATTCCTGTGCTGTAACTTTACCACCAATTGTTGTAGTATAAGTAGCAGTGCCTTCAAAATTAGCAAAAATGTGGTTTTTATTATATAACAATGATTTATTATTCTTGTTTTGAGTGAATGATGTATCGTATATCTTACTGTACTGCGGACTTAAATCTGCATCAAAATCATTTGTAATAGTGCTTAAATGAAATAGTGAGAGCCCACCCTCGAATATCCAATCACTACTAATCCCACTTTCAGTTTTGACTCCAATATGTATACCGTATATAGCCGAAGGAACTATATTATTAGTTACGTTTTTAATGGTATCTTTTGTGAGAAGTCCACCCAGTAATATATCACCATATGCATGATAGTATTCTTTAGTTTGTTTCCTCCTAACAAAAGTAATTATATTATAATAAACCTTTGCATTGATATATGCATATTGGAGCATATCTAATTCATTAGCATGAGTACCTGATGATGAAATATTGTCAACAAAGTTGTTATTTGAGGAACCATTATATAAAAGTTGTATGTATGTATTTCGTCTCAAAATTATTAAATCATTTGTCGATGTTGAGTCTACCATGACGCCTGAATCTTTGCCTTTTCCGGGAATAGTTATACCCAAGTATGTCTGAGTAAATCCACTTGGATCATTATCTTGAGAACTCGTTAAATTACTATATAAGATTGCTGCCAGTGTAAATGGAGCTTTAGCAGCATAGTAATGCTTAGGAGTGTCTTTCGGTAGATTTTGATTAGCTTGTTTGGGATCTGCCGGCTTGTTTGGTGCAGCTAGGTTTTGAGCTTGTTTAGGGTCTGGTTTACTTGGCGCAGGTGTGTTATTTGTTTGACCGAAGGCTGAAATAATCGTTAGAAATAAAAATGAGGTAATAAGGTATTTAATTTTCATATTTTATTATTTGTTTTATTGTTTGTTTTCCTTTGTCTAATAATTATTTTTGGAATTCAGTTTTCCAATCTATTTATATTAAAAATCAAAATGCGTTACACTAAAAAAGATATAGATAGTCCCAAGACTATTTACGCTTGCAAAACAATACAGATATGGAGATTTAGGGTTGTCTGGTATACATTTATTGAAAACATAATGCCTGGGACTGAAATTGTTTCTGGGGTCCCTTCAGAAGGAGTCGACTAAACATTAACAAAATACCTATATTCAATTAAATCTTTAAGATTATCTCTTGTGGTATTATCGGGTTTTGTTCTGAGATAGGTTATTCCATTAACTTCATCAGGAATTATTTGAGCTCCTTTTTGCCATTTGGCAGGTTCAGTATAATTCCACATTATAGTAAAAAATGGTACGGTTTTCATTTTATCAAGAGCTTCGACCCGTGTAAAAAGGCGTCCAGGGGCATCCATTCCGTTATCATAAACGCCATGAACAAATATGTGAGAAATTGAATGATGATGTTTAGTTGCATTAGAAAACACAACAGCACTTACTGCATAATATGTTAATATTGCCATAATTATATTTTTAATGGAACAAGATTATGGCTTTTCCACTTTATTCAATTTATACACGTACTATGTTGCCTTCACAGCGCACTATGTTGCTTATCTGATGTACCAAGTTGCATTTAACTTTAAATTAATTTTTCTTTTTGTTGTCAATTTAAGAAATACATATACTTTTAGCGTATCTCATTACAGGATGAGTGTAAAAGGGTGAACAAAATAAATTACCCATTAAGGCATTGGTGACCAACAAGAATTGATTCTTATATATGACATAAGAGTTGATTACAATCCTGTAAATACATTGACCACTCGAAAACTAAAATGTGTATTAATTGATAATGATTCGTATTACTGCGAAGCCATGTATGATTTTCTTCGTGACTCTTCTTTAGCAGAAGTATTAGGGAGTTTTAATTCACCAAATAAATTTCTCCAAGCCTTACCACAACTTCAATTTGATCTTTGCCTTTTAGACCTAAGTCTCTTTGAGGAAACAGGTTTTCAATCAGTTGCTAAAATCGGGAACAAGAAAATTGTCATAGTCACGAATACATTCGAACATTTGAAGGAGGCTTTTGACCTTTGCCCATTAACAATAATTGCTAAGCCTGTGACAAAAGAAAAGTTGGATAATCTAATAAGTATTGCACATAAAGTGCATATTGAGAATATTGTACAGGGTAAAATACATGATTTTGAATTGTTCTATGTAGCAGGAGAAAGAGGGAAAGTAAAAATACAATTATCAAGTATTTTGTTTGTAAGAACAGATGACTCTGATCATAGGCATAAGCGAATAATTTTAAATAATGGAGAGAAATACATTCTAATGAATTGCTCGTTTGAAAGACTTCTTTCGCTTTCTTCTAATCTATTGAGGATAAATAAATCGGAGTTAATCTCCATAGACGCTGTTTCTAAAATAGAGTATGATGTAATTACACTTAAAGGCTTACTTGATAGCAATAAGTTAAAGCAGGTTACATTAAACAGATGGTTTAGAAAAGATTTCCTTTCACGAATTTCTGTTAAGGGTGCAACTTAGTACGATATTCTATAACAATAGTACTGTGAAAATGTAACATAGTACGGCATTAAAAAAAATCGGTGACGCATATAGTATGTTTGTTGAAAATTAATAATAAACTTTTAAATTTCTAATTACTATGAGTTTACAAGGAAATAACATTCCAGTCTTTGCAACAAACCCACAAAATTCTGGAGGTACACTTGCTGCTGCAACAGCGGGTTCACTTGGTTCAAATACAAATGGCGTAACTCTTTATACAGCTGGCTCTAATGGGAGTAGAGTATATGGACTATTCTTATCTACAAACGATGTAGCTAATAGTGTGTTCTTATATATATATAATGGCTCAACAGCATTCCCAATAGGTTTTATAGCTGTGCCCGCAACCGCTGGAGACTTAGCAAATACTCCATGCGTAGATGCACTTAGTCCTGCAAATTGCCCTGGTTTGCCATTTGATGGTACTGGAAAACCTTATGTAGAATTAGCGACTGGATGTACATTAAAAATGGCTGCATTTGCTAATGTTACAGCTGCCAAATCTATTTTTGGTTCTTCAATGGGGGCTGATTATTGATATTTCTTAAACTAAGAAGAATATGAGTTTACAAGGAAACAATCTACCTATATACGCAAATAATCCTACTGTCAATGTTGGAACATTAACCAATGCCAATGGGGCTGGTACCCTTGGTGTTGACTCTGGAGGAGTTGCAATATATACGGCAGGCACTAATGGAAGCCGTGTATATAGTGCCTTACTATCATATACAACTACAGTTAGTTTAAGTTTTTTTCTGTATATCGTAAATTCAGGGAATGTTTACCCAATAGGGCATGTTACTATTCCTTCGGCAGGAGTTGGGAATGGTAGTGCGGCTTTTGATGCATTAAGTGTTGCACATTGTGTGGGTTTGCCACTAGATATGACCGGTAAGCCATACGTTGAACTTGCGCCAGGGTCCGTATTAAAAATATCTTGCGCTTCCACAATAGATCTTACACAAACGTTATACACCAATACAATCGGAAGTGATTATTAAAAATAAATATTATGCCAGAAAAAGGTTTATTTAATGGGAATTTCAAGGGTTTAGGTTCAGGGCTAAATGAAGGAACATATTATGGAGTTAATAAAGGACTGTATAGTAATAACTCATATAATTTCCAACAAGAAACTATGGCTTGGTATAACCAGCTTACATTACCAAAACCGTCAATGACTTACTTACTTTCAGTTGATTATTTGATAAAGCAATTTAAGTCGACAGGAATTTGGCCCTTTTTGGATAGATTTTGGATTTTTGCAACCGAACAACAAGCACATGCACGTGTAAGCATAGTAAACCCTAAGGGAATAAATTCAACTTGGCCAAGCAATATAACTGAACAAAGTAGCCCTTCTTGGGCAAGGCTAAGAGGTTATACAGGAAATGGATCAAGCTCCTACTTACTAAGTAATTACAATCCATCAACAAGCGATGCAGTAAGTTACAAACTTAATTCAGGTAGTTTGGGGGTATATCTTATTGGAACAGAATCTGATATATATGCAACACCAATGGGTGGTTACATAGGAACATCGCCCTCAAATTATATAAGATTATGTACCCCTGTTTGGTCTCCTGGTTTAGGTAAGTATTACTACGCTTGGAATATAAATGATTCTACACAGAGTTCTCTTGTTTTAAGTACTTCACAATCTCCAGTAACTGGTCTATTCTCAGCTACAAGAATTAACTCTAGCACAACAGCTTTATATCGGAATGGAAATCTTATCACAACGTATTCAGCCAATTCAAGTAGTATTCCAAATTTAAATATACCTATCATGGCTGTTAATGATAATGGGACGTTTACAGCTTTCTCTAGTAATACCTATGCGATGGCATATATATGTAGTGCTTCGAGTGCAGCAGGTGCCTTACTTATATATAATATCTTTCAGACATTCGCAATGCAATCAAGATTTTATGTGTAAAATGGAATATTTATTTTTATAAATTAGAGGTAATATTAAATAAATTTATGTTGGAAAATACCTTTTTAAGCCCCAATGATCATTCTGAAAGACATTTTGGATTAAATGATTCTTATGACGTAAAAATATTATTAGAAAATGGCTTTAAGTTCCTATCAGAAAAATTAAACAACACTTCAGATAATGATGATTTTGTTAGTGCTATTGTTGATTTCATTATCGTAACGTATAGTCAAAAAAATATACTTATAGACGAAATTCAAACACGTTCATTAATATATAATACAATAAACCTATATACTTCTACAGCAGTTTCAATAAATAATCCTTTCATTTCCTTAAATGACAAAAGATTTGAAATACGATATGATGATTTTATAGAAACAGATATTGTAACATATTGGACTAATTCTTTAAATAAACTTGCCGAAAAATCAAATATAGATGATACTGAAAAATCTAGAATAAAACTTTTGCTTGAAGTAGTAAAAATTTCTACTGGTTATTGGCTCAATGAATTTTCCTCCAAACATTCTTGTTGGCAAGACTTTCCACTTGCTAAGAGTGATGGTTATGATATGTCTTGCTGGTTGATATCGTGTATTAATGGAGCTGTTCTCGGTATGGATACGATTTCAATTAAAACAAAGGAAAACAGGTCTCTGCAAGACCAGTATGGTATAATGGTAAGTGTTGTTATAGGAATATATATATCGACATTCGGGAGAGCATTATTTGATTGGCAGCCAAGAAAACGCAAATCCAAGTTGGCACTAAATATTGAAACTGTATCTTCACTTAATTATTCAGTCAATAGTATTACGAATCCTTGTTCTGTACATGGTTGCGTCTTGACTATGGCAAATCATGCTTGTGGTGGCGGTGGTGCGAATACTTCTGCACCAGGGCGACACTGCGCAAATATTACGGATTGTGTGGCAACAGACCAATGTCACCCACAAACACTTACTTGTCTAACCTGTTATAATACCTGTCAGACCTGTCAGACCTGTGCAGCTACTATTTGTCATACCTGTCAAATGACGCAAGCTGGAACTGCCTGTCATGTCACGAACCCTCCACAAGGTAATTTTCCTCTATCTGATATTGGCCTTTCGCGTTGCCCTTGTCCATGTTGATTCTTATGGAAGTTTGATAAAACAATAGTGTATGAAATGGAGTCCATTAATCGAGGATTCGGATTTAAGAAATTCAATTCTACAAACTATTGATATTATTTCTGAATCTTTGTATGCAATCTCCCCTGATGGTATAGGGCTATTGGTTGGCGCAGCCGGTATAAGTTTTTTTTGGGAGTATTTGTACTTGCATGATTCAAATATAAAATATCGATATTATTCAAATGGTTTAATAAACTCTTCTTTAGATTGTATCACAACTACTCCGATGTCATATAATTTATCGGGAGGAATATCTGGTGTTTTATGGGCATACAGGCATCTTATGAAAACTGGAGCTATTAAATCTGATGGCGATATTATTGGTAATGATGTAAGGAAATTCCTTATGGAATCTGCCAAAGTTGATTTAATTCAAAATAATTATGACTATTTACATGGAGGTCTAAGCCCATTACCTTTCTTCTTGGAAGATATAGAGAATGAACAGTCTAAAGCCTTTATACAGGAAATGATTGTACTTCTAGAGAATATAGCAGAGAGAGATTTTGATAAAATTGCATGGTTTGAAGGGTCTTATTTTATTGAGAAGAATATAAAAAGATATAACCTTGGATTATCACACGGTATGCCCAGTATTATTATACTTTTAAGTAAAGCTCTTGAAAACAATATAGATTCTATAACTGTGGAGAATTTAATGAGTGGATGTATAAATTGGATACTTAATAAATTTGATAAAAAGAGCACAACTTCTTATTTCCCAACATTTTATCCAAGTAATCCACCGTATTATAGTAGAGTGTCGTGGTGTTATGGTGATTTAGGAATTGTTCTCTCTTTATTTGAAGCAAGTTTAGTAACAAATAATATTTCATGGAGAGAAGAAGCAATAAAAATTGCAATAAATGTATCCCAAAGGAAAATTAAGGATTCAGGAATCCAAGATGCTTGTTTATGTCACGGAACAGCAGGGAATGCGCATATTTTTAATAGATTATATAATTACACAGGTAAGTATGAGTTTAAAGAAGCTGCAATATATTGGTATATGGAAACAATTCAATTTTACAGGGTGAATAAGCATTTTAAAATAACAAGAAGAGATGAAAATGGTGGTAATGAGAGGTTAGAAGATTCATTTGGACTGCTTGAGGGAATTGCAGGAATAGGCCTCTCGTTAATCGCCTCGATTAGTGAGATAGAACCAAAATGGGATAGAGTACTGTTATTAAGCTAATGAAATACAAGTAAAGTGGAGCTGGAGTTTTATAGTAAATTTATTTTTCGATCACCTTTATTTTCATTTTCAAAAAAGATCATGAAAATTGAAGATATAATGGAGAGAATTATTGATGAATATTTTCAGGAAGCTATTTATATCGCCTCTCCAACTTTATATTATAAACTTAATGATTGGCTAAATGGAACACTGAAAAGTGAGAAAGAGAAGAAAAAACTTATTTATTCCTTGGCAAAATATGCTAACCGAATATCATCTAGATGTACCCCATATGGACTATTTGCTTCTTGCTCAACAGGAGAATGGAATGATCGAAATGAAATAATACTTTCAAATAAGCTAATAAGGCATACTAGATTTGATATGGATTTTGCTTGTTCTCTTTCTCGGCACTTATGGAGATATGATTTTATTAAGTCAAGAGCATTATT
Source organism: Bacteroidota bacterium (assembly GCA_013288345.1). Taxonomy (GTDB): domain Bacteria; phylum Bacteroidota; class Bacteroidia; order JABEUT01; family JABEUT01; genus JABEUT01. The sequence goes on along the minus strand of JABDCA010000001.1, from coordinate 12,964 downwards.
CTATACAAATAATAGTTTATACTCTCAGGGCGATGAACTAAGATATGTTATGTATGACTACAAAAAGGCAAATAGAGCATATACGATAAAAAGCGTCGAAAAGAATAAATACTTATTGAAAATATTAGAGATGGCAAAAAATGGGGCCTTACTAACGGTTTTAAAACAATCATTAATTGAGTATGAAATAAGTGAAACGGAAAGTGAAGTGTTTTTAGAGGAATTAATAGATAATCAATTACTATTCTGTGAACTCGAGCCAATTGTATCTGGAGATGATTTTTTGTCAAGAACAATTGAAATATTGAATCGCATTAACCCAGATAAGGTAGACGAAAAGATTAACCAACTCATTCATCATTTAAGCAATTTAGATGCATTAATGAAGAAAATGGATTTAAAAGTTGGAAATGAGAATGAAAATTATAAAAACCTTATTGATAGTATAAAACAACTAAATATATCCATTAAAGAAGATAGATTATTGCAAGTTGATTTATTCAGGCAAACTAAAGAGGCAACATTGTCTTTTAGGATTCAAGAGGATCTATTGAATGCTATTAAATTCCTAAATAAGTTTTCTCATGGCTATCAAAATAGCACCTTAATTAACTTCCAAAATAAGTTTGTGGAGTTATATGAAGAACGTGAAAAGTCATTACTGGAAGTGCTGGATTCAGAGACTGGTATCGGATACCCAACTAAAGATATTTCTGGAGTAAATCCAATTGTTGATGATTTACCAATAATTAGGAAAGGTGGAGTAAATTCCAAGATAGATTGGAATGCAAAGGAGGAATTTCTTTTGTTGAAATTAATAACAGCAAATAAACTTGAAAGTTATAGTATATCCTTTACTGATGAGGAAATATTATATTCTTCAAATGAAGAACAGCATTTGTGTGTCACATTCCCAATAATGTTTAGAATTATTGACGCTTCTAAAAATAAATTATGCTTAACATTAGTAGGTGGAAATGCCAGTGCAGCTAATTTACTGGGGAGGTTCGCCTATGGTAATAAAGAAATACATAATATTATTAAAGATATTATCTCGTATGAAAACAAAATAGATAATGAAAAGCTAATTGCAGAAATAGTTCACTTACCGGAGGATAGAACTGGAAATATTTTATTCAGACCAGTTTTTAGAGAATATGAAATCCCATATTTGAGTAATTCCAATTTACCTCAAGAGTTTCAAATTCCATTAGAGGATATACTCGTGTCTATAAAAAATAAACGTATTTTATTACGCTCAAAGCGTCTTAATAAAGAAATAGTTCCACGATTAAGTACTGCGCATAATTATAGTCAGTTAAATTCATTGCCTGTATATAGATTTTTATGTGATTTGCAGTTTCAGGATATTGATAAACCATTACTTGGTTTTAATTGGGGAACGTTATCCAAAAGTTTTAAATTTCTACCTAGAGCAGAATATAAAAATATTGTAATTTCTCCTGCCGCATGGAACCTTACTTATCGTGACTTTGCAGATATTATAAAATATATTGATACTTCTGATTTTATTTCAAAGGTTGATGAATTTCGAACTAAATGGAGAATGCCAAGATATGTATTACTTAAAGATAACGACAATGAATTATTAGTAGATCTAGAAAGCGATTTAAGTGCTAAAGTGATGTTGGATGCCATAAAAAAAAGATCAAATATTGAGATAAATGAATTCCTTTTTGACCCTGAAACATCAATAGTATCTGATACCAATAATAATCCATTTACCAATGAAATTATTGCTGTAATTTTCAATAAAAAAAAATCAACAGTTAGGCCCCAAGATCTTGTGTGTTTTAATAACTCTGATAAGGGAGACGTTAATGTTAAACGAACATTTATTCCAGGTAGCGAATGGGTTTATTACAAGTTATATTGCGGTGTTAGATCGGCGGATAAATTGCTTTGTACCTTCATAAAAGATTTAGTTGACACTTTAAAAAGAAGAGGGCTTCTTGAAAAATGGTTTTTTGTAAGATATATGGACCCGGATTTTCACATCAGACTTCGTTTTTATAATACAGATATTAATAAGATAAGTGAAATAAGTAAAATTACATATTCTTATTTAAACAAACTACAGGAAGAAGGAGTAATATATAAAATACTTAACGATACGTATATTCGTGAAATAGAAAGATATGGTAGTGAAATAATTGAGTACACTGAAGAATATTTCTCTATAGATAGTAGTATGATATTGAGCTTACTTTCTTGTATTGAAAATGATCCTACTCAGGAAATTAGACTCAAGTTTGCTTTTAAATGTATTGATGACACACTTGATTCATTTTGTTATAATATTGATCAAAAACTTCATTTGATGGAAGCATTAAAAAATGCTTACATGAATGAACATGGTGGAGATAAATCACTTAAGATTGAATTAGACAAAAAATATCGAGGTATGAAATCTAATTTATTAAATGGGATAAAGAAAGATACTGAAATTAGCCGTATTTTAAGTGGTAGAAACTTTGAATTACAACCTATTGTGTTTAAAATACTCGAGCTACAGAAGAAAATACAAGTTGATAATAATTTAGACAAGATACTTTCAAGTTATATACACATGACAATAAATCGTCTTTTTATAGGGAAACAAAGAACTTATGAATTGGTAATATACGATTTATTTTACAGACATTATAAATCGCAAATAGCCAGAAGTGAAATTAATTTAAAGCTAATTTTATAATTATTTGCTAATGAAAAGTAGTAAGCATGGTTACTTACTCAAGTAATAATAAATCTATAATAGTTGTGATTTCTCAATATTAATTATGATATTTGAGGAAACTTTTATGATCTATTATAGTATCCTAAGATGAGAGGAGCAATTTTTGTGATGTTTTTACTACCTATTCAGTTAATTGCGCAATATAATTGGCAGCCATTGAATAACGCGCCGAAAAGCTGGCGGAATGATGATGTATATTTCCTTAATGCAAAAACTGGGTGGGCAATTCATGCCTATTATAGTCCCATTTCTCCCAGCCAATATGGACAAATATATAGTACATACGATGGTGGGGGCACCTGGCAATTGATAAAGGATAGTTCAAAAGCATATTTTAGAGCAGTTGGTTTTGCAGATTCTCTAGTTGGATGGGTAGGAAACTTAGCGGACACAAATAGTTTTAATGGGTTTGCTATGCCACCAACACACGATACTATTCCTATGTACCAAACTAGCAATGGTGGAAAATCATGGATACCGGTTAATTTGCCAATCCCTCACCCTATTGGTATATGTGGTATTTCAGTAGTGAATGATTCTGTAATTTATGCTTATGGAAGATGGAACAGTAAATGGATATATAACTATCCCGTTGGGTATGTTAAAACTTTAGACAAAGGTAAAACATGGGTATATCATGACATGAGTAGTTATTGTTTTGGTATGGTAGATGGCTGGTTCTTTAATAAAGATACAGGATTTATAAGCGGTGCCAGCACTACTTATAAAGCTCAAATTCTTTCTACTGTCGATGGGGGTAATACCTGGCAGGTATGTTACCAATCAACCAGAGTAGATACAGATGAAGTATGGAAAATTTTCTTCCCTGATAGAAATACAGGCTATGCAAGTATTGAGTATCAGGCACCGGTAACTCAAACGCCCAATAGATATTTTGTAAAAACGATAGATGGAGGTAAAACTTGGAATGAAATGCCATTTATAAGCTATTATGATGAAGAAGGCATTGGCTTTATAAATGATTCTATTGGATGGATTGGCGGTGATTATTATATGCCAACTTATATAACTTTTGATGGAGGAAATACATGGAATGCAGATAAGGGATTTGGCATTTTAACACCACCTTATCAATCAGGAAAGGGATATTCCATGAATCGATTCCGTAAAATAAATGATACACTTATGTATGCCAGTGGCAACACGGTTTATAAATTAAATGGAGGAATAACTGGTATTAATGAACTCTATAAATCTGCCAATCGGGTTACTAATTATCCTAACCCCTATTCTTCAGAAACAACAATAGAATATACGCTTACACAAGCATGCCATAGCGTCACATTGAAAGTATTTGCAATTAGGGGGCAATTAATATTCTCGCAAAACTTTGGATCTCAATCTTCAGGCAATCACGAATATGTGTTTAAACAAGGTATACCTTCAGGTGCTTATTACTACTCCATAACTTCTGATGAATACACCATTACAAAGAAAATGATTAGAATTAAGTAGTTACATATTAGTAATCCTTTAGTTCTTTTACTATAGACCTTTCAACATTTCAACTAAATCCATATCAAACGCCTTAGCTACATCATCTAGATATAAGTAAGTAGCGTTTATCCTGCCGGTTTCGATTCGGAGTATGCTTTGATAGGGCTTGCCCATTTTTTTAGCCAATGCATATTTGGTTAAACCCTTGCTTTCCCTGATAGAAGCTACTCTTTCGCCAAGTTTAATAAGCCTTGTATCCTTTTTCATAAGGTAAATATAAGGTAATTAATCATTCATTGATTATCAGCATTTGAGTAATATTTATTGATTTCAGGGATTCAGATACAGTATTTGTATATATCTGAATATAAGTATATTGCATATGCTTATGAAACATATATGGTATATATACCGTATAAGTAAACATAGGGATAAAAAACACCTAAAAATTAATAGCATGAAAAAACAGATAGTACGCCGCGAAACTGGTTAACACTAGTAGAATAAGTAACAAGACAGAACTAATACAATAATAATATACAATAACACATAAAGATCATGAAAACAACAAAGTCAGCAACAAATAAGAAAGCATCAGGTACAAAACTTACAATTATTCTGGGGGAGCAGCCAAAAAGGGATAGTCTTAGTATTAAATGCAGGTCAATACAAGATTGGATAAAAGAGGTAGATAATTTAAATGGGATTTACTTTCTGGATATGCCTTCACTGGAAAAGTACAGCCTGCACTTTAAGGATAACGAAACAGGCAAGCTTATGGCGATGGAAATTCCAAAAGGCATAATATCCAACGATGAACCAGATAAAGGGCTTCTAGAGAGCCTAATATTTGATCTTACCCTATTTCAGGGTACGGAATCAATTGTCGTTTGGAATAAAGAGGCAGTAAGCAATGACCTTAAGAAGTTGGCTGTTGCATATGCCGAATACGCCAAGGAAATTGAGGCAATTCTTGATAGGCTTATGGATATGGAGCATGTATTTGCCGAGAAATGGTATGATGATTCACGATTTGACAGCCATGTTATGAAATCTATCTACGCTGTGTTATTCCCAAAAGGAGTAAAGTCATCTCCCAGCCATTCCATGTATAAGATGTTTACGGCACTTCATTGCATCCTATTCCAAGTATCAGCACTGAAAATGGCGGCATAAAACAAACAATAGTTAATAAGGGTCAAAAGTCACAAACAATTTAAATCTGAAAAATCATGAAAAACACAGAGATCAAGCAAATAGAATGTCCAAACTGTAAAACGGTAATCAATATTAATGAAATTCTTTACCATCAATTGAAAGCTGAAATAGAATTAGAAGCTGAAGTTCAACTTAATGTGCTGCTTATTAATGAGAAAACAAAAATCCGGGAGCAGGTTAGTAATGACATGGAGTTAAAATTGTCAGAAAAGGACCAGGTTATTGAAACCATGAAAGGTCAAATCAATGAGATGCAAAGGAAAATTGAACAAGGTTCAATGCAGTTGCAAGGAGAGGTACAAGAGTTGGCTATCGAAGATTTTCTTAAGGCAAGCTTTCCAATGGATGTAATTAACGAGGTTAGAAAGGGCGCTCGAGGTGCAGATTGCGTTCAAATCGTAAACACAAGGACAAGACAGAATTGTGGGATCATCGTCTACGAATCAAAGAGGACCCAGTCTTTTCAACCAGCGTGGATAGAGAAGTTCAAGGAAGATCTAAGAGCGGAAGGTGCAACAATTGGTGTGCTTGTTACTGAAGTTATGCCCAAGGATATGCAACACATGGGGCAGCGAGATGGAATTTGGATTTGCACCTTTCAAGAATTCAAAGGTCTATGCCAGGTGCTCCGCGAAGCTGTCATCCTTTATAGCAGTGCTTTAACAAATCAGGAAAACAAAGGCGAAAAGATGGCGATGCTTTATGAATACTTAACCAGCAACGAATTCAAAATGCAAATCGAGGCAATCTGTGAAGGTTTTACTCAAATGAATACAGACCTGTCAAGCGAGAGGCGTTCCATGGAAATGATTTGGAAGAAGCGCGAAAAACAGATTGAGAAAGTGTTGAAGAACACAATTCATTTTTATGCTAATGTAAAAGGTATTGCCGGCAATTCAATTGCTACAATTCCTGCTCTGGAACTTTCTGGCCCGAATGAAAATGCTGCATAACAGTGTCACGTTGCATAATTGATAAGTAATAACAATTAAAAAAACAAGAAGTCATGAAGAATACACAGAACGATGGTCTGACCATGGATATGGAGGACAAGATAAAGCAGCTAATAGTTGAAATGGGTGAGAAAGATAGCATAAGACCCGATGGTAAATTAAATGATAGTGTTATTCTGAGTTATATAACTCAGAATAACAAAAGGGCGGCGAAAGACTACATCCAGATTGTAAAAACCTATAATAAATTGAAGAAGGATGATTCATTTATTAAAGAAAGCAACCCGAGAGTCAGCGAAGAAACATTAAGAAAGTTTCTATTTGACCATGAATTCCTTGTACGACCTATAAATACTATCTGCAGTGCTCCAACGGAGAGTATATATTCTGGAGAAATAATAAAAGTGCCGGAAAAGAAGGATGCCAGAGATTTCGCTGACGGAGAAGGGTGGAAGGCATTAGTTACTAAAGTACCAAAGCATAAGGTAGGCGACAAGATTATGTACTGGTACAAAAGCAATATTATTCTCGACTATGAACTTTTGCATCTTGTTAGCAGCATCTCAGGTAGAATAATAGAGTAAGAATTACCGGCAAAATGTAAAGAAGTATTAACCTTTTAAATTAAAAATATTATGAACAGATTTTTTGTAAACATGGACCATGTCCGCTACCCAAAGCAGACATTTGATAAATCTAAGGAAGCAGGCTCAAAATCGTTATTCCTGACATTCAGTATGCATGCGACTGGTATCTACAGGCTGTTCGATAGGGAAACAGTTGAAGAATACTTGTACCGGTTGGCAATAATGTTTAGGCATTATGACATTGTGCCAAAATTCTTCACCAATGATATGCTTATCTCTTATGTCGACCGTGGGGTAAATAGTGAACTGTGTTTAAACGACGTTATTGAACACCTTGGTATTGAACTTTCGGATTCCCCTAATAATATGGTGCCGAGAAAGGACTGGAGTGGTAAAATTGAAACATACTGGAGAAATGCAATGATGATTGGGCTATTTACCGGCATTCCGGTACTTGATCAAAGAGTTGTTGGGTTAAATCGATTTGTGATTGGTTCAAACAAACCAATGCCGATAACAGTCGAATTCGAGAAGACGGCTGAACTACTTGCCAGAGAAGCGATGAAGACCATCGGTGACAAGGCATTTGAAGAGTTGGCTTTAAGAGTTGCGGATAGAAAAAAGGAACTTGATGAATACAAGAAATCTCTTGAAATAAAGCCAAAGCACGTATTTAACTATCAGGAAATTCCGATGGAACTTAAAAAGAAGATATATAATGAAATGTATCCGGACTTCCCTCATGATAAATACGATGCTACTGATGAAATCAATGATCCCGACAGCACGTTTGCGAGTTTAATACATCTTGGATGGCTTTGGATAAACGGCTATGTAGTAGTATATGAAGTTACTATGGGAGATGCAAAGTGTGGCTACACCGCCGAAGTTGATGAAAGAGTTGATTTTAGTTATGAACGCTTCGACGGGTTAAATCACCATGAATTCGGTATCAACATTTATGCAACTTATTACGAATATGGGGTTAACAAGATTGCACATTATTTAAAGGAAAAAGAATAGGATCTGCTTTATCCGATAGCCATTCAAGCCTAGTTTATAACCTAATAATTTAATATATCATGGAAACTGAATGTCAAGAAGTAACTGACCCAATAGTGAAGGAAATCCGCAAATGCGAAGGATATGAAAATATTTCAGAAGAAGATGCAATGCAAATTGCCTTGTTGTTAAAGGAGTTCAGCACACTTTGTTATGCAGCTTTCGAAAGATTATAAGAAAAACCACTTTGGAATATTTTGTGAATGATTATGTTTTTACAATTAATAATCTATTTATAACAAAAACATGAAAACATCTAAGCAAACAAATAACATTGAGTCTCTTAAAAAGTTTGTATTTAAGGGGCAGCCAGAAGCCAAAAAGAAAGGTATCAACGCATACATTTATTATCGTGTTTCATCATTAAAGCAAGAAATGGATGGTAAAAGTCTGGAATGGCAAAAACAAATATGTGAGGATTACTGTATAAGGAATGGCTTCACCGTTATTGAATATTTTGGGGGAACGCATGAGAGTGCAAAGACTGATGAAGGCAGGAAAGAGTTTATGCGTATGATGGAGTCGGTAAAGAAAGGTAAGCCCAAAATAAGTCACATCGTTGTATATAGTTACGATAGATTTAGTAGATCGGGAGATACTTCTTTAATAAAGGAATTAAGAGAATTGGGTGTGAAAATACATGCGGTTACTCAACCAGTGGACGATGATACTCCTAGTGGTAGGTTCTTCCAAAGTATGCATTCCGGTTATGCTGAATGGGAAAATGCCGAAAGAGAAAAAAAATGCAAAGAAGGTATGCTGGCGAAACTAAAAAAAGGTGAGGTTGTTACAAGACCGCCAATTGGCTATGATAAAAAGAAATTGGCTCCCGGAGAAAAGGCACAATGTGTAATTAATGAGAAGGGTAGGTTATTGCGACAGGCTTTCTATTGGGCCGCCGAGGAAAATATCTCTCAAGCAGAAGTGATTCTTCGACTGAGACCTATGGGGCTTTCTTTAACACCACCACAACTCTCAGTTATATTTAGAAATATATTCTACGCAGGGTATATCAGTAATAACCTGCTTGGTGATGAGTTGGTTCGCGGAAAACATGAACCGCTTATCAGTGAGGAAATTTTTATGAAGGTAAATAGACTGCTTGATAACAATCATCAAGGATATAAAATTAATAAGGAACAGGAAGCAGTTCCTTTAAAAGGGTTCTGTAAATGTTCGAAATGTGGCGGTTCATTGACTGGATACTTCGTGAACAAAAAGTACTGGTATTATAAATGTAAGAATTGGCAGTGCAAATTGAATGTAAGTTCTGGTCATTTAAATAATCTATTTACTCAAAGATTAGAAGAATACAGAGTTAATCCTGCACTTGTACCTGCTCTCAAAAAGATTTTGGAAGGTACTTACTATAAACTCAATGAAAGTGATTTAAGGAGGGAAAAACCGTTGAAAGAAGAAATTACTAAACTTAAAAACGAGTTGGAGATTTTGGGAGAGAATTTATCATTCTCGAGAGGCGTAACTAAAGAAATGTATGACAAGTATTTTGCTAAACATAATGGCAGAATTGCTGAAGTAGAGAAGGAATTGAGCAAAATGTTGCATGAGAGTTCTAAACTGACAAAATACGTTGAATCTGCTCTAAAGAGCTCTGATAATATGCTGAAAATGTGGCAGTTGTTGGATTATCGTGGAAAGCAGCGACTTCAGTTTCTTGTCTTCCCTGCGGGAATGTCATATGATAAAGAGAAAGACCTGGTTCTAATTCCTGAGGTCAACAAGATTATGTTCGCAATCGCAGAGGTATCAAAGGTTTTAGAAAATTGTGGAATTGAAAATTCAGCGGAGGACAGGGAAAAGTTGGGTTTTTTATACTTGACCTTCGTTAGTTCTAATTTTTTTTGGACCGAACTTTTGGAGATAATAGAGTTTGACAGATATTTGGAGGAGATTAAGACTGAGGTGTGGGAATCTGTTACTTGTGGTGTATATGACCCATTTACGGGAGATACAAAGTTCGTGCAATACACCTATGTATCAGGCAGTACAAATCCAAATTTTTTAAGTTTTACCCAAGATAAAAATACCCTTTTTATTCCTGAAATGAATATTCCCGGTAGTGATTTGGTTTTTTCTGGCTTTAATCAATTAGATAATTTTATATCTTATTAAAGAAAACAGTATGTAATAGCCTCGATAAATGCGAATTTTAGTCAATATCTAACATATTTATGGAGAATTATCATAAATATGTTAAAAACAAAAGATAAAAAAACAAATGCTGATACTAAAATTGATACCGAAATAAGTGATTTGGCGATGGCATTGCTTAATACAAGCATTCGAGTATATGCATTAGAAAACCTCATAAAAGAAACAGAAGATGTCTCTTCGGATATTCAGGCAAAATATGAATATATGACCAAAAGGCTTGTAGGGCTTAGTAATTGTTTGGTTAAGGATTATAAATGTGTGTCTAGTAAATTTATAGAATTAACTAATTCCAGCCTTTTGGCAAAGCACAAAAATAGTTCCCTTTAAAAAGTTTCAATAATTCTTCATCAAACGGTATGTTTAATTTAGTAAGGACGATTCTATATAATTCAAGCATTTTTTCTCTGTCTAATTCGTAGTAAAAAACAAATACTCTATGATTTTTAGGAGCCTCAATTGTTATTTGAGGCTCGATAAACAAAGTATATTCCAACTCTGTTGCATGAATGCTTTCGATTTGGCATTGCGCGACAATTTTTCTTGCGATAATATTTGCTACTTCTCTCATAAAGATAATTTAAAGATTAAAGATACCTATTAATAATCCTCTGCCTGAGTTATCAATAAATAGAAAAGAAATATATTTTATAGCTAAACCTTGAATTTAAGCGTGAATGAATTAGCCTCTTTGTTATAGGTAAACTCACAATATCGCTTTAAAAACCAAGTACCAATTACAAAGTCAAAGGTACTACCGTGTAGTTTTTCTCTGACAACAAATTGAATATGTCCCATATCTGTAGAGAAAGGGAAATATAATACTCCAAAATATTCATCTTCTAATTTTGTACTGCCATCTTGAAGTGAATCTGTTGGGAGTTCGCGTGCTTTTTTAAATGATAATTTTTTAAATAAGCTTTCTTTACATGCGCTTACATTTGCCCCGGTATCTATTAAAGCATTTGTTTTTTCTAAACCATTATTTAAGTCTGCACCAAGTAAAGCAATAGGCACAATAGCAAACCCATTGCTATCTAATTGACCTGTATATATTGCAGGTTCTTTATTTTCGTCTGCGTGTGCCATAATTGAATTGAGTGAAATTATAGAGGCAACTTATTTAATCAAGATTAGCCATTAAATATAGTTTTTTTTTAAAGTTTGAAACAATTAGTATACCTCAATACGTATAAGACTTAAATTATAATATAAAACAAAATGACAATAACAAAAGAGACATTAAAAAAATTCCAGACTTCTGGTAAAGTCAAGGCAAATGTGATTATTCAAAAGCCTAAAGGGAATGCCGTAGTTAAAGCCTACATGAGAAAGCCTGCAAATAATAATGCCTACATATATTGTAGGGTAAACGCAGATAAACAGACGTCAAATTCCAATAATAGCCTTAGAATGCAAAGAGAATCATGTGAAGAATATTGCCTGAAAAACGGATTGAATATTGTTAAATCCTTTGAAGATAATTCAGTTGGGGTAGACTTAAAGCGGAAAGAGTTTGTAGAAATGACCAATTCTTTAATAACCGGCAAAGCCAACGTCAAATATATAGTGGTATATAGTTTTGACCGATTTAGTAGGGGCAGGGATATGGAATTGTATTACGAATTGAAAGAAAGAGGTATTAAGCTACTGTCAGTTACTCAGCCTGTGGTTGAAGGGAAATATTCCAAGGCATTAAAGAAGTTGGTTTCAGCATATAACAAATACTTAAAAACATCAGTTTAATGAAAAAGGAGATACTGCACATTTACGTCCGAGTAAGCGGAGATAAGAGTGCCAAAATGAATAACAGCATACCGGCTCAAAGGGAGGCTGGTATCCAAACCGCCAAAAGAAACAATATGGAGTATAGAATCCATAGGGAAGGTGATATTAATACTGGTAGAAGTGCAACCAAGGACGACCTTAGAAATAGACCAATTCTTCAGAAATTACTTGACCTATGCAAGGCAGGTGAGGTAAAACATATTTTTTACACCGAATGGGATAGGTTAGCCAGAACTCGACAAATTGCAGCGAATATTTTAGAGATAGTAAAAGAATTTGGTATTCTGCTTTATGATTCTAGGAGTGTTTATGATATTAAAAACAACCCTCAACATGAATTAATGCTTGGGATCAATAGCGTTTTGAGCCAACATGAGATAAGGCAAAAGAATGAAAGGATCGTAAGAAGTTTAGGGGAGTCTGCCAAGAAAGGCAATTGGAGCGGAGGAGTTATGTTACCTTATGGATTCCGAAGAGAAAGGATACCGGTATATGTGGATAATCAAATTAATAGAGTTGTGAGTGGTGTTCTTGAAATACATCCAGAAGAAAGTAAGATAATACAGCGGATATATAATTTGAGCCTTCAAGGGAAAGGAGGGGGTAAAATCGCCGATATTTTAAATAACGAGGGTGTTCTAACGAGAGGAAGAAAAAGCCTCTCAAAGGGGCTTAAATTGAAAAACAGGAGAACTGGCGAACCAAGAATAATTAAGCCTGAAAATATAATTTGGAGATCTGCTACCATTCTCGGCATATTAAAGAACCCTTTATATAAGGGCGAAAGGATATATAAAGGCAATATAATCAGGTTGACACCATTAATTGACCCAGTTTTATGGCAAATGGTTCAAGATAACCTCAAGAAAAACAACATTAACTCTGAAAGAAATAATAAAGTTCACTTTTATCTTTTGAAAGGTATGTTGATTTGCGGTAAATGTGGAAAAGGGCTATATGGTGTCATA